>JBBRTL010000042.1:0-15335 GCA_038244445.1 Vulcanimicrobiales bacterium
CCGAACTGCAGCGGCATTACCTTATCGAGACCGTACGAGAGTAGCTCCGCTGCCAACAGGATTCGCGCGCCGTACTGAAGCCACGCCCAGAGACGTTCGTATTCTAAACGCCTACGATCGAGCACCGACCACGCGATCGCCGCGACTGCAGCGATGGCGAGGTTCGTGGCAACGAGTACCCAATCGAACGTCGTGTCGCCGCTGCCGTTCGTGAATACCGTGATGGGGTTCCCGAGATGCAGCACGTTCGCGCCGATCCACGGGATCAGCGCGTGGAGAATGGATTCGGGGAGCGCCGCAACTCCCGAACCGATCCCGGCATCGTGGCACAGCATATTGACGATGCCATCCACGGGATAGACCGCGAAGAGCGCGACGTAGCAGAATACGAATCGAAAGAGGCTCCGCCAAGCCAGGGGCCACGCCGCCGTCTTCACTTGGGTCGGGTTACTCACGTCGGTGGAGACGCCCTTCGGATGTGAACGCAAGGGCCGGCGGCGCCCCTCGACTACGCTTCGCGGAGTCCATCCTGAGTCGGATCGAAGGGCTCGAGATGACAAGAGAGGTACGCTTCCGTGGCGGAGAGGTACGCTCGGATGATGGTGCTGCTACTCCAACTCGATGCCGGCCAATGGGCCGTGGACGGCTGCGTGTTCGCGGAGTTGGCGGTAGATGAGCGCGGTGGGGAAGCCGAGGCGCTCTAGGGCGCGGGCGGCGCTGGGGTAGCTCGTCTCGGGTTTGGTGCGCAAGAGTTTGCCGAGCGCGTCGCCGCAACGGGTGGGCTCGTCGCGATCGCCGCTGCCGACGGCGTGCGAGGCGGCGTCGCGATCGATGCCTTTGCGGACGAGTTGTGCCACCATGCGCGCGTTGCCGACGGCCTTGCGCGTGCCGGCCACATAGAGCTGCGCGAAGAGCGCGTCGTCGAGCAGACCCTCCGCGCGGCAGCGTTCGACCGCCGCACGGATCTCTTCGTCTTCGTAGCCGCGACGTTCGAGCCGCTGCCACACTTGGGTCTGCGTAAGTCTCTGGCGCGCGATCATGCGCAGCGCCGAGACCCAAGCCGTAGACATGGACCCTACTCCGGAGCGATCGCGACCTTTTCGGCGTGACCGTTGCTGGAGACCGTGAGCGAGAGCGCTTCGCGGATCTTCAACTCGATCTCACCGGCCATGTCGGTCCGCTCTTCGAGGAACGCTTTGGCGTTCTCGCGGCCCTGACCGATGCGCTGATCGCCGTAGGTGTACCACGATCCGCTCTTGCCGACGATGTTCTGCTCGAGGGCGACGTCGAGGATCGAGCCCATCTTGCTGATGCCGCGACCGTAGGTGATGTCGAACTCGGCCTGGCGGAACGGCGGCGCGACCTTGTTCTTGACGATCTTGACGCGGGTCCGCGAACCGACCACGTCGGTACCGACCTTGATCTGTTCGAGTTTGCGCACGTCCAGACGGACCGAGGCGTAGAACTTGAGCGCGCGACCGCCCGAGGTGGTCTCGGGACTGCCGAACATGACGCCGACCTTTTCACGCAGCTGGTTGATGAAGATCATCACGGTCTTACTGCGCGAGATGCAGGCGGTCAGCTTGCGCAAGGCTTGCGACATCAGGCGGGCTTGGAGGCCGACGTGGGCGTCGCCCATATCGCCTTCGAGTTCTGCGCGGGTGACGAGTGCGGCGACGGAGTCGACCACGACCACGTCGACGGCGTTGCTGCGGACCAGCATCTCGGCAATCTCGAGCGCTTGTTCGCCGGTATCCGGCTGCGAAACGAGCAGATTCTCCAGATCGACGCCGAGCGCGGCGGCGTAGTTGGGATCGAGCGCGTGCTCGACGTCGACGAACGCGGCCGTGCCGCCCATCTTCTGGGCTTCGGCGATCGCGTGCAACGCGAGGGTCGTCTTACCGCTCGATTCCGGGCCGTAGATCTCGACCACCCGGCCGCGCGGCAATCCGCCGACGCCGAGGGCGAGATCCAAAGCGATCGATCCGGTCGGAACGACGTCGTACGCCATCCTCTCCTGGAAATCGCCCATCCGCATGATCGAGCCTTTGCCGAACTGCTTCTCGATCTGAGCTAGGGCGTTGCCTAAGGCGACTTGCCGTTCATCCTGCGCTGCCATCGTCGTACTCTCTTTCTTGGAAGTCACTGATTCCGTTATCCCTATCACTCAAACATAGCGAAGTGCCAAGGGGGTGGCACACAAATTTAAACAGGTGCGACGTTTTCATCGAAGAGCGCCTCTAAGAACTCCGCCGGTGCGAACGGGCGCAATGCGTCGGCGGTCTCGCCGAGGCCGACGAACTTGATCGGGACTTCGAGCGTGTCGACGATCGCGACCAGGACGCCGCCCTTGGCGGTCGAGTCGAGCTTGGTGACGACGATCCCGGTCAAGGCCGTCGCTTCGTTGAAGAGGCGCGCTTGCGAGACGGCGTTCTGGCCGGTCGTACCGTCGACCACCAAGAGCGTCTCGACCGGCGGCGCACCGAGTTCGCGCTCGATCACGCGGCGCATCTTCTTCAGCTCTTCCATCAGGTTGGTCTTGGTCTGCAAACGGCCGGCGGTGTCGACCAGGATCACGTCGACCTTGCGCGCCTTGCCGGCGGCGATGCCGTCGAACACGACGGCGGCCGGATCGGCACCCTCGATGCCGCGTACGATCTCGCTTCCGCTCCGCTCGGCCCAGATGCCGAGCTGCTCGGCGGCCGCGGCGCGGAACGTATCTGCGGCGACCAGCAGCACGCGTTTGCCTTGACCGCGCAGCGCGGTCGCGAGCTTGCCGATGGTGGTCGTCTTGCCGGAGCCGTTGACGCCGACCACCAGCACGACGGCCGGCGCCTGCGTCAGGTCCAGACCCGGGTTGGGGAGCGTGAGGAAGCCTTCGACATCCTTACGGAAGCGCGCGACGACCTGATCGCTGGTCTTCCAGAGTTCTTGTTTGGCGACGGTCTTGAGGCCGCCGACGATCTTCTCGGTGGTCGGGACGCCGAAGTCCGCGAGGATCAACTGCTCCTCAAGGTCGTCCCAGAACTCGGCATCGACGGGACGGCGCTGTTTGCCGAGGGATTGGACCCCGGCGAGAGACTCACGCGCTTTGCCGAATGAAGCCCGAAGGCGACTCAACCAACTCACGGAATCCCCCTTTCCTAGTGCGCCAATCGAACTCCTGTTCGATTGGCGCACTTTTCTTCAGTCTGTATTTCGCTCCGCGTCGACCCGGTAGACGTAGGCCAGGACCTCGGCCACCACGGCGTAGAGTTCGCGCGGAATGTGGGCACTACAGTCGAGGCGGGCGAGGGCTTCGACCAGGCCGGCGTCCTCGTAGAGCGGGATGCCGTGCTCCTTGGCGATCTTGACGATCTCGTCGGCAGTCACGCCGCGACCGGTCGCCAGCACCTCGGGCGGTTCGCTCCCGACCGGATCGTAGTGGAGCGCCGCGGCCGTTTTGCGTAAACTCTTGCCTTTGCGGAAATCGAAGAAGCTCATGCCTGCAGATCCAATCCGCGCGTTCGAGTGGGCTCCGGCAGCGGCGGCTCCGGCGGCGGTGGTGCGGGCTGGGTCTCGGCCGGAAGCGGCCGGGGCTGCAAGATGCCGGCCGTCATGGCGGCGACCCGATAGCGAAGTTGTTCGAAGCGCGCGCGCAGATCCGGGAGCGTTCCCTTGATCCGGTCGGCCGCGTGCGCCCGTTCGGTCCGTACGTCGACGCGTACGATTCGCCCGACCGTCTCGACGTCGATGGCGATCGTGCCGAGCGACCCGGTGTCGAGCACGAAGCCGATCCGGAAATTATCCGCGTCGAGTTGCTGACGACCACCTGGCGCATCCCGATCGATGTGCAACTGCGCGGGCCTGCCGCCCTCATGGAAGAATGCGGGCAGTGCGATTGAGATCGCGCTCGGATCGGTCGCCATGTTCGAGAGCGCGGCGAACTGAACGCCGGTCGCGGTCGCGATCGCATCCGCGACCGCGCGCGAGAGTTCCGGCGACGAGTTGCTCGACGGCGACTCGGCGAGCGCCGCGAGCGCGCTCTTCAGGTCGAAATCGAACGCGGCCGTCCGTTCGACCGCGCGCGCCATCGCATCCGTCGTTGCGGACGCGCGACCGCGCGGATCCGCGGACGTCGAAGCGTCTTGGCCGACGGGGGCCGGAAGGGACGGCGCATCCGCCTCGCGGTGCGCGACCAGCGCGTCGGCGAGTTTTGCTTCGGCACCGTCCACGACGTGCGAGACGAATGCCGCGATCTGCTCCGGTAGCACGCCGGTATTCGAGAGATCGAACTTCGACACGAACGAGAGCAGTGCGCGAAGCGGAAGCGCGGCGGCGGGCAGTTCGCGCGGGAGCGCAGCCTCGAGACGGGCGAACGCGCGCGGAATCGAGGCGACCGCATCGTTCGCGATGCGGGCGGCCGCGAGCGCGAACGAGGTCTGCGGAACGCGGATGCGCGCGAGCATCTTCTGCACCGCATCCCCGACCGCAACGGGATGCGCCTGTTCGGGCATCGCGATCCGCGCGGTGATCGGAACGCGTACGCGCGGCGTGAGCAACGCGGCGAGCGGCACGCTCTGGGGGGCGCGTGCGACCTGCGGCGCGACCGAGGGCACGATGCGCGTCGAGATCGGAACGGTCGGTAGGCGCGCGGACGGCGGCGGGCCGAGCGGTGCGGTGCGCGTCGCAGCCATCCGGGCCTCGATGTCATCGCCCGGCGGCGACGGCGCGATGCCGATCTCGAAAATCGGATCGTCGCCGGGCGGTAGCGGCATCGTCGGCGCCGGGCGCACCGATGCGGCCACGAAGACCGCGCTCGGCGGCGCCGTCGGTGGCGTCGTCAGCGTTCGCGGACCCGCTTGTGGGATCGTCGTCAGGGTTGCGACGATCTGCGGTTCGTTCGGCGCCGGTGGCGGCACAACGACTTGCGCGAGATCCGGCGGATTCTGCGGATCGGCGACGCCCAAGTTGCTGACCAGTATGCGATTGCCGTCGAAGCCGTTGACCTGGAGCAGGATCGTCTGGCCGGGATGGATTCCGGGCGGGAGTTGCGCGGCGACCGACTGTCCGAAGATCTCGAGCAGATCCGTACCGCCCTGCGGAGCGAGCACGATCGCGGGAAAGAGATCGCCGACCTGGAGTTGCGCGGAGATGGCGTCGCCGGCCGCACCGAGGTTGAGGGTCGCGTCGGCGATCGCCGCGTCGACCGCGAGCAACAACGACTGCGCAGCTGCCAGCCCGGGATCTATCGACGACACTTCGGCCTACGCGGTGACGTCGATGAAATGCTCGCCGTCGCCGGAGAGTCCGAGCCCGGTGGCCGGTGCGGTTTCGCCGTCGGGTTGACGCCGGTCGCGCCCTTCGGGATGTGGTTGTTCTTGCGGCTCGTCGCCACGCGGGCGGACGACGTTGCCTTCGAGAGCCTGGCTCTCCTGAATCGATTCCTCGCGCTCGCGGACCTGCGCGGCAACGGCGGCCTGAGCGGCCTGCTGAGCGATCTGCGGGCCGTTCTCGGCTTGGCTCGCGATGGCCGCGCTCTGCGGGGTGGCCAGGTACGCGAGTTGGAGATCGGCGGGTCGAATGGCCATGTGACGCCTCTTCTTTATACGTCGGCCGGGGGTGGCGGCTTCCTGAGGTACTTCTGCTTCACGTTCGGATCGCCCTCACGGTAGCCCAGGTCGTTCCGCAGTTCGCGCAGGCGCTGGCGCAGATGGATCACGGCTTGGGCGTGGATCTGCGAGACCCGGGACTCCGAGACGCCGAGCGCCGATTTGATCTCTTTGAGGGTCTGTCCCTCGAAGTAGTAGAGCGCGATCACGGTCCGCTCCTGAGGCGGCAGGCTCTCGACGGCCTCGACCAGCGAGTTGCGGACCTCGCGCTGTTCGACTTCGCTCGTGACGTCGTGCTCGTCGTCCTTGATCGTGTCGACCAGCGGGATCTCGTAGCCCCTTTCGTTCGGCAAGAACTCTTCGAGCGAGAGCACCGAGGTGCCGCGCACGCGTTGCAGCAGCTGATCGAGTTCCTTCGGCGTAAGGCCCATCCGCTCGGCGACCTCGTCCGGCCGGGGGGCGCGGCCGAGTTCGACTTCGAGGGCTTGATGCGTCCGTTCCAGCTCGCGCGCGCGCTGACGAACGGCGCGCGGAACCCAGTCGAGCGAACGGAGCGCGTCGAGGATGGCGCCATTGATGCGGGTGATCGCGTAGGTCTCGAACTTGACGCCGCGGGCGTCGTCGTACTTCTCGATCGCATCGATCAAACCGAGAATACCGTCGTTGATGAGATCGTTGATCTCGACGTTCGGAGGGAGATTCACGGAGATGCGGCCAGCGACGTATTTGACCAAATGCAAATACTTGTGGACGATCTCTTCCCGCGAAAGCTCCAGCCCACCGATCACGTATCGGCGCGGGCCCTGCTCCAGTTTCACGTTCGGCTCCTCGACGCGCCCAGCCCGGCTCTGCGCTTCCCCGCCGTTATTCACAGGTTTTCCACAGCGGTCCTACCCCCATGGCCTCACCCATCGTGCGCACTGTTAAGATTCCGCGAAGACGGTGCGAGTGAGGTCGCAGAGAGCGCCCGGCACCTCGGAGAGCGGGAGCACTCGATCGACCAGGCCGGCCTTCTCTGCGGCGCGGGGCATCCCGTAGACGACGCAGCTGTGCTCGTCTTGGCCGATCACGTAGCCGCCTCGGGCTTTCAACTTGCGCAGGCCCTGGACGCCGTCTTGGCCCATCCCGGTCAGGATCACGCCGACCGCGTGCGCGCCGTACCGTTCGGCGACCGCATCGATCATCACGTCGACGCTCGGCACGTGGAGCGAACTGCCGTCGTCGTCGATCAAGCGGACCACGGTATGCCCGTGCGAGCGCTCGAGTGCACTCTGGCGACCCGATGGAATCACGTACGCGCTACCGGCTTCGAGCGGCATGCCGTCGGCCGCTTCGACGACGTTGATCTTGCTCTGCGCGTTCAGGCGCTCCGAGAGCGGCCGCGTGAAGCCGAGCGGCATGTGCTGCACGATCACGATCGGCGTCGCAAAGGTGCTCGGCAACTGCGGAATGATACGCGAGAGCGCGACCGGGCCGCCCGTTGACGTGCCGATCGCGACGCATTCGTATTCGACGCCGGCGCGGCGCGCGATCCGCAGGCGCGGCGGCGGTTTGGGCCGCGCGATCTCGAGCGCGCGCTTGGGCTGCGGCACGACCGTACGCTGCGCGAACGTGAGCACCTTGGCGACCAGGTCGCGGGCGACGTCGTTGATGTTGTCGTACGCCGCATCCGGCTTGGCGACGAAATCGACCGCACCCAGTTCGAGCGCACGGAAAGTCGTCTCGGCGCCCTCTTGCGTAAGTGCGCTCACCATGATGATCGGCACGTGCTGGTGCGAGGCGATCTCGCGGACCGCTTCCAACCCGCCGATACCCGGCATCTCGACATCCATCGTGATGACGTCGGGACGGAACTCGGCCGCCTTCTCGATCGCTTCTTCGCCGCTGCGCGCGGTCGCCGCCACGACGATGCTCGGATCGCTCTCGAGCATCTTGGCAAGCGCGCGTCGCATGAAGGCCGAGTCGTCGACGATCAGGACCCGGATCCGCGGCGCCGCCCCCTGGTTCATAGCGCCTTCCGACGATAGTAGATCGCCTTGGGCGTGATCACCGGTTCGAAGAGATCCGTCACGCGCATGATCGATTCGGCGTGGCCGAGGAACAGATAGCCGCCCGGCCGGAGCGCGCGCGCGAAGTTCTCGGCGACGCGCTTCTGCGTCGGCTTATCGAAATAGATCAACACGTTTCGGCAGAAAATCGCATCCATGGGTCCGGCCTTTGCGACCGCGTCTCCATCCAAAAGATTGCAGCGGAAGAACTCGACCATGCGCTTTACGTCGTCGCCGATGAAGAACCCGTTCTCGAACGGCTTGAAGTAGCGTTGGACCATCTCGGGCGGCGTCGCCCGGAACGAGAGTTCGCGGTAGAACCCGGTCGCCGCTTTGCCGAGTGCCTTGAGGGAGAGATCGCTCGCCTTCAACGTCACCATCGAAGGCGAGATCCGACGTCCGTGGAGCAACAGCATCCCGAGAGTGAACGGCTCTTCGCCGGTCGAACAGGCCGCTGACCAGACCCGCAGGCGGGTCCCCAGGCGCAGCGACTCGTCGACCACTTCGCCCGCCAGCACCTCGAGCTGGGCGCGTTCGCGAAAGAAGTACGTCTCGTTGTTGCAGAGCGCCGAGGCCAGCTCGTCCCACTCGGCTTCCCGGTCGGGCGAGAACTGCAAGAACCGCAAATACGCGGCGAAGTCGCCAAGACTCCGCTTGATCAGGCGCGTCTGCAGGCGGCTCTGGAGCAAGAACTGCTTCGAATCGTCGTAGTAGATGCCGAACCGGTCGCGGATCATATCGCGCAGCGTGCCGTACTCGCTCTCGTTGATCCCGACCGACATCAGTTGCCGACCCGGATGCGCGGATTGGCGGCCACATAGAGCACGTCGACCACGGCGTTGACGAGCACAAAGACCGCGGCGAAAAGGATGATGCAACCGTTGACGACCGGCATATCGCGATTACCGATCGCATCGAACGCGAGCCGCCCGACGCCGGGCCACGCGAAGATGTTCTCGGTCAGGACGGCACCGCCGAGCAGCAGCCCGGTCTGCAGGCCGACGATCGTCAGGATCGGTACTAGCGCGTTGCGCAGTGCGTGCCGCATCACGACCGCCCATTCGCCCAGGCCCTTGGCCCGCGCAGTCCGCACGTAGTCGCTGCGCAGCACTTCGAGCATACCGCTACGCGTGATCTTCGCCACGATCGCGAGCGGAATCGTGCCGAGCGTCAAAGCCGGCAGGACCAAGTGCCAGAGCGCGTCGAGCGCGGCTCGCACGTTCCCGGCGAGCAATGCGTCGAGCACCAGCAAGTGCGTGATCGGATGCACCGCGTACTGCAGCGAGATCCGCCCGGAGATCGGGAACAGATCCCAGCCCCAATGCGAGGGCACCACGGCCAGCAGATAGACCAGCATCCAGCCGAGCCAGAAGACCGGGATCGAAACGCCCAGCAAGGCCAGGCTGGTCGCGGCCGCGTCGACGAAGCTTCGGAACTTGAGCGCCGCGATCACGCCGATCGGAATGCCGAAGACGATCGCGACCAGCATCGCGCCGATGGTGAGTTCGACGGTCGCCGGGAAGTACTGGCCGAGCTTCGCGACCACCGCCTGGTTGTCGACGATCGAACGGCCGAAGTCCAGGTGCGACGCATTCCACAGATAGATGCCGAGTTGCACGTAGACCGGCTTATCCAGGCCGAGCGACGCGCGCAGCGCCGCCGCTTCGACCGGCGAGGCGTGATCGCCCAACCGGATCGCGACCGGATCGCCCGGGATCGCCTTCATGAAGCAGAACGAGACGACCACGATCGCGATCAACACCGCGATGAGACGGACGAACCGAACGGCGATGAATCGCGCCATCTATCGCGCGAAGGCCGCGCGGGTGAAGAGCTGCATCGCCTGCGCGCCCATGATCAACCGCTCGCCGAACGTGCGCTCGTGATTCTCGTGCAGCAACGCTCGCGCGAACGTCGGTGAAGCCGAGAGTTGCTCGAACAGGATCGCGAAGCGTGACGGTCGTCTCTCCAGGAAATGCATCAACTGCACGCGGCGACTCAGGCGCGCGTGAAAGCGCCCCTGGAGGTGTCTCCCATAACGCGCGGGCGCGGTGCTCGGATCGGCGCGCGTCGCCGCGACCGCCTCAGCCGCGAGCCGGCCGCTCATGGCCGCTTCGAAGATGCCTTCGCCATTGGTCGCATCGACCAGGCCTGCCGCGGTACCGCCGAGCATCGTGCCGTCGCCGCTGACGCGCGGGCGCGGCCAGCCCCCGTAGAGCAAGTGTCCCTCTTGTTTGACGGTCACGTTTGCGCCCGGATAGAGTCGCGCTTGGACTCGATCTGCGAACATGTTGAGTTCTTCTCGCAGCATCCCGCCCGGCATCTTGCCGCGCACGCCCAGGCCGACCGCGAGATGGTCGCGTTTGGGGAACATCCAGGCGACGATCAACCGGCCGTCCTGCGCCAGGTAGTAGTGAAGTTCGAGCGTGCGGTACGCGATCGGGTCGACCGGCTTGTCCGGATAGACGCGGTATTGCAGCGTCGTCAGCAAGCCGTCGCGCCAGCCGTCGAAACCGTACTCCGGATCGTCGTCGAGTGTCGCGGTCGCGCCCTGCGCGAGAAAGACGTTCGGCGCCGAGATCAGGCGATGCTCGCCGCCCTGCATATCGGCGTATTCGACGATCGTGCGATCGCCTTCGCGGCGGAGTCCGCGGAAGAGCATGCCGGTGCGCACGTCGGCGCCTTCGCGGATCGCGAGCCGGCCGATCTCGCCGTCGAGTTCCTCGCGGGTCGACGTATGGCCCGGACCGAACTCGAAGTCGTGTTCGCGACCCTGTACATCGAAGAGCGCGAAGCGGGGCGTGTCGCAATGCACCAGCGAGCGCGGCAGATCGAACTCTTCGCAGAAGCCGGGGCGCAAGCCGGCCGCGCAGACGCGCTTGGCGCCGACGACCGTATCTTTCTCGAGCACGACCGTCCGAATGCCGGCCCGTGCGGCTTCCCGCGCCGCCGTCCCCCCGGCCGGCCCGCACCCGACGATGACAAGCTCCGCCTCTTCTATCATTAGGGCATCCTCATTCCTCGCGGCCCTCTTGGCTCATGCAGAGCGCACCCTATCTTGTCGGACCTTGTCATCCCGAGCGTCGGGAGCGAAGCGACCAGAGTCGAGGGACCCCCACCCATGCCGCGAACCAACGGCTATGCCAGCACCGCAACCCCGCAATTATCTCCATCTTCCGCTCGGCGACCGCCAGCCGGAAGAGATCAACGTGGTCGTCGAGATCGCCGAAGGCTCGCGCAACAAGTACGAGTACGACAAAGAGTTCGATATCTTCCGGCTCGACCGGGCGCTGCATTCGTCCATCTACTACCCGGGTGACTACGGCTTCTGCCCGCAGACCCTCGCCCTGGACGGCGACCCGCTCGACGTCCTGGTGCTGACGATCGTCCCGACCTTTCCCGGCTGCTTGGTCGCCTCGCGCCCGATCGGGCTGCTCGAGATGCGCGACGGCGGCCAGGAAGACGACAAGGTCCTGGCGGTCCCGGTCGGCGAGCCGGCCTTCGACGAAGTCCACAACTTCACGCAGATCTTCCCGCACGCGCTCCGCAAGATCCACCACTTCTTCGAGACCTACAAAGCCCTCGAAGGCAAACACACCGAAGTCGGCGAGTGGCGCGACGCCGCCGCCGCCCGCAAGATCGTCGGCGAGAGCTACGCACGCTTCCTGGAAATCGAGAAGTAAGACCATCGAGATCGTAGACGCCGAGCCGGGCGACGCGAGCGCACTCGGAGCGCTCTTCGAGGCATATCGCGTCTTCTACGAATGCACGCCCGAGCCGGACCGCACGGCCCGCTACGTCGAGGGTCTGCTCGAAGAAGGAACGACCCGTTTCTTCATCGCCAAACGCGACGGCGCGATCGTCGGGTTCGCGCATCTCTTGCAATCGTACGACACACTCGGCATGACGGACGCATGGATCCTCGAAGATCTCTTCGTCGATCCGAACGCCCGCCGATGCGGCATCGGCTCCGCGCTCCTACGCCACACCGAGTCCTTCGCCCGCCGCGTCGGTGCGACGCGCCTGAGCCTCGCAACCGCCCACACCAACACCCAAGCCCAACGCCTCTACGAAGCCCACGGCTACAGACTCAACGACACGTTCCGCACGTATACCTTGAGCCTACGCTAGCCGCCGTGCGCACATCGCGCGCGACCGCCCTTGTCGTAGCGAAGCGAAGTCGAGGGACGACGACGGACATGGCGCCGCATCAGTACCCCGTTGCGGTAAAGTTCGCGGGCGTCCGAATGCAGTACGCATAAAGCCGCTGCGGGTGCCCATTCACGACGATGCCGAGCTCGATCCGATGCATTCCCGGTTTCAGGCCGTAGAATCCGATCGTTCCGTCGGCTTTACGCTTCGTGACGTCGGCGCCAAACGTAGTTGTCGGACCACCATCGAGACGAAACGCAAGCGAAGGCATGGGAACCGGCCTAAACATCGGCTTCGGTTCGCCCTTCCAACCGTTGTACGCCCCGTAGGACATCCATATCTTTATATCAGACCCGCGCACGAGAAACTTCTGCGGGTGCGAGAAGGTCGGCAAGTCTGTAGGATCCATCGACTTGGTCCCTCCGCAAAAGAGATCGTCGATATTGCGCGGCGAAGCCGCACTGGCGTTCGACCTCAATGCCGTGGCTAGGGTGATCGCGACCAGCAACGTCCGCACCACCTACCGCGCCTTCCGAAGAGCTTTCAGCACGACGAGCGCGATGACGACAGTGACCGCAACCATGAGCACGAACAGAATAAACGCGCCGATCAGGATGGGACCATCGATGAATGCGAGCATACCCCCCCCTTCTCGTTAGAAGCGCGCTAGTCTTACGGCTTGCCCCAGTGCAGGCGGAACGCGCCGGCGTGCCCGGTCAGCGAGGTCTCGAAGCTGCCGAGCCTGTTCCATGCGCTCTTCTCGATGGTATCCAGATCGCCGATCTTGTTGCCCGAGCGATCCGCATTCTGGCGGGGCTCGACGCGGATCTTGAGCTCGGTGGTGCGATCGATCGTCCACTCGATCTGCTGGCCCGGCTTCAAGAAGGCGCCGTGCCGGTTCTTCCAGATGCTGATCGCGCTCGACGTGTCGAGCGTGAACCACGCGCACGTATTCGAGGCGTTGTAGACCCAATGGTGGCTGGGCGCGGACCCGGTGGCTGAAACCGCGCTCAAAAGCACGGCGGTTCCCGCGGGGAACCCAGCCTAGCGCATACCGGAAAACATGGCAATCCGTCGAATGCTCGACAGGGTATGGATCAGTCCCGTAGCGACCGCACGTGGCACGTGCGCAAGATCCGGCTCGGCGACGACGACGGCGCAGTAGATCGCCTCGTGGCCTCCGAGATGACCCCCGAGGAGCGTATGGCGCACCTCTGGGACCTCGCGCTCCATCTCGGAAAGCTTCGTGGCGGCGATGAATCTCAGCAGCGACTTCAGCGATCTGTTACAAACGTTCGCCGACGCGTTCGTTGAATACCTGATCGTCGGCGCGCACGCCATGGCCTTTCACGGCTACGTCCGCGCCACCGGCGACTTCGACATCTGGGTACATCCGACGCCTGAAAACGCCGCGCGCGTCTATCGCGCCCTTGGGGCGTTCGGCGCGCCGCTCGGCGACGTTTCCGCCGACGATTTCACGAACGACGATCTCATCTTCCAGATCGGGGTGGCACCCGTCCGTATCGACGTCATGACCGGAATCAGCGGCGTTGACTGGGCTAAGGCCTGGTCGCAGAGCGTTCCTTCATGGTACGACGGCATCCCCGTCAGAATACTCGGGCGCGAGACGCTCATCGCGAACAAGCGCGCCAGTGGCCGCGACAAAGACATTCTCGACGTCGAGGCGCTGGAATCACTGACGCCCGACCCGCTCCCGTAGACGTAGGTACGAGGAGTCCGGTCATGGCTAGCATGGGCCGGGCCTTCGCGTTGCCGGTGGCGGTCCCTCGACTCTGGTCGCTTCGCTCCCGACGCTCGGGATGACAAGCGGCGCGTTCCCGCCGTTCCACCATTCCATCCCATCGCTCTTCGGCAGGACCGATGGGCCCTCCGGCCCAACTTGGCGGGGTTAGCACCCGCCCGCGCCTTGTGCGCCGGGCCCTGGGTCTCGTTGCGCAACCTACGGTAAGGAAATAAGTGGAAGCACAGAACGCGATTTGGTACGGCCTGATCGGCGGCGCCCTCGCCGTGATCTACGGCATCGCCCTGATTTTCTGGGTCCTCAAGCAGCCCGACGGCAACGACCGCATGCGAGAGATCGCGGCGGCCATCCAAGAAGGCGCGATGGCCTTCCTTAAGCGCCAGTACACGACCGTGGCGGTCGTGGCGATCGTTCTGGCGATCATCATCTTCTTCGCCCCCCAGCCCCTCGGCTGGGAAGCGGCGGTCGGCTTCCTGATCGGAGCGATCCTCTCGGGTGCGGCCGGATACATCGGCATGACCGTCTCGGTCCGGGCCAACGTCCGCACGGCCGAAGCCGCCCGTGGCGGGCTCAAGCCGGCCCTCAACGTCGCGTTCCGGGGCGGCGCCGTCACCGGCATGCTGGTGGTCGGCCTCGGGCTGCTCGCGGTCTCGGGCTACTACATGGTCCTGCTCCACATCAATGCCGGCGACGTCGGCAAGTCGCTCGGTGCGATGGTCGGACTCGCGTTCGGCTGCTCGTTGATCTCGGTCTTCGCTCGCCTCGGCGGTGGTATCTATACGAAGGCCGCCGACGTCGGCGCGGATCTGGTCGGGAAGGTCGAAGCCGGCATCCCCGAAGACGATCCGCGTAATCCGGCCGTCATCGCCGACAACGTCGGCGACAACGTCGGCGATTGTGCCGGCATGGCCGCCGACCTGTTCGAGACGTACTGCGTCACGACGGTCGCCGCGATGCTGCTCGGCAACCTGGTCATCGGCGACAAGATCCCGGGCGCGGTCACGTTCCCGTTGCTGCTGGGCGCGTTCTCGATCGTCGCCTCGATCATCGGCACGATGCTGGTCGGCATCGGTAAGGTCACCAAGACCTCGATCATGTCCGCGCTCTACATGGGCATGGGCGTGGCCGGCGTGCTCTCGCTGATCGGCTTCTGGTACGTCAGCCAACAGGTCTTCGCCGGAAGCGCCGTCAGCGCGACCTCGATCTTCTTCTGCGCGCTGGTCGGGATCGCGATCACCGGGCTGATCACGTTCATCACCGAGTACTACACCGGCACGCAGTTCGCGCCGGTGAAGAAGATCGCCGCCGCGTCGGTGACCGGCCACGCGACCAACATGATCGCGGGCCTCGCGGTCTCGATGCAGGGCACGGCCCTGCCGGCGATCGTGATCGTGCTCGGCATCCTGGTCTCGTACACGCTCGCGGGGGTCTACGGCGTCGGTATCGCGGTCATGGCGATGCTCTCGATGGCCGGCATCGTGGTCGCGATCGACTCGTTCGGCCCGATCACGGATAACGCCGGCGGTATCGCCGAGATGGCCGAGATGCCGGAAGACGTGCGCAACGTCACCGATCCGCTCGACGCCGTCGGCAACACCACCAAGGCCGTCACCAAGGGCTACGCCATCGGTTCGGCCGCGCTCGCAGCGGTCGTGCTGTTCGCGTCGTTCATCCAAGAACTCACCAACCATTGCGTCGATTCGCACGCCGCTTGTGCGAGCAATCCGGTCTCGTTCGGTATCGGCGATCCGTACGTGCTCGCCGGTCTCTTCATCGGCGGCC
>JBBRTL010000043.1:0-15240 GCA_038244445.1 Vulcanimicrobiales bacterium
CGATGTGCGCGCCGCTCATGCCCTCACGACCGACCGTCCCGATCTCGACGGCGCCGCCGTCTTGCATGATGGTGATGACCGAGAGCACGCAACCGGTCGGGAAATAGACGCGGGCGGTTCGTTCGTATGGCTGGTAGAGGACTTCGCCGGACTTGAGCGCCGAGGGCTTGAGCCAAGTCGCGAGTGCGGCGAACTCGGAGTCGGGGATGCTGTCGAGAATCCGATTCCCGGTGATGGAACGGGTCAAGGTGCTCCTGCGGTAGTTGCGGCGTCCCGGCCAGCCGGCGCGACGCGCCGACCTGCAAGACTACGCTTTATGCATAGCAGGTCGATACGGGCGCTTCCGTCCGCTAGATTACAGAGGCGCCCTCAGGCAAGGATTCGCGCGAACTCGCGGGCGTTGATCCCATAACACTCGCAGGCAGCGGACTCGAGCCCGGCGCGGTCGCGGACCTGGACGTGTCCGCGCCGGTATCTGATGAAGCCGGCGTGCTGGAGTGCCGCAGCGGCGAGACTGACGACGGGTCTCTGCACGCCGAGCATGATCGCGAGAAACTCTTGGGTGAGTTCGAACTCATCGCCGTCGACGCGATCGTAGGTCAGCAGGAGCCAGCGTGCGCAACGTTCGTTGACGCCGTGGAGGCGATTGCACGCGATCGACTGTCCCATGAAGTTGAAGAGCGCTTCGGTATAGCGCGTCGCGAGCCGATGGAGGGTCGCGCCGGTTTCGAATGCGTGCAAGAAGGATGCGACCGACATGCGATAGGCGTCGCCGGGGACCTGGCAGATCAGCCGGCTGGGGGTAGTCTCTCCGCCCAGCACGAGTTGGGCTCCCGAGAGGCCCTCGCGCCCGAACGTCCCGATCTCTACGGCGTCGCCGTCGCGCATGACGGTGAGCACCGAGAGGACGGCGGTGGTCGGAAAATAGACGGCCGCCAGCCGTTCGCCGGCCTCATAGACGATGTCGTAAGCTTTGAGCGAGACGTGTTCGAGCGTCGGGAGGAGCGAAGCCGATTCAGAAGCCGGAAGCGCATCCAAGATACGATTCCCGAGCGGAACGTGCGAAATGAAGTAGTTCCTAACTTTGACGCAGGATGGGTCATCCTTGATGGTCACGCTAAAAGACCGAGGCGTCTGTACGGCGTTTACATGGTTGCCGGGCGTTCATTCAGGGAAATATAGAAGTTGCGACACACTTCGTCTTTGAAAGCACTTCGCTTTGTCCAAGCCCCGCAAATCCCGAGCAGTCCCGGCCGCCGTCGTCGAGAAGTTGACCCTGGGGTCGCTTGCCGACAACACGATCCTGTCGCACTTGAAGGGCGCCGATGCAGCCAGGATCGTCGACGAGGGCGAAATGGTTGCGATGTCCGCGCGTGACGTGATTTATCAGGCCGGGAAGACGATCGACGAGGTCTTCTTCCCGATCGATTGCGTGCTCTCCGTGGTCACCCGAATGGAGAGCGGGGAGGAGATCGAGGTCGGCACCATCGGGCGCGAAGGTATGTCGGGAATCCCGCTCCTCATGGGCGGTTCCGCGACCGGGAACGACTGCTATTCGCAGGTGCCCGGCAAAGCGATCAAGATTCCCGCGCGGTTATTTCGCCGCCTCGAAGCGACCAATCGATCTTTCGGCGCACTCCTGGATCGCTATCTTCAAGCCTACGTAAATTTCCTCGGACAACTCACCGGATGCAATCGCCTCCACAGCGTGTACGAGCGCTGTGCGCGCTGGTTGCTGCTCTCGCACGACCGGGTCGGGAGCGATAGCATCGAGTTGACGCACGAGTACTTGGCGATGATGCTCGGGAGCCGACGCTCGGGGGTGACGATCGCGCTATCGACGCTGCAACGCGCCGGCTATATCAGCTACGTACACGGTTGCATTACGATCCTCGACCGGACGGGCCTTGAAGACACCTCGTGTGAATGCTATCGCGTCGCTCGCCGACAGTTCGCGGGCTTTCTCGAAGGCGCCGCGGAGAAGCCGACAGCGGCGTAAGATGCCGGATCGACCAAAACGCCGGGCCGCGTCGCATTGCTTGAATTCGCACAGACGCGGGGCACGCTATTCCCTAGGCTAGGGGAGTGATTCAACCTCTTCCGCGGGCCGCGCGCGGCCCCGGTCCCGGCTCCAGATGGATCGATTCGCCGACCGTCACGCTCCAAGGAGAACTCGACTTTTCCAAACGCGAAGCCGTGGCCGCAATGCTTCGGCCGGCGGAGCGTATGAAGCGGGTGACGCTCGACCTGCGCGCCATCACCTACTTCGATGCAAGCACGCTCGGGTGCTTCATGCATTTGCGCAACGCGATGGGGTTCGAAGGCGATCGCCGCATCCGGCTCCTCGCTCATCCGTACCACGCACGACTTCTCCGGCTCGTAGGATTTGACAGGTTCTTCGAGATCGTGGAAAGTGCGGCGCTCGGGTCGACGTCGTTACAGGCGCTGCAGAGCCTCGGCCAAGGCGCGTAGCACCCCGCTCCGGCTGCCATATCCCATAGGTGGTATGCCTAAGGGCACGCTCGACGCAACGGGTTGGGGACGGCATAGGTGCTTGAATCGATCGAGCGTTTGTACGTTTTTTACACAGGAGAGTTGGGCGGACTTTCCAAAGGGGGCGGTTCGAAGATTTACCTTGTTGGAGCCGCTCCTTTGCTGAAGACCCCCCCCCCCAAAAAAAAAAAGTGTGAAGGACGACCTGTCGCTTGAGTTGTTGCGGGAGAACGCCATCCTGCGCGGCCTGGTGCCGGGCGATCTCGAGGAGTTCGTCCGCGAGGGCGAGGTCATCGAACTGAAGGTCCGGGACACGATCTATATCTCGGAAGCCGTCATCGACGAAGTCTACTTCCCGATCGACTGCGTGCTCTCGGTCGTCACCCGGATGAAGGAAGGCGGCATGATCGAGGTCGGCACGATCGGCCGCGAAGGCTGTTCGGCGGTTCCGCTCCTGATGGGTGCGCGGACGACCGCGAACGATTGTTTCTGCCAGGTGCCGGGCACCGTGATCAAGCTCTCCGCCGAAGCGTTCCATCGCGTGCGTAACGCTAATCCGAACTTTCGAGCGTTGCTGGATCGGTTCTTTCAGGGCTACGTCAACTTTCTCGGCCAGCTGGCCGGCTGCAATCGCCTGCATAGCGTGTTCGAGCGCTGTAGCCGCTGGCTGCTGATGTCGAACGATCGCGTCGACAGCGATATGATCTTCCTGACGCACGAATACCTGGCGATGATGCTCGGGAGTCGCCGCTCCGGCGTCACGATCGCGCTCTCCACCCTACGGCGCGCGGGTTTCATCGACTACGGTCACGGCAAGATCCAGATTCTCGACCGGAACGGACTCGAACAGAGCACCTGCGAGTGCTACGGAGTCGCGCGCGAACAGTTCAGCGGGATGTTGCGTCCTCCGAAGGCTACGTAGAGACCGGGGTAGGCCCTCGATACGGCGCGCGCTGACGCCGCTTGCTTCACGAGCGGTAGGTAAAAAGCGTACAGCCAGGTGCCGATTCTAGACCCAGACTGTCAGCATGGCCCCTCTCTATCCGCGCGGTGGCTGAGTTTCACTTGCAAGAGATGACCCACAACGCGCCGACCGACGGTCGCGCGACCGAAGCGAGCCGCTTATGCGCGGTGCGACGTTTCGATATCCTCGATACGCCGCCGGACGGGGCGTTCGATCGGATCACGGAACTCGCGGCCAAGATGTTCGACGCGCCGATCGCGCTCGTCACCATCGTCGACGAGGATCGGATCTGGTTCAAATCGCGTTACGGGCTCAGCGACGTGAGCGAACTTCCGCGCGACCCGGGCCTGTGCTCGTCGGTTATTCTGCAGGACGCCCCGTACGTGGTCGAGGCCGCGCGATCGGATCCGCGCACTTTGGCGAATCCGCTGGTGGCCGGAGCCTTCGGCTTGCAGTTCTATGCAGCGGCGCCTTTGCGGACGCGCGACGGCTACAACCTCGGTACGCTCTGCGTTATGGACCGCGAGCCACGCATCCCGTCGGAGGGCCAGAAGCAAGCGTTGGTAACCCTTGCCGCCATCGTGACTGACGAGATGGAACTGCGCATGTCGGCGGCCCGCGCGATCGCAAACGAGCGTGAGGTTTCGCGCGCGAGCACTGCCGCCTCGGAACGCGACGAAGCCCGTTACGAGCAAGAGCATAACATCGCGCAGACGTTCCAGCACGCGTTGCTACCGCAATATCTTCCGCGCCACGAGAACGTCGAGCTGGACGCGATCTACGCCGCCGCCGACGATCGCGATCTGGTCGGCGGCGATTGGTACGACGCGTTCGCGATCCACGACGGTCGAATCATGATCTCGATCGGCGACGTCGGCGGACACGGACTCGATGCGGCGGTGTGGATGGGGAAGGTCAGCCAGTCGCTTCGGGCCCTCGCGCTGATCGAGACGAAACCCCACGAGCTGCTGACCTGCCTCGACCGCCTGCTCGAGCGATACGAAGCGAGCATCTTGATCACGGCCTTCGTCGCGGTGCTCGATCCGAACACCGGCGAGCTGGAGTACTCGAGCGCCGGTCATTCGCCGCCGTTCGTGCGCCTGACGGACGGCACGGTGACCGAGATCCATACCGACGGCGTCCCGCTCGGGATGCCCATTCGCACCACGCGAACTACGGAGAGCATCACCCTCGCGCCGGGTTCGATCGCGGTCCTCTACACCGACGGATTGACCGAGGCGACCCGCAACGTCATCGAGGGCGAACGCTCGGTTCGCGAAGCGCTCGCGCGCGCCGACGTTGCCGAAGCCGCGAATCCGGCGAACGCACTGCGCGAAGCCGTCCTCTCTCACGCGTCGTTCGACGACGTCGCGATCTTGACGATCAGGTTCCGGGGGCGGTCCTAAGAACAGCCCCGAGTGCGGCCTGCGCCCCCGACGATCTCCCACGTACATGTGCAGGGTGTCGCAGGTCGTGCGCGCCCATTCCCGTTACTGGCGACCGATGCGATCGTTCGCGCCGTTCAGGAGATAGATGCGATTGGCGTGGCGGATGCCGAGCAGATGTTGGTCGTAGAGAATGCCGACGTAACGGCCGGGCTTGACGGCGGCCATCTGGTACGTGGTCCGTCCGTTGGCGGAGAAGACCGCGGCGAACTTCGGCAGGAGCACGAAGGCCAGGGTCTGCTTGGACTGCGGGTTGTAGACCTTGATGTTGGTCGTCGAGACGTGGCGGACGATGCCGTAGAACGTGTGGGCGGCAAAGGCCGGGGCGGCCGAGCCCAGGATGATGAGGGCCGCCACGAAGGCGGTGATGATGGCGCGGGTGCGAGTCATGTGGTACCTCTTTCTGTCAGGAAGCTACCATACCGCAAAACCGTGCAGACCAAGCAGAGAATCGAGTTGACGAGCCGTCAGGCGGGTTCGGGGTCCTCGTGCTTCACCTCGACAGCTTCGAGGATCTTCTCGGCCTCGGTGACGGGGCGGCGTTCCATCCCGATGAGTCTATTGTCCGCGGCCGCGATCGACTCGATGAGCGAATCGAGCTTCGCGTTGATAGCGGTCGTATCGCGGCCCTGGGCGTTGTTGAGGACGAAGACCATGAGGAACGTGATGATCGTCGTTCCCGTGTTGATCACGAGTTGCCAGGTCGTGGAGTAGTGGGTCGACGGACCGAACCCGGCCCAGACGACGACCAAGGCGAATGCGGCTGCGGTGGCTGCCGGCGACGAACAGAAACGGTTGACCTCGGCGGCAAAAGCGCCGAATGCGTTGCGTGGATCCATGCTGCTTCGGTTCTCCCTTACGGAGCGATCTCCGCGAAGTCGACGTCGCGATTTTCGGGCACCACGAACCGTCCGAGGAGGGTGATGACGAGGACCGCCGCGAGCGCACAGATCGTGAAGACGGCCATCGCCTTCGCGTAGTCCGGCGCGCCGCCGATCGCGAATGCGCCGGTCGCCACGGCTGCGATGATTTGTGAAGTGGGCGACGAGAGTAGGTTGCCGATCTGATAGACGAAGCCGGGGAACGTGCCGCGTGCGAGCCGCGGAGCGATCTCGTTCAGATGGGCCGGGATGATGCCCCAGGCTCCTTGCACTGCGAACTGCATGGCGAAGCCGCCGAGCGCAACCAGTGCGACCGTGTGGTTGAAGGCCCAGAGCGGCACGACCAGCGCGCCGACCACGGCCGAGAGGGCGATCGCCCAGCGCCGTCCGATCCGTTGCGAGAGGGCGCCGAAACAGATGCCGCCGAGGATCGCGCCGAGCGATGCGAACGAGACGATGTTGCCCGCGACCTTCGGGTCGAACTGGAGTTGCACTTTGAGGAACGTCGGATAGATGTCTTGGGTGCCGTGCGAGAGCGCGTTGAACGCGGTCATCATGACGGCGCCGAACAGGAAGAGCGGCCACGATCGCTTGATGGCCGCGAGCAACACGTCGCGGCCGAGGCTCAGGCGTTCGTGTTTCCCGGCGATCCAGACCGCCGATTCAGGCACGTGCGCGCGGATGAAGAAGATCAGCACGGCGGGTATCGCGCCAACCACGAACAGACCGCGCCAGCCGATGAACGAGATCGGATAGAGCCACGCGAGGGCCTGACCGGCGAGCAGGTAGCCGACGGCGTAACCCTCTTGTAAGATGCCGGAGTAGAGCCCACGACTCTTGGCCGGAAGCGACTCCATTGCGAGCGCCGAGCCGAGACCCCATTCGCCGCCCATCGCGATCCCGAAGAGCGCGCGCAGGATCAGGAAGACGGTGAGGTTGGGGGCGAACGCGGTCGCGAGTTCGAGGACGGAGTAGAGACCGATGTCGACCATCAGCGGGAGGCGGCGTCCGTAGCGATCGGCGATCCAGCCGAAGATGAGCGCGCCGATCGGGCGCATCGCGAGCGTCAGCGTGACCGCGACCAGCACCGCACCGACGTCGACGTTGAAATCCTTCGCGAGATGCGGGACGACGACGATGACCAGGAAGTAGTCGAACGCGTCGAGCGTCCAGCCCAAGAACGATGCGATGAAGGTCTTGCGCTGGACGGAGGTCATCGCCGGTTACGGCTCGGGTGTCGCGGAGGGCGTCGGCGAGGGCGATGCGCTCGCATCCGGCGAGCCGCCGGGCGACGGTTCCGCGCTCGCGCTGGGCGTCTCGGCGCTGTAGAGCACGAACATCCAGACCTCGTCCTTCTTGATCTGGAGCTTGGGCGGTGTGAAGACGAAGCGTAAGGTGGTGCCGTCGATGCTCGAGTCGGAGAACGTTCCGACGTACCGATCGCTGGTGTGTTTGCCCTTCTTGGTCTCTTGATAGAGCTGGATGGCGTACGAACGTCCGCCGATCTGTTCTTTAGGAAGGGTGAAGTCGGCAATCGCGGTGCCGTCCAGCACGATGGTGGCATCGGCTTTCATGCGTAGCGTGACGAGCGCGGTGGTGGCGAGCGCCTTCGGATCCGGATCGTTCATCGCGGGCGCGTCTTTCGGCAACGCGGCGAGCGTGAACGAGACGTTCGCTCCGGCCGGCGTCGGCGAAGCGGTCGGAGCAGTCGACGATTTCGCGGACGCGTCGTCGGCGGCGTCGGCGCTCGGTGCCGGGCTCGGGCTCGGGCTCGGTGATGGTGTGGGCGACGGCGTGGGCGACGGGGTCGCCGTCGGCTTCGCCTTTTTGCCCTTGCCGGTCGACTTCGTGGGCTTGGGCGTTGCGGTCGGCGTCGGGGTGGGTGCCGGCGCGTTGAACTTGATCAGACACGAGAAGCCGGCGACGGTCGGGCACTGCAGACCGGTCGGTGCTTGCGAGAACGGGTAGGTCGCGGTGTCGCCGGTCGGCGCGATGGCCGGCGTGGCAGCACCGGCCGCAGGCGTGGCCGCGAGGTTCGCGGGCGCGTTGGGTGCGGGCGGATTGATGCTACTGCCGCCGCTACCGAAGTTGCCGGAGCAACCGGCTAGCATGAGGGCGGCGACGAAGAGCGCGCGTTTTTTCACGAATGGGACTCCACGATCTGACGAAGTTCGTCGACGAAGGCGTCGACGGAGACGGTGCGCTTCTCTTCGACGCCGCGCGCGTTGACGTTGACCGTTCCGTCCGCCAGCTCCTGACGCCCGACGACCAGGACGAACGGCACTTTCTGCGTCTTCCAATGACGGATCTTGAAGCCGAGCTTCTCGTTGCTCTCATCCAGATGCGCGCGAAAGCCGGCGGCTTCGAGCTTGGCGTTCACGTCGCGCGCATAGTCGAGCTGATGTTCGGAGATCGGCGCGACGACCACTTGGACGGGCGCGAGCCAAGCCGGGAAGGCGCCGCCGAAATGCTCGATCACGATCCCGAAGAAGCGTTCGAGCGAACCCGCGAGGGCGCGATGGATCATCACCGGCGTATGGTCGAGGCCGTCGCTGCCGCGATACTTGAGGTCGAAGCGTGCGGGCAGTTCGAAGTCGACCTGGACGGTGCCGAGCTGCCACTTGCGGCCGATCGCATCGCGCACGTTGATGTCGAGCTTGGGCCCGTAGAAGGCGCCGCCGCCCTCGTCGATACCGAACGGCAGGTCGAACTTCTCGAGGGCTCTGCGGATCGCGTCTTCGGCGGGGCCGTCGGTCTCGACGCGGAGCTTGGCTTCGCGGGTCGAGAGGACGTACTCGAAGTCGGTGAAGCCGAACGCTTTCATCAAGCGCAGCGCTTCGTCGAGGGTCTGTTCGAACTCGGCCTGGAGTTGATCCGGCGCGCAGAACAGATGGGCATCGTCCTGGGTGAAGCCGCGGACGCGCGTGAGACCGTGCAAGACGCCCGAACGTTCGTAGCGGTAGACCGTGCCGAACTCACTGAAACGCACCGGCAGATCGCGATACGAACGCTGGCGGCTGCGATAGATCAGGATGTGGCCGGGGCAGTTCATCGGCTTGAGGCGGAACTTCTGCTCTTCGACCTCGAGCGCGCCGAAGATGCCGTGCGCGTAGTTCTCGAGGTGGCCCGAGATCTCGTAGAGCTTTTCGCTGACGACGTGGGGCGTGACGACCGGCTGGTAGCCGCGCTCGCGCAGACCCTCGCGGATGAAGTTCTCGATGATCCCGCGGACGATCGCGCCCTTGGGATGCCAGAAGACCAGGCCCGCGCCCGCGTCGTCTTCGATCGTGTAGAGATCGAGGTCGTTGCCGAGCTTGCGGTGGTCGCGCTTCGCGGCTTCTTCTAATTGGAAAAGATGCGCGTCGAGTTCCTCTTGCGTGTGCCAGGCCGTGCCGTAGATGCGTTGGAGCATCGGGTTGTGCTCGTCGCCGCGCCAGTATGCGCCCGCGACGCTCATCAGCTTGACGGCGCCGATCTCGCCGGTGGTGTGGGCGTGGCCGCCCCGGCAGAGATCGGTGAACGCGCCGATCGTGTAGAGCGTGATCGGTTCGCCGTCGGGGATACCCTCGGCGAGTTCGACCTTGTACGGGTTACTCTTGAAGCGGTCGACGGCCTGATCGCGCGTGACGGCTTCGCCCGTCATCTCGTAGTTCTTGCGCACGATTTCGTGCATGCGCTTCTCGATCTTGACGAGATCTTCGGGCGTGAACGGCTCGCTGCGGTCGAAATCGTAGTAGAAGCCGTTCTCGATCGACGGGCCGATGGTCGGCTTGGCGTCCGGGAACAGCTCTTGGACCGCATAGGCCAGAACGTGTGCGGCGGTGTGGCGCAGCTCGGGCAGCGCGGCGGACTGGGTCGCTTCGGGCATAGCGGTGGCGTTTCGGCGCGCTGGGGCGGGTGGGCCTCTCACGGGACGCTCGCTCGCGGGGTATAACAGTAGGGATATGGCTTTGACGATTGATGCTTCGGCCGCCGGGACGTTCCAGTTGGGGGGCGAGTTGCCGGTTCACCGCCTCGGGTTCGGGGGGATGCGCCTGTGCGGCCCGGGCATTTGGGATTGGCCCGCGGACCGGGACAATGCGCTCGCGGTGCTGATGCGCGCTCAGGAAGTCGGTGTCAACTTCATCGACACCGCGGACGCCTACGGCCCGGAGGTCAACGAGCGGCAGATCGCTCAGGCTTTGCATCCGTACGCCGAGGGCATGGTGATCGCGACCAAGGGCGGCGTGGAGCGGCCCGGTCCGGGCGTCTGGGAGAGTTCGGCGCGACCGGAGCGGCTGCGGCGTTGCTGCGACGAGAGCTTGCAGCGGCTACGGATCGAGCACATCGATCTCTATCAGCTTCACGCGCCGGATCCGAAGGTTCCGCTCGCCGAGCAGATCGGAACGCTTGCAGAGATGCAGGAGACCGGCAAGATCCGCTTTATCGGCGTCTCGAACGTGACCCTCGACCAATTGCAAGAAGCGCAGAAGTACGCCGAGATCGTCTCGGTGCAGAACCCCTACAACGTCGGCAATCGCCACGGGAACGAGAAGCTGGTCGAGTACTGCGAGCGTAACGGTCTGGCGTTCATCCCGTACTTCCCGCTCGACGCCGGCGACGTGAACGCGGTGACGGCACTCCAACCGATCGCCGATGCGCACGGCGCGACGACGTGGCAGGTCGCGCTGGCATGGCTACTGCACCGGTCGCCCGCGATGTTGCCGATTCCCGGTACGTCATCGCTCGCGCACCTGGACGAGAACGTCGCGGCAGCATCGCTCAAACTCTCGAAAGATGAGTACGCAACGCTCGACGGGTTGGCGTAGTCAACCTGAGACGCGGCGCTCTCATCGTCCTCTCATTTTCGAGAAATGTTGGGATTGTGTAAAGTAGGGCTCTGCACGTTCCGCCGTGCGCCCCACCTTGCTAGGCTCTTGCCATGTGGGTCTCGCGGCTGCGTGTCATTGTATGCCTCGCTCTTATCGTGTCGTTGTTTCCGTTGCCGGCGGGTGCCGACGCCGGCGCGTCGGTGCGCCATCTTACGGTTGACCCTCTATCGGGCACGACGCTCGGCGGGACCCGACCGACGACGGTCGTCCTGCGGCTGAGCGTCGACGGGACCCAGTTGGCCGCGGGCGTGCCCATTTCGGTCAGCATCGTTTCGGGCGGCGCCCGTTTTGCCGAAGACCTCGCGAGCGTCCGCTGCCTGGTCGCCGCCGACGGGACGATCTCTCCGGTGCTCCAGCCCCGCGGCCCGAACGGACCGGTCGTCCTCCAGCTAGATGCCGGCACCGCCGGCGTTGCGACGGTCCGGCTGACCCACGTGGCCGGCGTGCGGCGCCCGCTGGTGGTCGGCTTCGCGACCGGTGGGATCGGCGCGGTTCCCGGCCCGATCGAGATGCCGGACAACGGCCCGAACGGCTGGCGCACCCGTCGCGGCGCGACCTCGATCTTCGCGACCGGCGAGATCTCGCGGAACACCAACGGCACGTTTGCGTACGATTCGGCCGACTCGCTCTCGCAGACCCAGATCTCGGGACCGTACACGCAGAACCCGGACGACCGCCCGTTCCCGACCTACGGCGATTCCAGCATCCGCCGCGACGATGCGCTCTCGCTCAACCGGCTCTTCGGGCGGGTCGAGAACGGCCGTTCCAGCGCGCTCTGGGGTGAATACTACGCGTCGTCCGGTTCGACTCCGTCGGCCGGCGGGTTCACGATGCTCCTCAACGGCGCGCACGTGCACCTCGAAGGCAACTCCGTCGCGCTCGACGGGTTCAGCGCGCGCAATCAGATCGCGTACGACCGACGGGTGCTCTCGCCGACCGGCCTCGGCATCGCGTCGCAGGTCCTGCGCCCCGACATCGTGGTCGGCAGCGACTCGGTGATCCTGGCCGTGCTCGATCGTCGCACCGGCGCCGTGCTCTCGCAGCAGACGCTCGTGCGCGGTTCGGACTACGTCCTCGACTATGCGAGCGGACTGCTCCGCTTCACCAACATCCTGCTGCCGTACGACGCCCAGTTCAATCCGCAGATCGTGACCGTGCAGTACGAGTACGGCGGCCAGGGCACCGGCACCAACGTCGCCGGTGCGAGCGGTCGTTGGACGATCTCGCCGACCTCGCACGCCAACGCGTGGTATCTCAACGACGCCTACGGTTCCGGCAGCTTCAGCCTGTTCGGCGAATCGCTCGCGCTCGGCTCGAAGAACGTCAGCCTGACGGCGAGCCACGAACACTCCTACGGTGTCGACCCCTCCTCGTACGTCTCGTACGGCAGCGGCGGCGATGCATACGACGTGGGGCTGGACGCGCATTCGACCCGCGCCAGCATCTCGGCCGCGTACACGAAGACCTCGGCCGGCTATCAGAACGCGCTCGGCGGGTACTCGACACCGGGCCTGACCTCGTATCGTGCACACGCGACCTTCGCATTGAGCAAGATCGCCTTGCTGACCGCCGACTATCTGTATGCCAAGAACGATTTGCCTGCGTTCGGCAATACGGCGACGATCGAGAACAGCGATTCGCACGGAGCGCTCGCCCTGCATGTCAGGCCGAACGCGCGCCTCGAGTATCATGTCGGCGTCGCGGTCGACGCGGCCGCATCCAACGGCACCCCGAATCTGAACTTCGTCCCGGTCGATCCGAGCCTGCCGCCCGGTCAGTATGGAACGCTTCCGCCGATGTTCCCGATCGGGATCTATCGCCCCGGCGAGGGACATGCGATTCAGAGCGATGTCGGCGCGACCTGGAAGTTCGCACCCCACGCCACGCTCACGCTCGATCACATCGGCAACTTCAATGCGGGCGCTATCGACCCGTACTCGCCGCCGCAGACCTCGGCCGAACTGGCCGTCGACGTCGGACCCAACGGGAAGGCCTACATCCGTCAGCTCTGGCAGGATGTGCCGGCGGCGACCTTCGCCGCATCGCAGATCAATGCGGGATTTGCGGCGACCGCCAAATCGCAGACCATGATCGGCTACGACGAGACCGTCGGCAACGCGGTCTACTCGACCGGCTACTCGGTCGATCACACCGATACCGGGACCGATCTGTTCGACGCGATCGGCGTGCGCGAGCGGGTAAAGATCTCCGATCGCTTGGGCGGCAATTTCTTCTTGCAGGTCGGGCAGGCGCTCTATGCATCCCAGATCCCGATCGCGAGTCCGTATTTCATGGCGGCGGGGACATCGCTCGACTACAGCATCCCGTCGTTCCACGCGTCGGGTCAGGTGCAGTTCCGCACCGGTTACGCCGCGGGAAGCACCGTGCAGATCGGCGCCGCCGGGACGATCTCGCCGGCGGTCACCCTCTTCGGCAGCTACACCGGCGCGTTCACGTCGGGGGTGACCGATAGCCGGACGCGAGCCGGGCTCGCCTATCGTCCTTCGCGGAACGATCGCTACGTCACGCTGGTCTCGGTCGACACGGTCGACTCGAATCTGACCAACTACGATGCCTACGTCTCGAACGTCGCGCAGGTCCAGGAACTCTATCGATCGAGCACGCGCACCGAATGGGCCGGAAGCGTCGCCTACAAACTGACGGGCGACAACTACTTCGCGCCTCGGACGTTCATCTTCGGCGTGCGCGGGGATCAGCGCATCGGCTCGCGTCTCGACCTCGGGATCGAAGGACACTGGAGCGACATCGCGCCGATCGTGTCGTCGCGGGCGACCGGGCTCGCGGCCGAAGTCGGCTATCGTGTCGGCGGCACGTTGCGGGTCGCGGCCGGCTACACATTCAGCGGGTTCGCGGATCCGTCGGTCGCGCCGAATCCGACGCATCGCGGATTCTACGTCACGATGAGCAGTTATATCGATCGCTTCTTCGGCTGGGGCAAGGACGAGAAACACTAGATGACTTCGTTTGTTTGGAAGCGCGCGCTATCGTACGCGCTCTCGTCGTTGGTCGCGTTCGCGGCGCTCACCGCGGTCGCGGATGCGGCTACGATCCAGGTCAACAAGGGGTTCTCGCCGACCGGCGTCGCACTCGGCGCAAACTCGGTCGTCACGGTTCAGTTCTTGAACAACTCGACGCTCTCGTCGGCTACGATCACGGCGTTCAAGGACGATGTCGGGACGATGAGCGGCGGCGGGCTGATCGCCGCATCGCCCGCGCTCTCGACCACCTGCGCCGGCGGCACCCCGACGATTGCCGGCCAAGTCGTGACGATGAACAACGGCACGATTCCGATCGCCCCGAGTTCGTCGGTCCCGGGTAGCTGCACGATCACGTTCAAGGTCCAGGGCGCCAAGCTCGGCAACTACCAGAACAAAATCCTAGCGACCGACGTCAACACCAGTCTCGGCGGGCCGATCAGCGACATCGTTCAGACCTTGCAGGTCACGGGCGGTAATCTGGCCCTGACCACGACCGGTCCGACCGTCACGCAGAACGGCCAGACGTCGGTCATCACGTTTACCGCCTCCAATGCCGCAAACGCGATCGCGATCACCAATGCGGCGTTCACGATCGCCGGAAACTCGGCGGGATCGTATACGCTCAGTCTGCCGAGCACCAATTGCGGCGGTAGCGCGACCCTCAGCTCCGGTTCCGTCGTTACCAGCGGTCTGACGATCCCGGCGAGCGGAACGTGCACGATCTCGGTCTCGATCACCGCCCCCGTTACGACGACGGTCAATTGGTCGATCGCTGCATCCAGCATCACCGACGATCAGGGCGCGAGCAACAATGCGGCACTTTCGACGACCTCGAAGTTCCAAGCCGGTTCGCCGACCGTCACGAAGTCGTTCGCGACCAGCCCGGTCGCGCAAGGCGGCACGAGCGTCCTGACGATCAAGATGCAGAACGTCCTGACGGACGCCGCCATCGGGAGTGCGTCCGAGAGCGACACCCTTCCGGGCGGCCTGACGATCGCGGCCGCGCCCGCTCCGACGATCACCGGCGTCGGTTGTACCGGCACGCTCACCGGTGCGGGCACGAATACGATCACGATGACCGGCGGTACGCTGCCCGCCAACAGGCTCTGTAGCATCGTCGTAACCGTCGACGTTCCGGCCGCCGAGCCGATCGGCACCGAGACCAATACGATCCCGCTTACGAACTTCACGGGGACGCCGGCCGGAGGGGGTCCGGTCAACGCATCGGCCGCCGCGTCGGCCAACCTTTCCATCGTCAGCAGCGGTGGCGGCGGCGGCACGCTCACGATGACCAAGGCGTTCGGGACCGCTAAGGTCGGCGCGAACACGCCCGACCTGGTCACGATGACGTTCAAAGAGATCGGCGGAACCGGGATGAGCGGGGGGTCGTTCATCGACAACCTGCCGACCTCGCCGCTGCCGCTCGTGGCCGTGACGTCCGGAGGGATCTACGCGCCGACGTTCACGGGCTGCGGCGGCACGCCTGCGGTGGCGTTCTCCGGCGCCGGCGGCAACACCGTCGTCACCGGCAGCAATCTCGCGATCGCCGGCGCGGGCCTGTCGTGCGTCGTGAAGTTCTACGTCGAG
>JBBRTL010000044.1:0-15206 GCA_038244445.1 Vulcanimicrobiales bacterium
GACGATCGCCCAAGGCGTACGCTCGGTGACGGCGATCGTCACGGCCGCAGGAAGCGTTCGATGTACGGTTGCGGTCGCGACGTACGGTATCGCCTCGACACGTGCGGCGGCGGCGTGCGTGTTCTGCAACCAGACGTTGCGGTACGGATCGATCTTCGCCGCAGCCAAGACCTGCGCGGACGGTACCAGCGCGTCGTTTCCGGTCACCGCGATCTTCGACGGGTAGAAGCCGGGCCACGTCGCCGCGAAATAACCGCCGATCGCCGCAAGCGCCAGGACGACCAGCGCGAGGATCCAGAACCGGCTCAACTTCGATGCGGCCGACTTCTTCCGGCGCTTGGGGGTCGTATCGCGACGGCTCATGCGAGCACGTACCGTTCGATCGCTTCGGCGACGCCGTCGTGTTCCTGATCGGCTACCGTCGCATCGGCGACCTCGAGCAGTTCGGCCGGAGCCGAGCCCATCGCGATGCCGAAGCCGGCCGCTTGCAACAGCGTCACGTCGTTCCACGCGTCCCCAACGGCGGCGACTTCCTCCATCGAGATGCCAAGCCGCTTCGCGACGAAGCGCAGGGCATCGCCTTTATCCACGGCCGGATTCATGACCTCGACGAACTCGGGATAGCTCCTGGTGACGTAGGCGGTCGCGCCCAGTCGCTCGCGCAACATGACGGCGTACCGGTCTGCATCGGCCGGGTCTACCACGAGCACGGCCTTGGTCGAGGGGCGCCCGGCAAAGGCTTCTTCGAGCGACGGCACCACGATCGGCCGAACGCCCGAGACGCGTTCGTAGATCTTCGCAAACCGGTCGGCGTCTTCGCAATAATAGCTGTCGTCGCGATAGAGCTGGACGTAGGCGCCCCACTCGTGGGCCGCACGTACGACTTCCATCGCCGGCTCGTTGGCCAGCGGATCTTCGCGGAGGATCTCGTCGTTGCCGGGATCGACCACGGCCGCGCCTTGATAGCAGATCACCGGCGCCGAGAAACTCAAGCCGTTCGCGAACGGCACCGCATTGCGATACATGCGCCCGGTCGCGATGGCGCCCGCGATACCGCGTCCGCGCATCTGCTCGATGGCGGCGACCACGCGCGGTCGTACGGTCGCATCGCGGCCGATCAGGGTCCCGTCTAGATCGAAGGCGACCAAACGGAACTTGCTCAACGTGCGCGCATCCTCGCCGTCTGGGCGTGCTGAGAGAGGCCTTCGAACTCGGCGAACGCGGCCAGCGCGGCGGCGTCGCCCTGCATGCGCGCGGCGCTGTTGGCGACGACCGTGTACGAACGCAGGAAATCGGCGGTCGAGAGCCCGGACGAGAAGCGCGCCGCGCCCGACGTCGGCAGCACGTGGTTCGTCCCGGCCAGATAGTCGCCGCAGGCGACCGGCGTGTCGGCGTTCGCGAAGATCGCCCCCGCGCGCCGGACGTGCGGCAGGTAGTTCTCCGGATCGCGTACTTGCAACGAGAGATGCTCGGGTGCGAACCGGTCGATCGCGTCGATCGCTTCGGCCCGCGAGGCGGCGTGGATCAGCCAGCAGCCGCGTCCGATCGCGGCCGCGACGATCTCGCCACGCGGCAAGGTCGCGACGTCGAGCGTGTCGAGCAACTGCGCGCAGGCTTCGAGCAAGGCGCGCGACTCCGAGACGACCGCGACCCGCGCGAGCGGATCGTGCTCGGCTTGGGCGAGCAGTTCGCCGACGACGTACTCGGAACTCGCGTCGTCGTCGGCGACGACCAACACTTCGCTCGGGCCGGCCAAACCGTCGATCGCGCAGGTGCCGAAAACCTGGCGCTTGGCTTCGGTGACCCACACGTTGCCGGGTCCGACGATCTTGTCGACCGCCGCGATCGAGCCGGTCCCGTAGGCCGCCGCCGCGATCGCTTGCGCGCCGCCGACGGCATAGAGTTCGTCCACGTCGCAGAGACTGCAGGCGAAGAGGACGGCCGGATGAACGCCGCCGTCGCGCTGCGGCGGCGTCAACACGATCACGCGCCGGACGCCCGCGATCTTCGCCGGCACGGTCGTCATCAGGACCGACGACGGCAGCGGTGCGGAGCCACCCGGTACGTAGGCCGCGATCGCACCGAGCGGCACGCGCGCGAACGTGTAGACCGTTCCGTCGCTCTCGGTGTAGCCGATGTCGTCGTAGAGCTGCCGGCGATGGAACGACGCGACCCGCTCGCGTCCGAGTTCGATCGCCGCCGCCACCTCGGGCGGCACCAAACGCCGCGCCTCTTCGAGCATCGGAATCGCGACGCGCAGTCTGCCCGCGTCCGCCGACGGATCGTCGAAGCGACGGGTATACTCCTCGAGCGCGACGTCACCGCGCTTGCGGACGTCGGCCAGAATGGCGTGGACGCCGTCGACCACCTCGGGTGCCGGATCCCAGCCGCCGCGATAGAGTGCGGCGAGCGCCACGCGGTCGGACGCGCGAACGACCTCGATCATCCGTTCTCCAGGCGCTGCAGCAACGAGATGATCCGGTCGTACTTCGCGCGGAAACGGACCTGGTTGACGACGAAGCGCGCCGTCGATTCCCCGATCTGATCGATCTCGACCATGTCGTGCGCCTCGAGCGTGCCGCCGGTCGCGACCAGATCGACGATCACGTCGGCCAGCCCGACCAGCGGCGCCAGTTCGACCGAGCCGTGTAGCGCAACGATCTCGCAGGGCAAGTCGCGTTCGGAGAAATACGTCTGCGCCGAGCGCGCGAACTTGGTCGCGACGCGCAGAAACGTCGGATAGCGGGCGCCTTCGTGGTAGCCGTCGGCGCGCTGCGCCGCCACCACCAACCGGCATGCGCCGAACTTCAGGTCCGCGAGTTCGCTGACCGAGCGGTCCGACTCCCAGAGCGTGTCCTTGCCGACGATGCCGCAGTCGGCAGCGCCGAACTCTACGTAGGCCGGCACGTCGCTCGCGCGGAGCAGCAACAGGTTCGCGCTCCCGTCGAGCGACGGGACGTTCAGACGCCGGCCGACGTTCTCGGGCACGACGATGCCCGCAGCCGCGAGTCGGCTGACGGTTTCCGGATAGAGACTGCCCTTCGGGACGGCAATCGTCAGACGCGATGCTATGATTGCGCCTCCTGGTCGGCTTCCACGCGCACTTCTTCTACGCTCCCGTCAGGTTTTCCGAGGAGGACGCGCGGGATCGCCTTGTGGCGCGCGTAGGCGAGCAGGTCCTCGCGGCTCAGATCGCGCGTGTCGAGCCGGACGCGTTGGCCCCTCGCGCGTTCCGCTTTGGCCGCGGCATCCGAGCCGCCGACCAACACGTCGACTTCGTTGCGCGGGCGCTCGTCGGCGCGGCGGCGTTCGAGCGCGAGCAGGATCCGTTCCACGCCGACCATCCAGCCGACCGCGGGAACGTCGTAGCCGAAGCGCGGCAGCAGACCATCGTAGCGGCCGCCGCCGCAGAGCGAAAAGCCGAGGTCGTCGATGTAGCCTTCGAAGACGAAGCCGGTATAGTACTGGAGATCGCGGAGCAACGCGAAATCGATATTGATCCGGTCCGCATAGCCAAGACGCTGGGCGCGGGCAAGGATATCTTCGAGGCTCGCGAGCGCGGCGCGCGACTCGGGCGTGCGACAGATCGGACGGACCAAGCCGAGCACTTCGTCGCGGCCGCGCGTCATCGTAAGCCGGAGAACCGTCTCGAGCGCTTCGCCGCCCCGCGCATCCGAGAACGCGCGCAGCGCGACCAGGTTCCGGTCCGCGATCAGTTCCTTACACGTCAGCACGTCTTCGCCGGCCAGACCCGCGGCGCTGAGCGCACCGTCGACGATCGCGGCGTCATTGATATCGAAGCGCGCGTCGTTGAGCCCGACCGCGTCGAGCGTCTCTATCGCCATCAACAGCGCTTCGGAGTCCGCGCCGGAACCGGCCGCGCCGATCAACTCGGCGCCGGCCTGGGTGAACTCGCGCATCCGTCCGAGCTGCGGCTCTTCGTAACGAAACGCCGGAGCGACGTACGAGAGCCGGAGCGGCAGCGAGGCGTGGCGCAGGCGCGCGGAGACCACGCGCGCGATCGGCGTCGTCATCTCGGTTCGTAGCGCGAGCGATTGTCCGAGCGGATCGTTGAACCGGAACGTCTGCTGCATCAGCCGTTCGCCCAAGCCTTGTTGCAGCGCCTCGGTCGATTCGAACGTCGGCGTGAGTATCTCGGAGTACGACCACGAGCGAAACACCTCGCGGATCTTCTCCTCGATCTCGCGCTTGTAGGCGAACTCTTGCGGCAACCAGTCGCGCACTCCGGGTGGCAATCTCACGCTTATGGGGCTCCTTCGATGATGTTGTCGTTGCCGACGATACGGGAGAGTTCGCCCTTCACGCGTGGGTCGGATGAGATCGAGCGCGCCATCTGCTGCCACTTCGCACCCGCATGCATGACCACCGGCACGTCGCCCGGCCACTCGTCGAGCAAGGCGCCCAACCGGTCGACCTGATCGCGCTTGGCGACCGTCACGTGCCAGCCGCGCGGCTTGAGCGGGACGTCGACGCGTGACGACGGGAGGTAGGCCGAGACTTCGTTCGCGCTAACCGACTGCTCGAGCGGCGTCTCCTCGCCCGGCGTGCTCCCGGGACGTTCGCGCCGGCGCGCGCGGCCCTTGACGACAAGAATGCGATCGGCTTCGAAGAGCGCCTGTACTTGCGGATACAGCTTCGCGAACACGATCACGTCGACGCTGCCGGTCGTATCTTCAAGCTGCGCGATCAGAATCTGGGTGCCGCTCTTGGTCATCGTCCGGCGCACGCCCGTCACCAGCCCGGCGATCGTCACCGCAGCGTCGTCATCGACGTTGCGCAGATCCTTGAGCGGGGTCGCGCCGCCACGGACCAGCGACTCTTGCACCTCGGCAAGCGGGTGTCCGGAGACGAAGATGCCGAGCGTCTCGCGTTCCCATTGCAGCATCTCGCCCTTCGACGGCGCCGGGATCGGGCGCAGCGACGGGACGAGCGAGGGTGCGTGCTCGGCGGCGTCGCCGAAGAGCGAGAACTGGCCGGTCTCCGCATCGCGCGTCGCCTGCGCCGCGATATCCATCGCCGCATCGACCGCGTCGAGCTTCTGCGCGCGATTGCCCGGCAGTTCGTCGAGCGCGCCGCACTTGATCAGCGCTTCGAAGACGCGCCGGTTGACCTGCTTGGAGTCGACCCGCTTGGCCAGGTCAAAGAGGTCGGCGAAGGCACCGTCGCGGTCGCGCGCATCGATGAGCGAACGCACCGCGTTCTCACCGACGCCCTTGATCGCGGCCAGACCGAAGCGGATCGTCTCGCCGACGACTGCGAAATCCACGAGTGACAGGTTGACGTCGGGCGGTAGCACCGTGATACCGATCTTCTTCGCCTCGTCGATGTACTCGACGAGCTTGTCGGTCTTATCGCGCACCGAGGTCATCAGCGCGCTCAGATACTGGAGCGGATGGTTCGCCTTGAGGAACGCGGTCTGATACGCGATCCAACCGTACGCCGCCGCATGTGACTTGTTGAACCCATACCCTGCGAACGGTTCGACGAAGGCGAAAAGATCGTCGGCCAGCTTCTTCTCGATGCCCGACGTAACGAACGCCCCTTCGATGAATTTTTTCTTATAGGCCGGGATCTTTTCTTTCTGCTTCTTCCCCATCACCTTGCGCAACTCGTCGGCTTCGCCCATCGAAAAGCCGGCAATATCGCGCGCGATCTGCATGACCTGTTCTTGATAGACGGCGATCCCATAGCTTTCGCTCAGGATCGGTTCGAGTTTCGGATGCAGGTATTTCACCTTGGTGCGTCCGTGTTTGCTGCTGATGAACTGCGGGATCCAGTCCATCGGACCTGGGCGATAGAGCGCGACCAGCGCGATGATGTCGTTGAGGCTGGACGCCTGCAGCTCGATGCAGACGCGCTTCATGCCGTCGGATTCGAGCTGGAAGACGCCCATCGTCTCGCCGCGTCCGAGCATCTCGTACGTTCGTTTGTCGTCGTCGGCGATCTTCGCAAGTTCGAACGTGCCGTCGACCGTGCGCCGGATCTCCTTGACGGCCGCATCCATCACGGTCAGGTTGCGCAGGCCGAGGAAGTCCATCTTGAGCAGCCCGATCTTTTCGACCCACTCCATGTCGTACTGCGTGTTGACGCCGCCGTCGCCGAACTTCACCAGCGGCGCGTAGTCGATCAGCGGCCCGGCCGAGATCACGACGCCGGCCGCATGCGTACCCGCGTTGCGCGCCAATCCTTCGATATCGCCGGCCGTGTCGAGTAGCTTACGCATGTCGGGGCGCGACGCGTAGATCACCTTCAGTTCGGGGATCTGTTCGATCGCTGCGGCGATCGAGAGGCCGGTCGGGCCCGACGGGATCAGCTTCGCGATCTTGTCGACCTCCGGCAGCGGCACGCCGAGCGCCCGGCCGGCGTCGCGAACGGCCGCGCGCGCGGCCATCGTTCCGAACGTCACGATCTGCGCGACCCGGTCCTTGCCGTACTTTTCGGTCACGTAGGCGATCACTTCGTCGCGCCGCTCCACGCAGAAATCCGTATCGATATCGGGCATCGAGATCCGGTCCGGGTAGAGGAAGCGCTCGAAGAACAGGTTGAACTTGATCGGGTCGAGGTCGGTGATCTTGAGACAGTACGAGACGACCGAACCGACCGCCGAGCCGCGGCCCGGGCCGACCGGGATGTCGTGATCGCGCGCGTACTTGATGAAATCCCAGACGATCAAAAAGTACGACGCGAAGCCCATCGTGGTAATGATGCCGAGTTCGTACTCCATCCGCTCGCGCAGGGCCGTATCGGTCGAAGCACGCTCCGCGCCATAGCGGTCGATCAAGCCCGCTTCCGTGATCTCGCGCAGATACTGGTCCGAGGTCAGTTCGTCCGGAGTCGGAGGCTCCGGCTGCGGCACCGGGTAGGACGGCAGGTGGAAGATCTTCTCCGGCAAGCGCATGTCGATGCGATCCGCGATCTTCACGGTGTTCGCACACGCTTCGGGCAGGTCGGCCCAGAGTTCGTACATCTCGTCGGCCGACTTGACGTAGAACTGGTCCGAGTAGAACTTCATGCGCGATGTGTCGGCGACGGTCTTGCCCGTGCCGATGCAGAGCAGCACGTCGTGTGCGGGCGCGTCGCGCTTGTCGAGATAGTGCGAATCGTTGGTCGCGACGATCGGGATGTTCAACTCGCCGGCGACTTGGATCAGGCCCTTGTTGATGATCTCTTCTTCCGGCATGCCGTGGCGCATCACTTCGATGTAGAACCGGTCGCCGAAGATCTGTTCGAAGATTTGCGCGTTTTTCTTGGACGTATCGTAGTCGTTCTTGAGCAAGGGCGCCGCGACCAAGCCCGACATGCAGCCCGAGAGCACGATCAGCCCTTCGTTATGCTTCGCGAGCAGATCCAGATCGATCCGCGGCTTGTAGTAGTAGCCCTCGAGGAATCCCTTCGAGATCAACGCCGTCAGATTGCGATAGCCGACCAGGTCGGCGGCCAGCAGCGTGACGTGGGCCTCGTCCCGGACGCTCCGGTCGAACCGGCCGCGCGGCGCGATATAGGCCTCGCAACCGATGATCGGGGTGAGCTTGTGGTTCCGGGCGGAGTAGTAGAACTCCATCGCTCCGTACATAACGCCGTGATCGGTCAGCGCCACCGCCCCGGAGCCGCCCTCGTCCGCCCGCTGGCAGAGCGACTCGACGCGGCAGGCCCCATCCAACAGCGAGTACTCGGAATGGACGTGGAGGTGGACGAACTGGTTCACTTGCCCCTAAATTATGGCGGAATGCTAAAGAAAAGTGGAAAGCGGGACGTTACCTTAAACGATGGGTTCTAACCTGTCCCCTGGGGGAGATACCGCCGAACTCGTGCTTGAGATCGAGCGGCTCAAAACACGCATCGTCTTGCTTGAGGCGGAGCGTGACGAGTATGCCCAACAAAACTCCGAGCTGTTCGTGTTACAGCAGGTCTTTTCGACAATTAATTCCACCCTGGACATCAACGACATCCTCTCCATGGTCCTGCGGGGCGTGGTCGAGGCCCTCAAGTTCAAGCGCGTCATCCTGTTCGACGTACTCCCGGACAGCCAGATCGTCCGGCGCCTCGAGTGCGATGCGATGGGACAGGTCACCCACACCGTGGACCCGCGGGACTACCGGGCCGGCTCCACCCTCTACGACGTGGCCCACGGCGATCTCCAGCTGGCCTACGGGGCCGGGACGGACACCGACAAGCCCCTCGACGACACCCGCGGCGCCTACTGCCTGGCCCCGCTGGTCGCGCGTGACATCGTCCGCGGCCTGCTCTATGCCGACGATCCGCCCGCCCAAGACATCACCGAGAACCAACTCCGGGTGCTCTTGGACTTCTCGTCCCAAGCGGCCGTCGCGGTCGAGAACGCCCGGCTCTACGAAGAGACCCGGCGCCTGCTTGAAGAGACCTCACGGCTGGCCCTGACCGACAGCCTGACCGGCATCCCGAACCGCCGGGCCCTGAACGAGATGCTGGAGCGCGAACTCCACACCTCGGAGCGCTACGACACCCCGTTCGCCTTCCTGATCCTGGATCTCGACGATCTCAAGAAGATCAACGACTCGGGCGGGCACAGCCTCGGAGACCTCGCCCTCAAACGCTTCGCTCAGGTCCTCAAGAAGAACGCCCGTAAGGGCGATATCATCGCCCGCTACGCCGGCGACGAGTTCGTGCTGGTGATGGCTCAGAGCGACCGGACCCAGACCGAGCACGGCGTCGAGCGCATCCTGGCGGCCCTGCGCCGGAACGGGATCGCGTCCTCGATCGGGGTGGCCATGTTCCCGCAGGACGGGACCGACGGCCAAACGCTCTTCTTCTCGGCCGACGAAGCCCTCTACCAAGCCAAACAGGGCGGCAAGAACCAGTACCGCTTCTTCCTTGGCAAGGCGGCAACAGGAAGCAGCACAGGCTAGGGAGCGAAGCCACCCTTCCTTACGTGTCATCCCGAGCGTCGGGAGCGAAGCGACCAGAGTCGAAGGGCGTGCCACCTTGGTAGTGGGGATGGCAACATCGGGGATAGTATAACGAAGGCAACGTCTCCGGCACACCAGGAAGGTCAACGTGATCAAGCACGACGTCGTCGTCATCGGTGGCGGCTTAGCGGGTATGCGTGCGGCAGTGGAAGCTGCCGAGCGCGGCGCCGACGTAGCCATCGTTTCCAAGATGCATCCGGTCCGCAGCCACTCCGGCGCCGCGCAGGGCGGCATCAATGCCGCACTCGGCAACCGCGAGGAAGACTCGACCGACGCGCATACGTTCGACACCGTCAAGGGCTCGGATTATCTGGGCGACCAGGACGCGATCGAGGCGATGTGCACGGACGCTCCCAAGCAGATCATCTGGCTCGAGCATCGCGGCTGCATCTTCTCCCGTCTCCCGGACGGCAAGATCGCGCAGCGCCCGTTCGGCGGCGCCGGCACGCCGCGTACGTGCTACTCGGCCGACGTCACCGGCCTCGTCATCCTGCACACGCTCTGGGAACAGCTCGAGCGCTTCAACGTCAAGGTCTACGAAGAGTATTTCTGCACGGCACTCTGCGTCGAAGACGGCATCGGCACCGGCGTGGTCGCATACAACATGCGTAACGGCGAACTCGAGTTGATCGCGGCTAAGGCCACCATCTTCGCGACCGGCGGCGCCGGCCGCATGTACGCCAAGACCACCAACGGCTACGCCTCGACTGCCGACGGTATGGGCATCGCCTACAAAGCGGGCATCCCGCTGATGGACATGGAGTTCATGCAGTTCCATCCCACGACGCTCAAAGAGAACGGCGTGTTGATGACCGAAGGCGCGCGCGGCGAAGGTGCTTACCTCCTCAACTCGCTCGGCGAACGGTTCATGTTCAAATACGCGCCGAACAAGGGCGAACTCGCCTCGCGCGACGTCATCTCGCGCGCCGAATGGACCGAGATCCTCGAAGGCCGCGGCGTCGACGGTTGCGTGCTGCTCGACATGCGTCACCTCGGGCGCGAGAAGATCCTCGAACGCCTTCCGCAGATCCGCGAACTCGCGCTCGACGCGACCGGCAAGGACGCGATCGACGAACCGATCCCGATCCTCCCGGGCGCCCACTACACGATGGGCGGCATCGAGGCCGACCTGCACGGCGCGACCCGTATCCCCGGCGTCTACGCGGCCGGCGAGTGCGCGTGCATCAGCGTCCACGGTGCGAACCGCTTGGGCGGCAACTCGTTGCTCGACACGATCGTCTTCGGCGCTCGCTCGGCGGCCCACGCGGTCGAGTACATCAAGACCGTCGGAGAGGTGAAACCGTCGGTGCGCACGCTTAAGGAGCAGCAGGATCGGGTCGCCGATCTGCTCTCGCGGACGAGCGGAACGCGCGCCCCGAAGATCCGCGCCAAGATGAACGAGACGATGAGCGAGAACACGTTCATCTTCCGCAACCAGGCCCAGCTCGAGACGGCCGTCAAGGACCTGGTCGCGATCCGCCGGGAGTTCGACGCCGGCGTCTACGTGATGGACAAGTCCAAGACGTTCAACACCGATCTCGTCTCGGCGTTCGAGACCGACTTCCTGATCGACGCCTCGCTCGCGCTTGCGGCCGGCGCGCTCGCTCGCACGGAGTCGCGCGGCGCACAGGCCCGCACCGACTTCCCGGATCGCGACGACGAGAACTGGATGGTCCACACGCTCGCCTACCGCCAGGACGACGCGGCGCCCCGACTCGACTACTCGCGCAAGGCGAAGATCACTAAGTGGCAACCGACGGTGAGGTCGTACTGATGGCCAAAGTTACTCTCGACATCTTCCGCTTCGACGAGGCCGTCGATACGGTCCCGCACCGCGACAAGGTCGTGATCGACATCCCGGAGACGACCACGGTTCTCGACGCGCTCGAGTACGCCAAGGCCGAAGTCGACGGATCGATCTCGTTCCGGCGCTCGTGCCGCTCCGCCATCTGCGGCTCGTGTTCGATGAACGTGAACGGCATCACGGGTCTCGCGTGCAAGACGCCCTGCAACACCGTGATGGACGAGACCGGCACGATCAAGGTCGACCCGATGCCGAACTTCCAACCCATGAAGGACATGGTCGTGCACATGGACCCGTTCTGGGACAAGTACACGCGCCTCAAGCCCTACCTCCAGCCGAAGGATGCCGACGCGGATCACGCGACCGAACGGCGCGTCAGTGAAGACGACATGCACAAACTCGTGCAGGTCGCCAACTGCATCATGTGTGCGACCTGCTACGCGCTCTGCCCGGTCGTCAGCGTCGACCCGGCCTTCGCCGGTCCGGCCGCGATCGCGTATGCGTATCGCTTCATCGAAGACGTCCGCGACGGCGAGCGCAAGGAGCGTATCGCCCAGATCTCGGAAGACTACCTGTGGCTCTGCGCGCACTGCTACGCCTGTTCGTACTGTCCCAAGCACGTCGACCCGCACGACCGTATCATCGACGTCAAGCGCGCCGCCATCAGCGAACGCGTGATGATGGACGAGCGCGGTCCGCGTCACGCGCTGACCGTCGTCAAGACGATCAAACAGACCGGCATGCTCGCCGAGACCGAACTGATCCAAGGGACGGTCGGCAAATTCAACATCATCGGCTTACTCAAGGTCGCGCCGCTCGGACTGCGCATGGCCTCGAAGGGCAAGCTCCCGCCGATCTTCATGAAACCCATCCCCAAGGTCGATGAAGTCCGCACCATCATCGACTCCCTCGAGGGACCGGTAGCGTAATGTCGACAACTCTGCTTCCCGAACAACAGCCCCTCTCGGCGCACGTCCGCACCCGTTCGTCCGAGACCAAGCGCTACGGCTTCTTCCCCGGCTGCGTCGCCAAAGAATCGTGCAAGGAGCTGTTCAACTCGACCATGCTCCTGGCCGACAAACTCGGCATCGAGCTGATCGAGCTGACCGCCGCCTCGTGTTGCGGCGCCTCGGTCGTGAACGACGTCAATCGCGACGTCGCCCGCGTCCTGAACGCCCGCACCTACGCCCAGGCCGAAGCCCTCGGCCTCGACGACGTGATCACGATCTGCTCGACCTGCACCGGCCACATGCGCGCCGCCAACAAAGAACTGCTCGAGAGCGAAGAGCACATGGCGCAAGCCAACTCGATCCTCGGCAAGTTCGGCGCCAAGTACGAGGGCCACATCGTGGTCCGCCACTTGCTCTGGCTGCTGATCGACGACATCGGGCTCGACAAGCTCAAGTCGATGGTCGTCCGTCCGCTCAACGGCCTCAAGGTCGCGCCGTTCTACGGCTGCCACATCATCCGCCCCGAAGCCGTCAACGGCTGGGAGTCGGCCCGTAACCCGCACTCGCTCGAAGACGTGATCGAAGCGATCGGCGGCGAAGCGATCGACTACGCCGGAAAGACGCGCTGCTGCGGCTTCCACATCCAACTCGAGAAGGACAACGTCGCCGCCGACATGGTCGGACAGAACATGCGGATGGCCCAAGACCACGGCGCCGAAGCCGTGCTGACGCCCTGCCCGCTCTGTCACCTCGCGCTCGACGGCTATCAGCAGGACGCCGCAGCCCGTTGGGGCCGAACGGATCTTCCGACGTTCCATCTCCCGCAGTTGGTCGCGTTCGCGCTCGGCGTGCCGGCCGAGACCCTCGGCCTGAACAAGCACCTGATCGACCCACGCAAGGTCCTGGTCGACCGCGACCTGATCGCGTAAGGAACCAGCCCTCCGGAATCGAAAGCGTCTTGCATGAACCGCAAGACGTTTTTCGTTTCCGGGACCGTCGCGTCGGCACTCGCCGCGGTCACCATCGCTCCGGGCGCCGACGCCGCTCCGAATACCGCCCCGCCCTATGCTCCTGTGCTTCTGCGCGGGCAGTACAAGTACGACGAGATGATGCGCGTGCTCGACGTGACCGCCACCCACAAGCAGCTGTTTCTCGCCAATCCGGATCTGCTCGACGCACCCGGCGTGAGCGCGACGTTTCTACGGATGGTAAGCGCCTGGAACGCCTTCGAGTTCTCCTTCGAGCCGGCGCCCGCGCGAGCCCACCTCGCGATGGCAGCGGTGCTGATCTCCACGCCGGTCGTTCTCGCACTCAACGATGCGATGTGGGCGAAGTACGATATCGCGAAGACCTTAAAAGTCACGGATCGCAGCGGAGCGCTCGCCGTCGGCAACCCGACGCGCAAGGCCTGGGGGTCGCTCGATCTCTCCGCCGATCCCAACGATACGAACGGCATCTATCACGACTACTCAAGCGACGCGCTCCGCGCACGCGGCGCGCACTTCCTCGTCTGCCACAACGCGATCTCGGGCGTATCCGCACGGTTCGCGCAGGCGACGGGCATCTCACATGCCGATGTCGTGAATGATTGGACCGCCAACGTGCTGCCCGGCTTCATCGTCATCCCCGCCGGTGCCGCCGGGGTTCAACTCGCCCAAGAGCGCGGCTGGCGGCTTTACCCGATCACGGATTGATCGCGGCCACTGCTCGAGCCGGCCCTGCATCATGTGCGCGACCTGCTATGCGCTCTGCGCGCATTGCTACGCCTGCTCGCTCTGCCACCTGGCGCTCGACGGCTATCAGCAAGACGCCGCCGCCCGCTTGGGCCGCACCGATCTGCCCACGTTCCGCCTCCCGCAACTGGTCGCGTTCGCGCTCGATGCCGGCCGAGACCCTCGGCCTGAACAAGCACTTTATCGACCCGCGCAAGGTCCTAGTCGACCGCGACCTGATCGCGTAAGGAACCTCGGCCATCGAATCGAAAGGCTCGGCATGAGAAATCACCGCCGGGCGTTTTTCTATGCGTTTGCCGCGACGTCGTTCGTCATCGCAGCCGGCTGCGGCCCGAGCCAAGTCGCCATCGAGCAACCGCTGCCCGTTTCGGCCGTGACGATTACGGCGAATCCGACGACCATCGCCTTTGCGCTCGATCAGACGGCGGCTCAAGTGGTCAGCGTGACGCGTTCCAGCGGATCGTTCGCAACGCTCACCGCAGTCGCGTCGGATCCGACGGTGATCGGCGTGAGCGTCACCGCGCTTAGCCTCAACACCGCGACCGTCTCCGTTCTCCCGATCGGTAGCAACGTGGGTGCCCCGGTCTCCGTGCGATTGACCGATTCGAGTGGAGCATCCACGGCCGTGACCGTAACGCCGGCGGTCTGCGGACGACCGCCGAACATGACGCCGGCAACGGCGATGATCGCTCCGACGAACGGCGCGACCCACGTGCCTACCAACGTCGGCACGCTGTACTTCACCGTGTTCTCGCACTCACCGCAGTTTGTCGCGACCGCTCGCATCCATCTCGTCATCGGCGGGACGCAGACACTCGAGGGAACATCGATGCTGGTCCTCGCGACGCCGCCCGGCGGTGCGCCGACGCCTGCGCCACTTCCGCCGGGCCTCTACGAATACGTTGAAGCCGGAACGATCCCGGCGTTGCCGGCAGGCACGACGGTACAAGCGCTGCTCTACGACGATACCTGCCAGGGCCCGACCGCAGCCGGCAGCTTCTCAACCTGACCATACAAGGAGCAAAGCATGAGACTCGAACCCTATCTCTATTTTTACGGCAAGTGCGATGAAGCGCTCGAGTTCTACAAGTCCGCGCTCGGCGGTTCGTATGAAGTGAATCGCTTCGGCGACTCGCCCGGAGGCGGCGGCGTCGACGAATCGTGGAAGAGCAAAGTTCTCCACTCCACCTTCACCGGCGACGGTTTCAAGTTCATGGCCTCCGACGGCCATCCGGGCACGGTACCGACACCGGTCGGCGAGACCGAGATCTCGATGTCGCTCGGCATGGACGCGGTCGCCGACGGCGAGCGTATCTTCAATGCTCTGGCTGACGGCGGCAAGATCACCATGCCCTTCGGCGACGTCCCCTGGGGCGGCAAGTTCGGCATGGTCAACGACCGCTACGGCGTCAGCTGGATGATCACCGCCGCCCACGGCTAGACCTAGACGAGCATCCGCTAGCCATCCTCGCCGTTACGCCTGGGCGGCTTTTGCGTCGAGCGTGAGAATTGTCAAAGCCGTCCTCGGCTTCGCGGCGGAGGACGGCTTTGATCTTCTTGCGGTCGTAGTGTTTCTTGTCGTCGTGAGCCCCTGCCGGTCGCAGGTTCGTCGCCGGGCCGAGCCGGGGGACGAGGTTGGGCTCCCGATGGCGTTTGCGTTTGTCGGCCATGTGGGCACCTCCGAGGATACTATACCCCGGGCGGTCAAGCGCGGTTCCATGGACGAGGCTACGGCGGTCGACCGCGACCTGGA
>JBBRTL010000045.1:0-14856 GCA_038244445.1 Vulcanimicrobiales bacterium
CGCGCAGGTCGGCGCCGATCGGCTGATGCGCGCCGCCGGTCGCGCGATCGCCGCCCGGATCGCCGCGCTCGTACCACCCGGCAAGATCGTCGCGTTCGCCGGACCCGGCAACAACGGCGGGGATGCGTTCGCGGCCATGGCCGAACTCGATTCGTCCTACGAGCGGATCGTGTGCGCCGCCTACGTCGCGACCAAGTCCGACGCGCGCCGCTCGGCGGAGGGCAGAGCGCTTGCGACCGGCGTGGTCGTTCAGGCTTTTCCGCGCGACGCGGACGAAGCGCGAGAGATCGCGCGCGATGCCGTGCTGACGGTCGATGGATTGCTCGGCATCGGCGCTCGCTTGCCCGTCGGTCGGGATCTCGCGCCGGCTCTGGTGGTGCTCGACGCGCGCGAACGGCCGGTCGTCGCGATCGACATCCCAAGCGGATGCGACGGACTCGACGGTGCGGTCGCTCCACAAGCCGTGCGCGCGACCGAGACGGTCGCACTCGGCGCATATAAACCGGGACTCTTGCTCGAACCCGCCCGATCGCACGTCGGTACGCTACGCTTCGCGCAGATCGGGATGGACGACGCCCTGCTCGCCGCTCAACCGCGCACGTACGCCACCGTCGACGATGCAGAACTTGTCGCTTTGCTCCCCACGCGCTCCGAAACGACCGATAAGCGCGGCGCGGGCGCACCGCTTGTGGTCGCGGGCTCGACCCAGTTCCCGGGCGCCGCCGTTCTGTGCGCACGGGCCGCCGCGCGGAGCGGTGCGGGCTACGTCACCGTCGCGACCTCCGCTCGGACCGCCCACCTGCTTCGTCAGCACCTGATCGAGGAAGTGGTCATCGCGATCGACGATGCCGGCGACGTCGAACACGCCATCGGATCGCTGGTCGAGATCTCGACGCGCAACGGCAGCATCGCGATCGGGCCGGGACTCGGACTCGACGAGCGGACCGGCGCGATCGTGCGCGGGCTGCTCGAACGGACGACGTTGCCGTGCGCGATCGACGCGAGCGCGCTCTTCCATATGGCCAAACATCTCGAGATACTTCGCGGGCGACCGGTCGTGGTCACGCCGCACGCCGGCGAATTTGCGCGACTCTCCGGCAAGGGCACGGTCGCGCCGGGCGAACGCGTCGTGCGTCTGCGCGAGTTCGTCGAGCGGACCGGTATCGTCACCTTACTGAAAGGCCCGGATACGCTGATCTACGACGGGAGCACGATGCATCTCAACGCGAGCGGCTGTAGCGCGCTTGCGACCGCGGGTAGCGGAGACGTCCTGACGGGGATGATCGCGACGCTGCTCTCGCAAGGTCTGGCGCCGGTCGATGCGGCGCGCCTCGCGGCCTACTGGCACGGTCGGACCGGCGAGCTGCTCGCGCGCGAACGACGCGTCGGCGTCGTCGCCGGCGATCTGCCGGACGCGCTCGCGCGCGCCCTCCCGCAGTAGATTATATCTTGTAAAAGCGAAGGTTGACTCAGGATTTTCTGAGGAGCGCTTGCAAGCCGTCCTGGTCGAGGATCGGCACCTCGAGCTTCTCCGCCCTGACCAGTTTGGAGCCGGCGTCGGCCCCGGCCACGACGTAGTCCGTCTTGGAGCTGACCGCCGAGGCGACCTTGCCGCCCGCTCCGGCGATCAGGGCGGCCGCCTCGTCGCGGGTCATGCCCGGCAAGGTTCCGGTGAGGACCAGCGTCTTGCCGGTCAAGGCCCCGACGACGCGCTCGCGCTTGGGCGCGGTCATCACCACGCCCGCGACCCGGAGCCGTTCGATCACACCGCGATTGGCGGGCTGCTCGAAGAAGAGCGTGACCGCGCCCGCGACCTCAGGCCCGATCCCGTCACTGGCCTGCAACACCTCGGTCGAGGCTTCGGCCAGCGCATCGATACTGCCGAAGTCGTCGGCCAGGATCTGGGCCGTCTGCGCGCCGACGAAACGGATGCCGAGGCCGGTCAACAGTCGCGCGAGCCCGCGCGTCTTGGAGCCCCCGATCGCCTCGAGCAGCTTCGCGATCGACTTCTCGCCCGTTCGCGGCACGGTCGCAAGCGCGGCAGCGTCGAGTGCGTAGATGTCCGCGAGATCCCGGACCAGGCCGAGGTCCGTCAACTGCTCGGCGAGTACGTCGCCGAGGCCCTCGATATCCATCGCCCCGCGCGACGCGAAGTGGCGGACGCGTTCGAATATCTGCGCGGGACAGGCGGCATTAGTGCAGCGCGCCATCGCTTCATCCTCGGGATGATCGGCGGCCGAACCGCAGACCGGGCAGCGGTCCGGCATCGCGAATACCCGCTCCTCGCCGGTCCGCTCCTCGAGCACCGGCCCGACCACCCGCGGGATCACGTCACCGGCGCGCACCACCATCACCGTATCGCCGATCCGGATGTCGTTCGAGGCGATGTATGCGGCGTTGTGCAGGGTCGCGCTACTGACGGTCACGCCACCGATCTGTACCGGCTCGAGGACCGCGCTCGGATTGAGCGTGCCGGTCCGGCCGACGTTGATGACGATATCGGTGAGTTTCGTCCGCGCCTCGCGAGCTTTGAACTTATACGAGATCGCCCAGCGCGGCTCGCGCGAAGCCGCACCCAAGCGTTCTTGCTCGGCCAAGTCGTCGACCTTGATGACGACGCCGTCGATCTCGTAGTCGAGTTCGTCGCGCTGCGCCTCCCAGCGCGCGCAGTACGCGATCGCGTCGTCGATGGTCGCGGCGCGCGCGACGTTCGGGTTGACATCGAAACCGGAGTAGCGCAAGTGGTCCAGCAACTCGAACTGGGTCGCGGGCAGACCGGCGCCCTCGATCGCGCCGATCGCGTAGGCGAAGAACGAGAGCCGGCGACCCGCGGTCATCTTGGGATCGAGCTGACGGATCCCGCCCGCCGCCGCGTTGCGCGGATTAGCGAAGACGGGCAGACCGTCGCGCAGACGCGCGGCGTTGAGACGTTCGAAGTCGGACTTGCGTAAATACACCTCACCGCGCACTTCGAGGAACTGTGGCGAGCCTTTGGTGAGGGCGAGCGGAACCGAGCGGATCGTGCGCAGGTTGGCGCTGACGTCTTCGCCAGTCCGGCCGTCGCCGCGCGTGCCCCCGCGCTCGAAGGCGCCGTTCCGGTAGTCGATCGCGATCGCCAGTCCGTCGATCTTCAACTCGCACACGTAGGCGATTTCGGCACCCGCGAGCTTGCGCGCGCGTTCGTCGAACGCGCGGAGTTCGTCGGCATCGAAGGCGTTGCCAAGGCTCAGCATCGGGCTCGGGTGGTGATAGGGCGCGAACTTCTCCGACGGGGCGGCACCGACGCGAAGGGTCGGCGAGTCCGGCGATCGCAGTGCCGGGTGCTTGCGTTCGAGATCGATCAGCTCGCGCAACAATCGGTCATACTCGGCATCGGTGATGGTCGCCGCGTCGTCGCGATAATAGCGGTCGTTGGCGTCCTCGAGCCGCGCGCGCAGTTCGAGTACTCGGGCCTCGGGATTCACCTGCGGGCCTTGCGCGAGGACGAGATCTGGATCGGATAGCCGTCCGGATCGCCGATCACGGCGACGCGGCCGAACGGCTCGTCGTACGGATCTTGGAAGACGGGCACGCCGAGCTGGGTGCAGTCGCCGACGAACGTGTCCACGCTCTCGACCGCGAAGCCGAGTTGGAGCGAGCCGGGGCGCACCGCGAGCAATTCGGGCTTGGCATGCAGGCTCAGCGTCGAGCCGTCGCCGAGCGCGAAGTTCGCCCACGCGCCGTCCTCGGCAAGCAGCTTGAGCCCGAGCACGTCTCGATAGAACGTGCGCGAGCGCGCGAGATCGGCGCAGACGAGTAGGACGACCGAGAAACGCATAGGCGGTTATGCTTCGACGGCGATGCGTTCGCCCTTCGCCAAATCGTCGAGCGCGGCGAGATTTTCGTTCTCGAACCTGGCGAGCGCCTTCGGGTCGACCGGATGGTGACCGACCGCCCGCTGATCCACCAACACGGGTTTGAGGTACGCGCCCGTATACGACGTCTCGATCTTGGCGAGTTCCTCGGGCGTGCCGATGCCGACCACGGTGCCGCCTTTGTCGCCGCCCTCGGGGCCGAGATCGACGATGTAGTCGGCGGTCTTGATCACGTCGAGGTTATGCTCGATCACGAGCACGGTATTGCCGGTCTGCACCAGCCGGTCGAGCACTTCGAGCAGTTTGTGGATGTCTGCGAAGTGCAGACCCGTGGTCGGCTCGTCGAGCACGTAGAACGTGCGGCCGGTCGAGCGACGCGAGAGTTCCGAGGCGAGCTTGACGCGCTGGGCCTCGCCGCCCGAAAGCGTGGTCGCGGGCTGGCCCATCTTGATGTAGCCGAGTCCGACCTCGCAGATCGTCTTGAGCTTGTTGTGGATGCGCGGGATGTTCGCGAACACCTCGCTCGCCTCGTCGACGCGCATCTCGAGGATATCGGAGATGGTCTTGCCCTTGTAGCGCACTTCGAGGGTTTGCGCGTTGTAGCGCTTGCCCTTGCAGACCTCGCACGGCACGTAGACGTCCGGCAAGAAGTGCATCTCGATCTTGATGATGCCGTCGCCCTGACACGATTCGCAGCGCCCGCCCTTGACGTTGAACGAGAAGCGTCCCGGCGCGTAGCCGCGCATCTTAGCTTCGGGAACGAGCGAGAAGAGTTCGCGGACGTGGTCGAACGCGCCGGTGTAGGTAGCCGGATTGGAACGCGGGGTCCGGCCGATCGGCGACTGGTCGATCACGACCAGCTTGTCGAGTTCCTTCGCGCCTTTGACCGTACCGTAGGTACCGGCCGAAGGCTGCCCGTGCAGATGCTGATTGAGCGCCTTGACGAGTACTTGATTGACGAGCGTCGATTTGCCCGATCCGCTGACGCCGGTGACGGCGCAGAAGACGCCGAGCGGAAACCCGACGTCGACCCCGCGTAGGTTGTTCGCGGTCGCCTTTTTGACGTCGAGCCAGGCGCGCGGTTTGCGGCGTTTCTTCGGAATCGGGATGTACTTGCGGCCCGAGAGGTATGCGCCCGTCTCGGAGTTCGGATGCTTGAGGACCTCATCGAGCGTGCCGACCGTGAGGATCTCGCCGCCCTCGGCGCCGGCACCCGGCCCGATATCGACCACCACGTCGGCCATACGCATGGTGTCTTCGTCGTGTTCGATCACGATCAAGGTGTTGCCGATGTCGCGCAGCGTTTTCAAGGTCGCGAGCAGCCGGTCGTTGTCGCGCTGATGCAAGCCGATCGAAGGTTCGTCCAATATGTAGAGCACGCCGACCAGCGACGAGCCGATCTGGGTCGCCAGGCGGATGCGCTGCGATTCGCCGCCCGAGAGCGTCGTCGCGGAACGGCCCAGGGTGAGATAGTTAAGCCCGACGTTGGTCAGAAAGCCGAGGCGCGCGCGCACTTCCTTGAGGACTTGGTTCGCGATCTGCTCTTGACGCGGCGTCAGTCGAAGTTCGCGCACGAACGCCTCCGCGTTCTCGATCGACATGCGGGTCAGTTCGTCGATGTTCTTGCCGCCCACGGTGACCGCGAGCGCTTCGGGCTTGAGGCGCGCGCCCTTACAGGTCGGACAGGTCGCGCCCGACTGATATTTTTCGAGGTCTTCCTTGACGCCTTCGCTCGAGGTCTCGCTGTAGCGCCGTTCGAGATTGTTGATGACGCCTTCAAAGGTCGCTTTGTATTCCCAGACCTTGCCGGTCTTGGAGGTATAGGCGAAGCCCTGCTCCTTGTCGGTGCCGTACAGGATGACGTCGACGACGTCGTCGTCCATCTCCTCGATCGGCGTCGTCAGCTTGACCTTGAAGGCTCGCAGGACGCGCTCCAACTGCTGGATGTAGTAGGGGTTCATCATCCCCAAACGCCAACTGCCGGAGTTCTTGCTCCACGGCACGATCGCACCTTGCGAGATCGACTTGGAGCGGTCCGGAATCACCTTCCACGGATCGATCTCGGTCTTCTCGCCGAGGCCGGTGCATGACGGACACGCGCCGTACGGTGAGTTGAACGAGAACAGGCGCGGCGCCAGTTCTTCGAACGAGAGGCCGCAGTACACGCACGCGAACGCTTCGCTGAAGGTCAGTTCGCGCGCCTTCTTGCTCTCGGGCTCTTGCGCGATCACGGTGACGATTCCGGTCGAGAGCCGTAGGGTCGTCTCGATCGAGTCGGTCAGGCGCTTGCGCACGTCCGGCTTGATGACGAGCCGGTCGACGACCACTTCGATCGTGTGCTTGCGCTTCTTGTCGAGCACGATCTTCTCGCGCAGCTCTTTGGCCTCGCCGTCGACCCGGACGCGCGCGAAGCCCTCCTTCGCGATCTCCTCGAAAAGCTTGGCGTACTCACCCTTGCGCCCGCGCACCAGCGGCGCGAGCAGTTGCACTTTCGTGTTCTCGGGAAGTTCCAGGATCGCGTCGACGATCTGCTCCGAGGACTGCGACGAGATCTCGCGACCGCAGTTGTAGCAGTGCGGCGTACCGATGCGCGCGAAGAGCAGGCGCAGGTAGTCGTAGATCTCGGTAACCGTGCCGACCGAGGAGCGAGGATTGCGCGAGGTCGACTTCTGGTCGATCGAGATCGCCGGCGAGAGCCCTTCGATATAATCGACGTCGGGCTTCTCCATCTGGCCCAAGAACTGACGCGCGTAAGACGAGAGCGATTCGACGTAGCGACGCTGGCCTTCGGCGTAGATCGTGTCAAATGCAAGCGAGGACTTGCCGGAGCCCGACAGCCCGGTCACCACGATCAACTTGTTGCGCGGCAGGGTCAGGTCGATGTTCTTGAGATTGTGTTCGCGCGCGCCTTTGATGACGATCGCGTCTAGAGCTTGGGACATGCTTTGCTATTGACCCGTGAGGTCGGGTTGCAGTTTCAGGTAGGTGGCGGCGATGCGGGGCGCCTGGGTGGCGACGACCGCCTGGACGAGAAGTCCCGCGACCAGATCCCCGAGCGCCGGGAAAAAGCCGAAGAACCCGGCGATCACGCGCCCGACGATGATGGCGACGGCGAGCAATGCGATGATCCCGAAGGTCGTCTTCGACTCGGCGATGGCGACCCGACACGACTCGGCGATGGCGTCGGCCATCCGCCGACCGTCGGCCGCAGCCGGAATCGCATAGAGGCAGAGGCCCGCGAACGCTCCGATCGTCACATAGAACGTCGCCGGACCGAGGAGCACGGCGCAGACGGCGAGCGCGCCCAGCGCGATCGCCGTCGTTCCGGTCCATCCCGGCCGCCCGGCGAAGGACGCTAGTTGCACGATCGTCACGACGATGGTCGCGAGCAGAAGGCCGGCGGTCAGGACCGCCGAGGCCACGTACCCGGCGTTCGCATTGCCCGTTCCGACGATCGCAAACGTCTTGAGCGTTTCCTGGACACCGAACTGAAAGAATGCCGACATCGCGCCGAAGGTAAGTGACGGCGCGATCATTGCTCGCGTGAACGGAAACGCCGTCATAACAGGATCGCGCGGACGCCGGCCAGATCGTCGACGGTGACGTCGGGCGGGCGGGCGCCCACCGGTAGCGTCGCGCGATGGACGTTCATCCAGATCGTGAAGAGCCCGGCTTCGAGCGCGCCGCTGATGTCGCGCTCGTACCGATCGCCGACCATCGCGCTCCGCGCGGGGGCGCAACCCATCTTGGTGCAGGCGTGTGCGAATAGGAGCGGATCGGGCTTGATCATGCCGACCTCGTCGGCGATGAAGATCGCGTCGAACTCGTCCGTCAACTGCAGGACCGAGATCTTCTCGTGATGCGTCTCGGCAAAGCCGTTGGTGAGCATGCCGACCTTTACGCCGCGCACGCGCAACCTGCGCAACAGATCGAGCGCGCCCGGGAAGAGTTCGAGATGGCTGCGTCGGTACTCGATGTAGCGCGCCGAACTTCGCGTCGCGAGCGCCGGATCGACGATACCGAACTCGCCGAGAGCGGTCGCCCACATCCGTTCGCGCAGGCCGTCGAGCCTGGTCTTCAACTGATCGGGCGTGAGCCGGATCCAAAACCCTTCGGCTTCGGCGACGTACGCCTCCTTGAGCGCGAGCGCATCGATCCCGTGCTCGGCCGCGATTTCGCGGGCGACCGCCTCGGCCGCGCTGTTGAACGCGAACGTGTCGTCGTGCAGAGTGTCGTCGAGGTCGAACAGAACAGCATCGAGCGGTTGGCGCGCTTTCATCTCTAGAACGATACCCGAAACGAGCGCAATCCGAGCGCGGGAAGGTCGACCTGCAACGATTCTCCCTCGACCCGAATCTTCTCGTCGCCGAGCGGGCGCTCCAAGCCGTCGACCGCGCGCGCCTCCTTCATCCGGCCGCCGCAGCGGATCGCGACCGTTCGGGCGGCGCCGTCGCACTCGCGCACGCGCAGGATCACGCCCTCGCCGTCCTCGGCGGGCTTGCACGCGACGATCTGGGCCGAACTCTCCGCCGATTCGAAGAGCCGGACGCGCGGCTCGCAGGCGAACGCCTCCCACGCGAGTTCGAGCGCGCCGGTTCCGGCTTTTCGGAAAGGTGCATACGCCCATGCGAAGCGATGCTCGCCGAGATCCGCGCCGGGATCGGGCCAGGTCGTCCCACGCAACAGTGAGGTGCCGAGATCGACGTTGCCCGTGCCTCCACGACGTGCGCTCCACCCATATGTATCCAGCACGAAGATCGCGAGGCCGTCGCCGCCCGGGCCCTGCGCGAAGGCCAAACGCTGGCCCGGGACTTCGAAGGCGGCGCGGCGTTCCGGAGTGTCCGCGAGGGTCGAACGCTCGACCACGCCGTGCGGGCTACCGAACGCGACCCTTGCGGTATCGAGCGCGAGGGCGTTTTCGACGCGCAGGATGCGCCGCCGTTCGCGCCAGTCGACCGCGAGTTCGACGCGTAGAAAAGGCTCGTTCGCGCGGAGCGAGATCTGCATGGTCGCGCGCGATCCGCCGATCTCGTGACGGACCTCGAGGCCACCCTCGGTCGGGCGCGCACCCTCGGACGAGATCGGAACCGGCACGCGCTCGTAGCCGGCGTCCAGGTTCCACGCCTCCCACTTCCTCGGCGTATCGGCGTAGAGCGCGAGCCTGTTGGCGCGGATCGCCACGTTCGGCCCGCTCGCGGTCGCACACGCGAGTAGGGTTCCGTCCGGTGCGATGGTCGCGCGTAGGAACGCATTGGCGAGCGTGAAGCCGTCGGGCGCGGCCTGCGGTGCGACGTACTCGGCCAGTCGCGTCATGCCGCCGCGCGGAAGGACGGCGCGCGACGAGACGATCGCGCGCTCGACGATCTCTTCGGCCGCGGCGTACTCGACGAGCGCATCCGCGCTGACGGCCGGGATCGACGTTCCCGGGAGCACGTCGTAAAACTGATTACGCAGCACGATCTCCCAGGCGTCGTGCAACCGCTTGCGCAGTTCGCCCGCGATGCCGTGCGGGGCGCGAACTGCAACGCACCAAGCGGCGGCCTCTTCGGCTTCGGCGAGACGCCGTTCGAGGCGCGCGTTGGCCGCTTTCAGGTCGTGATGGGTGGTCGCGACGCCGCGATGATACTGCAGATAGAGTTCGCCCGCATGCACCGGCAAGGCATCCCGACGCGCTTCGAGCGCTGCGAACCACTCGCCGGGGCGCTGCCACGTGCCGGCGTCGCGCGCGGCATCGAGCATCTCGAAGGTCACGCCGCCACCGCCATCGCCGTATCCGGCGACGACCGGTTCGTTCCGTTCGCGCGCTGTCGCTAGCCGCTTGGGCGAGATGCCACCGTCGTAGGATGCGATCAACACCGCCGTGACGTCGCTCCCGTCGGGACCGAGCCAGCGGAACTGCGGATGCGGGAACAAGGTCGTGTCGTTCCATTGCAATTTGGTCGTGCCGAAACGCCGAATACCGCAGTGCGCGAGCAGGGTCGGGAGCGTGTTGGCGAAGCCGAACGAATCCGGCAGCCACGCGATGCTCGGTTCGACGCCGAACTCGGCGACGCAGTACGCATGTGCGTAGAGCATCTGCCGGATCAGCGATTCGCCCGAGGGGAGGTTACAGTCCGGCTCGACCCACATCGCGGCGACGTCCGGATCGAAGCGCCCGACTCGCGCGAGCCCGCGAACGCGCTCGAACAGTTCCGGATCGCGCGCCTGCACGAACGCATAGAGCTGCGGCTGGCTCTGCATGAACTTGAACGACGGATCGCGTTCGAGCAGGTCGACCGCGACCGCAAACGTCCGCTGGGCCTTACGCTCGCACTCCGCATACGTCCACAACCACGCCACATCCAAATGCGAATGTCCCCAGAGCGGGACGAGCCCTTCAGCAGAGCGACCTTCCCCGCTCGTCATCCCGAGCGCCTCGCTGACGCTCGGCGTAAACTCCGCGCGAAGCGCGTAGTCGAGGGACGAATGTGGCTTCGGCGACGCCAGCCGGTTGAGCAACCACCACGAAAGCCCCGGTCCCGACGGCAGTCCGTTCGTCGGCAAGGCGTAGCGTTCGACTTGCAGCGTCAGCGCGCGCGCGATGTCGGACGGGCCGACGACCGCTTCCCGGTGCTCGCGATCGAACGCGCCGACGGTCGCGTCGCCGACGCGCAACAACGCGCCGGTCCGCGTCGCGTACCGGATCGTCGTCGGAGTCGAACTCGCAGGTAGTTCGCCCGCAAGGGTCACGAGCGCGTCGGTCCGTTCGACCTCGCGCAGGGAGAGGCGCAACTACTGTGCCTGGGAGAGGCTCAAGCCGCTGATCTTTCCGCTCGCGGTTTCGATCGCGAACACGTACGTCAGCGTCGTGTCGTTCGGAAACGTCACCACGAAGATGTAGACGGTACCGTCCGCGTAGGGCTTGGTCTTCACGAGCTTCATGTCGGTCGGGTCGCCGAGCGGACCGACCTTGTCGCTAAGCGTCTTGACCTCCGCATCCGTCAACACCGCCGACATCTTGTCGGTCAACTGCGTGCGATCGATCGCCCCGGTCTGTAGGCGATGCAGCCACTCTTTCGCGCGCGCCGCGGGCGTTGCGCTCGCGCTCGCGGTCGCGGCCGGCGAGACGGCCGGAGCCGGCGACCCCGCGAGGGCAGCTGCTGCCGGGAGCGAGAGTGCCAGAACTAAGGCCGCGAATGCGATATTCTTCATCGCCGCGAGGTTCGGAACGCGCGCCCGCGTCCCTCGGAGCGATAGTGGGACTAGCCGATCTGGGTCAGCCGGTCGCGAGGCGCCGCCAAGACGCCGGTCATGACCGTTTGCCGACGGCGGACTCTTGCCCGCCTGTCGGCCAAACGGTCCCGTCAGCAAGGACCTTCTTTCCCTAAAAACCAGCTACGGTGTAAACAATGGCGCCTGGCGCCGACGCAAAATCGCGATCATCGGTAATAATGTAGCTCAACGCATTTCCGCGCATGCTCTCGAGAATCAGCGCATCGTACGGATCGAGCGAACTCTCGTAAAAAATCGTACGAGCCCTGGCAAAGGCGGTCGCATCAATCGTGCATGGAAGTATTTCGGCCGACGCATCGATGTGATCCCATCCGAGTTGGACCGTCTCACGGACTCTCTTACGCTCTTCACTCAATGCTCGATAGGCCTTCTTCTCAATCGATGGATCGTAGTTGCGACGATAAGTATTTTCAATATACGCGGCAAACTCCGAGAATGTCAGCATCGAAACATAGAACTCGCATCCATACGCCTTCCCGGCAATGAAGAACCGTTCGTATGGCTCGGTCCTCCGAACTTCAGACTCTCCGATTCCGACGTCTTTTAGACCATCTAGCACGTCACGAACGAGAACTTTAACGACATTTGTATCGAGCATGTAGCGACCGCCGCGATCCGGCTTCATCAATCGGATGTCGTGGACGTCCCCCATTTTCAGCCGAGCAGTGCCTGGCGTTCGGCCGTCCACATCCGATCGGCGTCGGCGTCCGTGGTACGCGCGCTACGAAGCGACGACACCCAAGATCTGTGCTGAAGCTCCGTCTCATGGATGGGTGAGAGTCGAGACTCGAGCGCATCGACATCCATCCCTTCGGCGAGCCTCCCTAAAAGCGCATTGAAGAAGCTCGGGAGGGAAACTTCTACACCGTCAAAGTCGACTGTACAGCATTGTTTCGCGCGCAGCTTGCTCGCAATATCATTTGCCAGCGCCAGACCTTCTTCGCGGCCGATGTATTGACCGAATCGTTCAACCAAGCGAATAGTCACCACAACTCCTCAGGTCTCGGAACCCAGTCGATTCCACGTATTATGATATCATATGCCGTCCCTGGAACCTTTGCCGAGCCTTTGACGATGCGTGAATTTTTCCCGATTCGTGCCCATCCAAGTCCGCTGTACAACTCCACCTCGGCGTCGTTCTTTTCGATGAATCGGCGGAAAATCGCCATGCCGCTCCCGCGGCGCGACCCTTCACTGCTAACCTGCGGGCGGAAAGCGAAGGCTAGCGCCTTAGCCGGGTCGACCAGGTCGGGATCGATTTCTGCGCGCTCGGCGACGCGCAAGGGGATCGTGTCTCCGATGTCCACGATCGCGAGGTGCAGTTCGGGTGGCCTTTGGGAATGCGGATGCGAAAAGTGCTGGCCCGCCACGACCGCGCCGACTGGAGAATTAGCATGTGAGAATACGTTCTCGAATATCTCGCCAACGGCATCCAAGAGCGCTTCGCGCTCGTCCCCTTTCACCTCTATGAGGAGTCGCGCCCATTCCGCGCTCAAATATTTGAAGAAGCGTTCGAGATCGCGCGTTGGGAATGGCGTATCTGCATCGCATGCCTGGAATCGCAACCATTTCCCTCGAATAACGAGGACCCCACACGCTCGAGATAGTCTCGAACTTCCACGATACCGCCGACGGCGCACGAAATCGTTACGCCTCGTGACCGAGCGTGCAAGACTACTGCTTCGATCCACGCGACTGCGACTGGGCAAGCGAATTTCGCGCGAGTAAAGTCGAGTTCAACCCGATCGCCGCTCTTCGCCGCATCCATCTCGCGGGCAAACGCGGCGAGCCGACTGCTAGGGGTGTATCGTTGCGCCCGTCGTCGCGTTGACCGCTTCCCTCCAAGACGTGAAGAGTTCGCACCGGCACTAGCTGGTCAGTTCGGCGAGGGCTTGGGCGAAGATCTTGGGGGCTTTGCCTTGGAAGAGGACGGACTCGTTGCCGCCCATCTGTTTGCGCAGTTCGAGCAACTCGTCGCGCAGCGCGGCGGCTTTTTCGAACTCCAGGTTGGCGGCGAACTCGCGCATCTTCTTGTCCAGTTCGGCGGCCATCCGGGCGGCCACGTCGCGCGGGAGTTTGTCGCGCTTGCCGAGCTTCGGCGAGTTCTCTTCCTCCAAGCCGATCATCGAGAGGATGTTGTGGATTTCGCGCCGGATCGTCTTGGGTTCGATGCCGTTGGCCAGGTTGTGCGCGATCTGGATGTCGCGCCGGCGCTTGGTCTCGCCGAGCGCGCGCGCCATCGACTGGGTGACGTTATCCGCATACATGATGACGCGGCCGTCGACGTTTCGGGCCGCCCGGCCGATCGTCTGGATCAGCGAGGTCTCGCTGCGCAGATAGCCTTCTTTGTCCGCATCCAGGATACCGACCAGCGAGACTTCGGGCAGGTCGAGCCCTTCGCGCAACAGATTGATGCCGACCAGCACGTCGAAGACGCCGAGCCGTAGATCCCGCAGGATCGCGATCCGCTCGAGAGTATCGATCTCGCTGTGCAGGTAGCGAACCTTGAAGTTCATCTCGAGCAAGAAGTCGGTCAGGTCTTCGGCCATCTTCTTGGTGAGGGTCGTCACCAGCACGCGCTCTTTGCGTTCCGCTCGGATCCGGATCTCTTCCATCAGGTCGTCGACTTGGTTGCGGGTCGGGCGCACGTCGATCTCGGGATCGACCAGGCCGGTCGGACGGATGATCATCTCGACGGTCTGCGCGCTCCGGCCGATCTCGTACGTGCCCGGCGTCGCCGAGACGTAGACGACCTGATTGAGATGCGCGTCGAACTCTTCGTAGGTGAGCGGGCGGTTGTCGAGCGCGCTCGGCAGACGGAAGCCGTGCTCGACGAGCGAACTCTTGCGGGCGCGATCGCCGTGATACATGCCGTGCACCTGTGGCAGCGAGACGTGCGACTCGTCGATGAAGAGCAGCCAGTCCTTCGGAAAGAAGTCGAGCAGACACCAGGGCGTCGAGCCCGGCTCGCGGCCGGTCAGGTGACGCGAATAGTTCTCGACGCCGTTGCAGTAGCCGACCTCGCGGAGCATGTCGAGATCGTAGTTGGTGCGCATCTCGAGCCGCTGGGCTTCGAGCAGTTTGCCCGCATCGCGGAACGCCTTGAGGCGCTCGAAAAGTTCGACCTCGATCGAGGCGATCGCCCGCTTGAGCTTCTCGTCCGGCGTGATGAAGTGCTTGGCCGGGAAGATCGTCACTTCGGTCTTGGACTCGACGTACTCGCCGGTCAGCAGGTTGACGACGTAGATCGACTCGACCGTATCGCCGAAGAACTCGACCCGGTGGACCAACTCTTCTTCCACGCCGACGAACTCGAGGGTGTCGCCGCGCACCCGGAACGTGCCGCGCACCAGGTTGAGATCGTTGCGCCGGTACTGCATATCGACCAGCTTGCGCAGGAGCGCGTCGCGATCGAACTCGTCGCCGACCTTGATCTCGGCCGACATCGCCATATAGTCGGAGGGCGAGCCGAGGCCGTAGATGCACGAGACCGAGGCGACGATCAGGGTATCCGGCCGGGTCAGGAGCGCTTGGGTGGTGGCGTGCCGGAGGCGCTCGATCTCGTCGTTGATCGACGAGTCTTTCTCGATATAGTTATCAGTCGTGGCGTTGTTCGCCTCGGTCTGATAGTAGACGAAGTAGGATACTAAATACTCGAACGGGTTCTCGGTGATTAACTCGCGGAACTCGGCGCAGAGTTGGGAGGCCAGAGTCTTGTTGTTGCAGAGCA
>JBBRTL010000046.1:0-14851 GCA_038244445.1 Vulcanimicrobiales bacterium
CCGACAGCTCGATCACCGTCCATAACGCTACGGCCGATGCCTGGGTCTGGGTCACCGATTACGCAAGCGGCTCGATCGTGAAGGCGTTCTGTATCAATCCGCATGCGAGCAGCTCCGAAGCGTTGCGCCAGAACGTGACGGTCGTTCGCGTCGAAGTCACGAAGCGTGGCTGCGCGCATCCGGTGATGCTCGACGCCCGCCACGAATCGACCGCGATCACGGCGCGCGACTTGATGTTCTCCGGCATCGTTTCCGGCAGCGCCGGGAAGTACACGTTCACCAAGCACTGATCGCGCCTCGGACAGCCGATGCCGAGCCGGATGCTGATGAAATCGTCCGCGATTTGACTGTACGACCTCATCGACGAGCTACTTCGAGAACGTGAAACCGGGATTGCTGCCGTGCGGGGGCGGGACGACCCGGATCGTCACCCGATCGCGCATTTTTCCGTCCCTCGCCTCGATGCTCCACGTGCCCATCCGCAGCCTCCAGAACGCATGGCCTTGGGCGTCGAGCGGAATCGCCACGCCGCCGACCTGCCACGAGACCTTGCCTTTGCCGATCGCGTGGAGTTCGATCCGTTCGCTCGCACGTGCGACCGCGTTCGGAGCGGGGTTGAGCGCGAACGTGTCGCCCTCGCGCGGCGAGACGATGTGGAGCGCTGCGCCGGCGACATCTTGGCGCGCAAGCCAAAGATCGTATTCGTTGCCGGGCTTGCCGGCCGGTGCGCTCCAGCCGGGGAGATCCTTCGGTCGCAGCCATTCGGTGACGATCGCCGCGCAGTCGTTATCCGGCTTGTGCCCGGTCGTCGCGCAGATCGGGCGACGGACGAAGCCTCGCGGTGCGGCGAACGGTCCCGGTTCGCGGCTTTCGTGGAGATGCAGCATGATGCGATTCCAGAGCGGGCCCGCGCCGGTGACGCCGGAGACATCGCGCATCGCCGATCCGTCGAAGTTCCCGACCCAAACGCCGACCGTGTAGTCGCGTGAGAAGCCGACCGTCCAAGTGTCGCGGAAGTCCGAGGACGTGCCGGTCTTGACCGCGGTCGGGAACGGCAGTTCGAGGATCGAGTGCAGGCCGAACGATTTGGTCCGCGCTTGCGGATCGGCGAGCATGTCCGTGACGAGTTGCCAGGTCGCCGGATCGCCGATCGGCGTACTCGGCGGAATCGGCACGTCGGCTTGGAGGCGGAGCGGAATCGCGGCACCCGCGCGGGCCATCGTCGCGTAGGCGTGGGTGAGTTCCCAGAGCGAGACTTCGCCCGAGCCGAGCGTCAAGCCCAAGCCGTAGTAACTCGCGGGCCTGTCGAGGTGCGCGAAGCCGAGGTCGTGGAGCCGCGCGAGCAACGGCTCGACGCCGAGCGTGGAGAGCACGCGCACGGCCGGTACGTTCAGCGAGTTGGCGAGCGCGTAGCGCACCCGGACCGGGCCGGAGAAGCGGGTCGAGTAGTCGGCCGGCTGATAGAGCCGGCCGCCCGGAATCGCATACGTCGTCGGAACGTCGGCCAGGATCGTGTTCGGTGCGATCGCGTCGCGTTCGAGTGCAAGGTCGTAGGTGAACGGCTTGAGGGACGAGCCGGGCTGGCGGAGCGCCTGGACGCCGTCGTTCCGTCCGAGCGCATCGTCGGCGAAGTAGTCGGGCGAACCGACGTAGGCGAGCACGTCGCCGGTCGCGTTATCGATCACCAATGCCGCCGCATCGGTGACGTGGCGCCCGGCAAGGGCTTGTACGACCTGCTCGGTCTGGGCTTGGACGAAGCGCTGGAGCGACGCGTCGATGGTCGTCCGCACGATCGTCGCGCCGGGCGGCACGCGCGGATACAAATAGAAGAGCGCGTGCTGGGCCGCCAGCAGCCCGCCGTCGGGCGGGAGGATGTGCAGTTCCTCGGCGGCGGCGGTGCGTGCTTGGGCGGCGTCGATCGCGCCGGTCGCGACCATCCGCCCGAGCACGTAGCGTTGGCGCGCGCGCAGGTCGTTCCAATGCGCGTAGGGCGAGAGCCGGGCCGGATCGTTCGGAATCGCCGCCAGCAGGGCGCTCTGGGCGAGATCCAGATCGCTCGCGCCGACGCCGAAGTAGGTGCGCGCTGCGGCTTCGATCCCGTAACGGTTGCCACCCATCGGCACGCGGTTGACGTAGGCTTCGAGCAGCGCATCCGGGCTCGAGCGGATCGCGAGCCGTACGGCGCCTGCGATCTGCACGAGTTTGCCGCGCAGGCTGCTGGGTGCGTTCCAGAGCCCTCTGGCGACCTGCATCGCGATCGTCGAACCGCCGCTACGCGCGCTCCCGTAGACGGCGTACTCGCGCGTCGCTCGAACCAGCGCGAATGCATCGATCGCGCCGTGACTCCGGAAGCGGGCATCCTCGGCGGCTACGATCGCGTGGAGGAACGAGGGCGCGATCCGGTCGAGCGGGACCCAGGCGGCGTGGTCGGAGTCGGAGGCAAGAACCGTGCCGAGCGGCGCGCCGGTGCGGTCGGTGAACGCGACCGCCGCGCCCCCGTGCGGCAGCGCGGCGGCGTCGATGCCGGCCAAATAGGCCATAATTACGATACCCAACGATGCGATGACGAGCGCTGGCGAGAACAATCGCACGATATTTCTGCTATTCTCTTCCTAGACGGATGCGTCTTGCGCCCGTTTGCTCTGGAGGTCGCCGTGCGCGTTCGCTTCGCTCTCGCCGCAACGCTCGCCGCGCTGGTCGCGGCCTGTTCGAGCGGAGGCGGGGGTACCGGGAGCCAGGCTCCGCTTGCCGCGATCGACGCGCAGGCCGCGCCGACCCTGCCGGCTTGGATCTCCTCGATCTCGCCGACCAAGACCGCACAGACGCTCTCGCAGATCCGGGTGATCTTCGCGAAACCGGTCACCTCGGTCGGGGCGCTCGAAGGCGACGGTCCGCGCGCGGTGCTCGACCATCTCCAACTCGACCCGAACCTGCCCGGAAAGTTCGTCGTGCTGACGCCGCGCATGATCGGCTTCATCCCGGAGCGGGCTCTCCCGATCGGGACGCGCGTACGCGTGACCTTGACCAAGGGACTCCACGATCTCTCGGGCGACTCGCTCGATTACGACTTGGCCTGGACGTTCGAGACCGAACCGCTCGCGTTCACCGACTTCTCGACCGCCTCCGCGGGCTCCGATCAACCGACGCCGCAGCCGACCGGTCTGACGCCCACGTTGACGATGTCGGCCAACGCCGCCGTCGACATCGCGAGCCTGACCGCCAACGCCAGCTTGCGCGGGGGCGGGGAGAGCGTGCCCGTCAGCGCGGTGCTCGAGAAGACCGCGACGCCGGAGCCCGGGAGCGATGCGGCCGCGTTCGATCCGTCGCAGAACGTCTACATCTACGATCTCGCCCCCCAGCACGCGCTGAAGAAGGCGACGTCGTATCGCCTCGCGATCGCGCCGGGCGTGAGGCCGGCCGTCGGCAACCTTCCGACGGCGAAAGCGTTCGGCGGGATGCTTCGCACGTACGCGACGCTCGCGATCGTTCCCGACACCGGCTCGTCGGGCGGGGGGCGCTTCAGCGGCGGCGATCCGACCATCCACTTCAATAATCCGATCGATCCGAAATCACTCGCCGGGAATCTGACGCTTTCGCCAAAGCTCAAGAACGCGACCGGACTCTTCAAGGTCAGCGACGACGATCCGAGCGTGATCGCGGTCAATCCGTACATGCTCGATCCGGGGTCGTCGTACACGATTGCGGTCGGCGCGAACCTGCGCGATACGTTCGGGCAGAGCCTCGGCGCGGCACATACGGTCGTGGCTAAGACCGGCATCTTCGCACCCGGTTTCTGGGCGCCGAGCGGCGTCAACGTTTTCCCGAGCGGCGGGAACGTCGCGCTCGATCTCTACGCGACCAACGTCCCGGGCAGTCGGTATCGCGCGACCTTCGTGCCGGTCGGCCCGCCTGCATCGGCGTTCTTCGACAGCACCTTCGCGTCGCTCGGGGATGCGAAGTCGTGGCCCGCACAGACGATCGCGGGCGCCAAGAACAACGCGCAGAGCGTCATTTCGATCCCGCTCGTCCAAAAGCTCGGCGGTCCGACCGGTGCGCTTGCGTACGGCGTGAGCGCCGACCTCGGGGTTGACTATCCGGCCACGTATACCGGGCTCGTGCAGTTGACCGATCTCGGGCTGTTCGCGCAGATCTTTCCGAATCACGCGAACGTCGCGCTCCAGCGTCTCTCGGACGGCAGCCCGGTCGGCAACGCGTCGATCGCGTTCTATCGCGTCGATGAAAACGACAATGCCCAACGCTGCGCGAACGGCTCGACCGGCGCGGACGGCACGCTGGATCTGACCGGCTCGTCGATCGCGGCTTGCTATGTGGGCGTGCGTCAGGCCGACGAAGCGCCGAACGTGACGGTCGTCGCGACCAGCGGATCGGACTGGACGACCGCGCCGGTCCGCTCGTACGGCGGGATCTTCCGGTACGACGTGGACGGCGGTTGGTCGAACGGTCAACCGCTCTCGCGCGGCACCGTCTTTAGCGATCGTCAGATGTATCAACCCGGCGAGAGTGCGCGCGTCACCGGCATCGCCTACTACGTGCGCGACGGCGCGGTGGTCGCCGACAGAAGCGCCGCGTACAGGGTCAAGCTGATCGATCCGAGCGGCGCGGTTCGCGCGCTCGGCACGCAGACGACCGATACGTTCGGCGTGTTCTCGATGGTCGTGCCGTTCCCGGCGACGCAGGCACTCGGATACTATACGGTCGACGCGGTCGGTAGCAACGGCAACGACATCTCCGGTCAACTCCGCATTGCGGAGTTCAAGCCGCCGAACTTCAAGCTCGACGTCAGCCTGGACAAGACAACCGCCGTAGCCGGCGGCACGGTCGCAGCGAATGCCAAGGCCGCCTATCTCTTCGGTGCTCCGCTCGACGGCGGCAGCGCCAAGATCGCGGTCACGCGCGACATTGCGTACCTCGCGCCCAAGGGGCTCGACGACTACAGTTTCGGGCGTCAATGGTTCTGGCCCGACCAGCAGCCCTCGTTCGATACCGACGTGTTGCAGACCAACGGCACGTTCGATGCGAGCGGCGCGTGGTCGCAGCGCGTCGCGGTGCCGGCCGATCTGCCGTTCCCGATGACGTACAGCGTCGACGTTACCGCCTCCGACGTCTCGAACACTGCGGTCGATACGACGACCACATTCACGGCGTTGGCGAGCGATTCGGTCATCGGACTGCAGGCGCCGCTCGTCTCGAAGGCCGGCCAGGCGATGAACGTCAAGCTGGTCGCAAGCGATCTCGACGGCAAACTCCAGGGCGGGCGCGGCGTCCACCTCGAGTTGCAGAAGATGACCTACGGCTCGGCGACCCAGCTCCAGTCGGGTGGCGAAGACGCGCAGAACTCGGTGCAATACACGACCGTCGAATCGGCCGATGCGACCAGCGGCGATGCGGCCGTTGCGGTTGCGTTGCATCCCAAGGACGCCGGGCCGTACCGGATCCGTGCGAACTTCTCCGGCGCCAAGGGCGATGCGAGCGCGACCGACCTGCAAGCCTTCGTGATCGGCGCGGGTGAGGTGGATTGGGGTGCGCAAGATACGAGCGTCGTCACCGTCAAGCTGGACAAGAAGAACTACAAAGTCGGCGAGACCGCGACCGCGCTGGTCGCCTCGCCGTACGCCAAGAGCGACGTCTACTTCGCGGTGATCCGCAACGACGTCATCACCAAGTCGATCGTGCATGCGACCGGCAACGGTCCCGAAGTCTCGTTCAAAGTGACGCCCGCGATGGTGCCGAACGCGGCCGTCGAAGCGCTGGTCGTCCGGCGCGGTGCGCGGCTGGCCGGCCTGAAGCCGGGCTCGCTCGACAGCCTCTCGCGAGTCGGCGTGACCGCCTTCCACGTCGACGTCGCGGATCGCTATCTCAAGGTCGGCATCGTGCCGCAACATGCGACCCTCGAACCGGGGACCCAGCAGAGCATCGCGGTCACCGTCCGCGATAAAGCCGGTAAGGCCGCCCCGGGCGAAGCGATCGTGATGGTCGTGAACGAATCGATCCTCCAACTGACGGGCTACCGTCCGCCGGATCTGGTGCAGACCGTCTTTGCGGATCAGCCGATCTCGGTACGCTTTGCGGATAGCCGCGAACGCGTGGTGTTGCAGACGCAACAACCCGGTCTCGAGAAGGGCTGGGGCTACGGGGGCGGCTTCTTGGCCGGCGCCGGTTCGACGCGCGTGCGAACCAACTTCCAGCCGATGGCCTACTACCGCATCGTCCGTACCGATGCGAAGGGCATGGCGACGGTCGGCTTCCGCTTGCCGGACGATCTGACCACTTGGCGCGCGATGGTGGTCGCGATCGGCGACGACGACGCGCACTTCGGTACGAACGACGCGACCTTTATCGCGACCAAACCGTTGCTGACCAATCCGTTGCTGCCGCAGTTCGCGCGACCGGGCGACATCATCGACGGCGGGATCACCGCACTCGATTCGACCGGCTCGTCGGGCACGCTCTCGTACACCGCGCAACTGACCGGCGCGCTCACTTTCGCAAACGGCGATCCGCGCGCGCTCAGCGGGACGCAGAGTCTCGGCTCGACACTCCAAGCCTTCCGCTTCCCGATGGTCGTCGGAACGCCGGCGCCGACGAAGATGTCGTTCTCCTCCGCGGTCGGCGGGATCACGGATGCGTTCGCGGCGCCGTTCATGGTGCGGGACCGGGCGGTGACCGAGTCGGTCATCGAGACGGGTGCGACCGCGGACTCGGCTTCCGTGCCGATCGATCCGAGCGCCGGCGGAACGTTGCAGATCACGCTTGCCAACTCGGCCGTCACCCAGTTCGCGGTTCCGGCCGCGGAGGCGATGAAAGCTTACCCACAGCCGTTCCTCGATGATGCGGCGAGTCGTGCGATCGTGGCGACCGCCACCGGTCGGCTCGCGCAACGCTACCATCTCGTCCCGGGCTATGATGTCGCGACGGAACGAACGACGGCCCTCGCGAGCATCGCGAAACTGCAGCATTCCGATGGGGGCTTCGGCTTCTACGCCGGCGCGACCGAGAGCGACCCGTTCGCGTCGGCCTACGCCGCGCAAGCGCTTGCGTTCTCAAACGGCACGAGCGCGACCGCCGTTTCGCATGCTTCGCTGAAAGCGTATCTCGCCAAGACGCTCGCGAATCCGTCGCGGTATACCTGGTGCAAAGACCCATCGTGTATGGCGCGTACGCGCTTCGAGATGCTCTGGGCTTTGAATGCACTCGGCGATCGCCGCAGCGACTTCTTGAGCGACATCGTGGCTGCGCAGAGCGGCTTCGATCCGGCGACGCAGATCCGGCTGGCGCGCTATCTGCTCCGCGTCCCCGGCTGGGCTACGCAGGGCGCGAGCATGGCGGACGGCCTGGTGCAATCGGTCTATCGAACCGGCCGCTACTCCTCGGCGACGATGTCGACGCGCTGGGGCTGGCTCGGCACGACCGTCTCCGCGCAGGCTCAGATGCTCCAGTTGCTGCTCGAACGCAAGGCGAGCGTCGACGAGATCGACGGCGCCGTTCGGGCGCTTGCCGTGCAGGCGTGCAAGTGCGGCTGGCCGACACTGGACGCGGCGGCCGACGCGATGACCGCGATGTCCGCATACGCCGCGCACGAGAAACTTGCGTCGTTCGATGCAGATGTCTCGGCGGGCGGAACCGCGTTGCTGACCGTGCACTTCGGCACCGATGCCTCCTCGCAGACCGCGAATCTGGCGGCGTCGTCGCTGAAACCGGGCGCGCTCTCGATCGAATCGAAAGGCGGGACGGTCCACTACGCGATCGTCTATACCTATCCGGTCGCTGCGAACGCACCGGGGCAGCTGGCCGGACTGCGCGTGCAGCGCGAAGTCCGGCCGGCCGGCGAGGCGGGGACCGTCGCGAGCATGGACCTCGCGGCGCTCTCCGATCCGTTCTCGCTCGCGACCGGCAACGTGTACGACATCGGCGTTCGAGTGATCGTCGACCATCCGGTCGACGGCGTCGCGATCGAAGATCCGATCCCGGCCGGCTTTGAAGCGATCGATACGTCGCTCCAGACCTCGACCACCGCGACCGTCGCACGCGGCGATAGCTGGTCGATCGAGGACCGGCAAGTCTACGCGGACCGCGTCTTCGGTTACGCTTCGCATCTCGAGCCGGGCATCTACGAGATGCACTACCTGGCTCGCTCGGTGACGCCCGGGACCTATCGCTGGCCAGGCGCCCGAGCCTATTTACGCGCCGCTCCGGAACAGTTCGGAAGGACGGCGTCGTCCGTACTCAAACTTCCGTAGCCTGTGAGCGACCGCATTTTGATCGTTGATGACGACCCCAACGTCGTCGCCCTGCTCGGTGTCGTGCTCGACCGCGAGGGCTTCGAGGTCCGTTCCGCGCGCAATCTCCGTAGGGCCCGCGAAGCGATCGCGCAGACCGCCTTCGACCTGCTCGTCCTCGACCTCAATCTGCCGGACGGCAACGGCCTCGACCTGTTGAAGGCGCTCCCACAACCGCGGACGCCGACGATCCTGTTGACGGCGCGCGGCGAGGAGACGGACCGCATCGTCGGGATGGAGTTCGGCGCCGACGACTACGTCGTCAAACCGTTCTCGCCGCGCGAGATGCTCTTGCGGATCCGAGCCGTGTTGCGGCGTTCGGCCGCATCCGCTCCCGCCGGCGAAGGCCGACGACTCAAAGTGCGCGATCTCGAGATCGACGAAGCCGCTCACCTGGTGCGGGTCGGGTCGCACTCGATCTCCCTGACGCCGACCGAGTTCCGCCTGCTCTCGATCTTGGTCGAACATGCCGGACGCGTCTTTTCGCGCACCCAATTGCTCGACGTGCTCGACGAGAACGACCGCGGCATCCTGGAACGGACGCTCGACCGTCACGTGAACAACCTGCGCAAGAAGATCGAACGCGATCCGGCCTCGCCCGAATACGTCGAAACGGTCTACGGCGTCGGCTACACCGTCCGCAAGACTACCTAGTCGCGCCGCCGTCTACTTGACGGCGATCGGCACCATCGCAGCGTTGCCCATGCCGTCGACGATCGTCGACGCGCAGTAGCCGGTGGCGCGCGGCAACACCCGATAGACCGCTTCGTAGTCGCTCTGCGCGACCAACAGGATCGACGCGATGCCGGCGCAGTTGCCGCGCGCGGAGAACGTCGCGGGAACCGGCGATGCGACGTAGACCAGTCGGGATCCGTCCTGCGTGCCGGCGAACGAGAGCCGCGCGGGAAAGATGGTGAGCGCGCTCTTCGTCGATGCGCCACCCGGATGCCAGGATGTGCCGTCGGCGAAATGGATCGATTCGATCCGGCACGTCACCGGCGGCCGGCCGGAAAACTGTTGCAGCAACACCGGAAGCGCCCATTGATCGCTGCCCGTGCGGAACTTATGCGTGATCTCGATCCCGGGTGTGAACGTCCCGACGTCGCGGATCAGGGTGTCCTGTCCGTTGATCGTCACCTTGAAGTTGATCAGATCCGAGACGCGCGAGGAGTTGTTCGTAAACTGGATCGCAACGCCACTGACGTGGCTGCTGATCTGGTTTTCGTTCGCGTACTCGAGGTTGCAGGCGTTGACGCTGACCGGCGATGCGAACGGATTGGCCGGTGCCATCACCGGGTCGGCGGCGGTGGGCGCGCAGAGCGCCAGCCCGATCAGCAGCGAGGCGATCGATCTCTTCATGCCGGAGTAACTTACTTACAGGCGCTGCAAGTTCCGTGGAAGCTGAGACTTATGTCCCTGATCTCGACGCCTTCGCGCCGGGAGATCTCGTCGGTCGCGCCCGGGGGCAATGCGTAGGCGACGTCGCTGACGGCGCCGCACGTCGAGCAGCGGAAATGGGCGTGGCTTGCGCCGGCCGGCTCGAAGTACGCCGCCTCCGCGCCGGGGAGCCGGATCTCGGAGACCAGACCTTCCTCGCGGAGCCGAGCCAGCGCCCGATAGACGGTGGTGAAGCCGATCCGGGGCTGACGTTCGCGTGCGAGCGCATGCACCTCGTTCATCGAGAGATGCGTTCCGCAGCCGCGCTCGCGCACGACCTCTAGCACCAGCCGATGATTCTTCGTCATATCCGGCCCATTGTACCACGCGGGCGGGCTATACCCGGGCGGCGAATCTCCCCGGACGTATGGATTCGGATTCGGTAGAAATTTCAGGCGGTTTTGCCGCCCTGGGCCTCGACCCGGGGATCGTCGCGGCGACCACCGCGCTCGGCTACGAAGAGCCCACCGCCATTCAACAGGCGGCCATCCCGCCGCTGGTGGAGGGGCGCGACGTCCTCGGGCAGGCTGCCACCGGAACGGGCAAGACGGCGGCCTTCGCCCTGCCGATGATCCATCGGATCGGGCGCAATCAAGGCGGCAAGCGCATCATCAAGGGCCTGATCTTGGTGCCGACCCGCGAACTTGCGATGCAGGTCGCCGAAGCCGTCCACAAATACGGTCGCGAACTCGGCATCGCGGTGCTCCCGATCTTCGGCGGTTCGTCGTACGGTCAGCAGTTGCGCGCATTGACGCGCGGCGTCGATGTGGTGGTCGCGACTCCCGGGCGAGCGCTCGATCACATCAATCGGCAGACGCTCGACCTGAGTTCGGTCGAGTTCCTGGTGCTCGACGAAGCCGACGAGATGCTCGACATGGGCTTCGCCGACGAACTCGACGCGATCTTGGCGGCCGTCAATAAGGATCGGCAGACGGCGCTCTTCTCGGCTACGCTCCCGCCGCGCATCCGTCAGATCACGAAACGGCACCTCAAGGATCCGGTCCACGTCACGATCGCGAACGAGACGACCCAGGAAGGCAAGAAGCCGAAGATCCGCGAGGTCGCCTACATCGTGCATCGTCAGCACAAGGTCGCGTCGCTCGCACGCGTGATCGATATGGAAGGCCCGACCTCTGCGATCGTGTTCTGCCGCACGCGCACCGAGGTCGACGAACTGACCCAGACGCTCGGCAGCCGCGGCTATCAGGCCGAAGCGCTCCACGGCGGACTCTCGCAGGAACAGCGCGACCGGGTCCTCCGGCGCTTCCGCGACGGCAGCTCCGACGTGCTGGTCGCGACCGATGTAGCGGCGCGCGGACTGGATATCGAACACGTCTCGCACGTCGTGAACTTCGACGTGCCGTCCTCGCCGGACGCCTACGTGCATCGCATCGGCCGGACCGGCCGCGCCGGCAAGAGCGGCGTCGCGATCACGCTCGCCGAGGCGCGCGAATCGCGTCTGCTCCGCAACATCGAACTGCACACCAAGCGCAAGATCCAGATGGAGGCGATCCCGACCGTCCACGATCTCAAGACCCGCCGTCTCGAACGCACCCAGATCGCTTTGGAAGAAGCGATGGACGCGGGCGACCTGGATCGCTACCGCAACCTGGTCGAGACGCTCGCGAGCGGGCGCGACATCCTGGATCTGGCCGCCGCCGCCGTCAAGCTCTACGACACCCGCGAGGGATCGGGCGAAGAGGCCGAGATCCCGATCGCGCCACCGCCCTTCGCGGCGCCGGTCAAACTCTTCAAGTCGCGCAACGATGCGGCGCCTCGCACCGGCCCGGTCTCGATGACCCGCATCTACATCGGCATCGGTCGCGGTTCGCGCGTCCGCCCGGCCGATCTGGTCGGCGCGATCGCGAACGAGGCTCGGATCAACTCGCGGGATATCGGCTCGATCGACATCGCGGATGCATTCTCGCTGGTCGAAGTCCCGGCCGACGACGCTCCGCGGATCATCGCTGCGCTGCGCGACACGACCATCCGCGGAAAGAAAGTCATGGTACGGCTCGACCGGGTGAAGAAACCGTCGTGAGGTTGACGAGTTCGACGTTCGCGGATGGCGTGGGGACGCCGGAGAGCATGGTCTATCGCGGCTTCGGCCTCGAGGGCGGCAATCGCTCGCCGGATCTACAGTGGAGCGACGTGCCGGACGACACCAAGAGTTTCGCGATCGTCGTGCACGATCCGGACGCGCCGACCTCGGGCGGATTCTATCACTGGGCGATGTTCGATATCCCGGGCGACGCGCGCGAACTGCCGACCGGTGCGGGCGCGCGCGGCGCGAGCGGCGCGGCGATCCTCGGACACAACGACTTCGGCGAGAAGGGCTACAGCGGCATGTGTCCGCCGCCCGGGCCCCGGCATCGCTACACGTTCACCATCCACGCCCTCGACGTTCCGTCGCTCGGACTCGACGAGAACGCGACCGGCGCGCTGGTCGAGTTCGCAGCCGGCGCGCATACGCTCGGCAAGGCGTCCCTCATCGGAACGTACGCGCGTCCGTAGCTCGAGCTTCCTAGTAGGGCAGGTTCGCTGCCCAGTTGCGGTCATTCGCGCACGGCATTGCCGGGACTTCGGCGGCGGTGATCGTGCGGCGCGGATAGTCGGCGTACGTCGCGACCTTCAGATACTCGATCAGATCGTACTTCTCGGCTTCGGTGAGCGCGCGCCCGATCCGACCCTTGCGCGTCTTGTCGTCCGTGAACCAATGTCCGGCGTTGCTGTTGCCCTGAAGCGACGTATCCATCGTGTAGGTCCATCCCGGAATCGCGGTCTGCATCTGACCGAGTTTGACGGGATCGAACTCCGCGTTGCCGATGATCGGGTGCATCGGCCGGGTCTGCGAGAGCATGTCGTAGATCGACGGTACCGCACCGTTATGGAGGAACGGCGGGGTCGACCACAGGCCGACCAGCGGGCGCGGACGATACCCGCACGGTACCGAGAGGATCGCTTTGCGTCCGTAGCCGTCATACGTCGGCCACGCGCTCTGCGGAATGCCGGCGTCCTTATAAGCTTGCTTCTTGACGTGCGAGACGACGAGGTCGAGACCCTCGGGGCCGCCTTCGTGCGCGCTCAAACCGAGTTTCTGCGCGTTGTAGGTCGTCTTTGCAAAGCCGATCGCCTGATTCGGATCGGTGCCGATGCGGGTGAGCGGAACGACCGGCAGATACCACTCGTTCGTTCCGGCGATGGTGGTGACGCCGTGGCAGCGCGAACAGTTCTGTGCGAAGAGCGCCTTGCCGCTCGCGACTTTCGCTTCGTCGATCCGGCCGAACGCGGCCGGCCATTTGGGCGGCTTGAGCGATTCGAGGGTGGTCTCGATCCAGTAGAGCGCCTTGACGTTGACGGTCGATTTCCAGCGGGTCGATTCCGGATTGAGCGTGCCGGTGATCGGATCGACGATGTTCAGACGAGCGCCGAGGCCGATCGCTTCGCCGACGTTGCGGGCCATCGGCTGGTGAACCGTCGCGTTGTACTGGACCCAATCGAAGTGCCAGATATCCCAGACGGGCGGGAAGTTGGTCGGTGCGAGCGCCGGCCGCGCGTTGCTCGGTTCGAGCAGACCTAGCGTCATCGCGTTGAACGCGATCCCGGTCAGCGCGTCGACGATTCCGGGGCCGCTCGGAGTCTGCTTCCCGAGCCGGGCGGCCGCTTTGGTCACGAACGCGTCGCGACCGACTTCGTAGTCCAGGCCGGCGCTCGCGCGCTTGGCCGGATAGCCGTCTGCGACCGCCTCGGCGAGAAATGCTTTACGCTCTTCGGGATCGCGGGCGATGCGCGCAAGTGCGCCTTTCATCTCGGCAAACGCTTTAGAGAGAAAGAGATCGGCGGAGCCGCCGACGATCCGCAAGCTGGCGCCACGCACGGTCAGGTGCCCGGTGTGACAGGCCGCGCACGTCAGGCCGACCATCGGCACGCCATTCGATCGGGAACCGTCGTCGGCCGACATCCCGAGCGGATACGGGGCTTGGGACGCATCGCCCGGGAGAAAACCATACGTCGCCATGTGCGTGGGATCGAGGAAGTGCTTGCCGTCGGCCGTGCGCAACGCGCGCATGAACGCCGCCGGCATGATGACGGCGCCCTGCGACTCGTGATAGTAGCGTGCGGTCGTGGCGGCGCTCCAGCCCTGGTCGGGTGCGAGCGTGGTCGTCTGCGCGGAGAGCATGTGCGGGGCGGCCAGAATCGCGCCCCCGAGCGCAAGAGCCAGCCCGAGGGCGGTGAAGGTGCGTGCGTTCATCTGGCAGGGATTGGGGAGCAGTCGGGCTGTTCCTTCCGTCCGACCGACCTGCGTTACTCTTCGCCGTCGTAGTAGTCGAGGTGTTCCGAACGGATCATCTTTCGCTCGGGTGAGTAGACGACGTGCTTGCCGCTGTCGGGATAATGACAAGACTCGCCGATCGGATTGTCGGCGACGCAATAGAAGACCAGATCTTCGGCGCCGTCGTTGATCAACACGTGCGCTTCGCCGGGTTTGAAGATGAACGCGTCGCCCGGTTCGATCGGGGTCATGCCTTCGTTGTGGCGGACCGTACCGGTGCCGGAGACGACGTGGTAGAACTCCCACTGCGCGCTATGCGAGTGGTATGGGAAGGGCGTCTGGCCGGGCACGAGGCGCGCGAGTTCGACGTCGAACGGGTGTCGCTTGATCAGGTCGGTCGAGCCGGCTTCGCGGCCGAGCGCTTCGGAGACTTGACGGCCGAAGCCGCCGAACTTGCCCTTCGGGGACGTCCAGCTCATCTCCGGAACGTCTTTGACGTTGACTTTCTTCATCGTGGAGCGGGTTCAGTCTAGCGAATTGTAAATCCCGCGCCGAGGTAGTGCGCTTTGGTGTGGCCGGCGGCATTGAACGCGGTCCCGAGTTCGACCCGGAAGATCACGCGATCGCTCAACTCTTGTACGATGCCGAGCGTGCCCATGCTCTGCGCCGACGAGCGTACCGCGGCGTGCGAGAGCGAACGCAGCTGGATCGTGAGCAACGTCTTCTTGGAGAGTTCGTAATTCACGGCGCCGGAGAAGATCGCAGCGGTTCGTCGTTCGCCGCCCATGTTGCGTTGGCGGAAGAGCAGCGCGCCGGCCTGGAGTTGGACCGTCCAGCGCGGCGC
>JBBRTL010000047.1:0-14677 GCA_038244445.1 Vulcanimicrobiales bacterium
ATGGTCGCGACGGCGATCCGTTGGCCGACGGCGACGTTGGTGGCAGCGGTCGCGATCGTCAGTGGCGCGTCGGCGCCGACGTCGATCTTACCGACCTGCAGACGATCCGCGTTCGGATGCTTCTCGAGTTCGACGATCGTGCCGGCGACCACGCCGGTGATGGGCGGACGCGCTTCGATCGCGTCGACCGGAAAGCCGAGCATGGCCAGACGATCGGCGATCGCTTGCGCGCTCTCGGGGAGGTCGACGTAATCTCGCAGCCAGGCAATCGGGACGCGCATCGTTTCGTTCTACCGTCGTTCTTTAGTGCAGTTGCGTGAGGAAGTCGGGGTCGCTCTCGACGAACCGGCGGATGTCGTCGATCTCGTAGCGCGTGAGCGCGAGCCGCTCGATGCCGAAACCGAACGCCCAACCGGAGACGACGTCGGGATCGTAGCCGACGTTGCGCAGCACGTTCGGATGTACCATGCCGGCACCGCCCAGCTCGATCCAGCCGGAGCCGCCGCACATGTTGCACGCGTCGCTCTTGCCGCGACATTTCGGGCAGGTCGTATCCACCTCGGCGCTCGGCTCCGTGAACGGGAAGAACGACGGGCGGAATCGGACCTGCTGGTCCTCGCCGAAGAGTTCGCGGCACATCGCGGTCAGCGCGCCCTTGAGGTGTCCGAAGTGGATGCCCTCGGCAACCAGCAAGCCTTCGATCTGGTTGAACTGGAAGAGATGGCGCGCATCGACCGCGTCGCGGCGATAGCAGCGGCCCGGCGCGACCACCGCGATCGGCGGTCGATGCTGCTGCATCGTGCGGATCTGCATCGGGGAAGTGTGCGGGCGGAGCAGCAACGTGTCGGTGATCCAGAACGAGTCGAAGCCTTCGCGCGCCGGATGATCGGTGGGGATGTTGAGCGCGTCGAAATTATAGGTGTCGGGCTCGACCTCCGGGCCGAGCACGACGGCGAAGCCTTGGCGTTCGAAGAACGCGCAGACGTCGTCGATGGTGCGGCGGATCGGATGGATCGTGCCGACCTGCGGCTCGGGCGCCGGGAACGTCACGTCGATCGAGCGGGTCAGCTCGGCATCGAACGCGCGCGACTCGATCGCGCTCTGCGCGTCGAGCAACTGCGCTTCGAGCCGGTCGACCACGTCGTTGATCTCTTTGCCCGCGTTCGGACGCTCGTCGGCGGGTAGCTGCCCGATCCCGCGTCGGAGCAGGGTGATCGCGCCGCTCCGGCCGAGGAAGTCGACGCGGGCCGCGTCGAGCCCGCGTTCGTCTGTAGCGTCGGCCACGGCGGCGGCGAAGCGGCTCTGCAGATCTGCGAGTTTAGCTGCTAATTCACTCATCGTTAATTTCGGAACGGCGCATAGAAAAAGCGCCCGGTACATTATTCCGGACGCTTCAGGGATTTTACTGTTTTAGCTATTTGCCGTTCAAGTCGAGCTTCGAGAGGGGTTCGACTGGCGATAGGCCAGATATGCGGTGACGGAGCCCGAGAGTGCGAAGAGGTTCCAGAACAATTCGTGGGTTGCCATGGTGGCGCGAGGTCTCCCTTCGTGGCAAGGTTCCGGGGGTTCTCCCCGCGGAATGCCGTGAGTATACCACGCGAGTTTTTCGGGTGGTAGTCTTGACTTTTCGAACGCCGGGGACTCTCTTGACAGCCCGTCAATAAAGGGTTTTCCCTCGAAACCAAGCGAGCGGAAGCCGCTTGACGGTGGGCCCGAAGGGCCGTAGTCGAGGGACTACGGCGGACCTCAGCCCGGTCTCGAAGGGCCTCTGAGAAACGCTTCATATAAGGCGATGCCGCCGGCGACCGCGGCATTGAGCGACTCGGCGTTCGGCGCCATCGGGATCCCCGCGACGATCGTGCAGAGGCCCGCCCAGCGGTCCAGACCGTGGCGCTCGTGCCCGACCGCCAAAATCGTCCGCTCGGGCCAGGTCAGGGACCCGAGCCCGGCCCCGCCGGCGGCCAGACCGATCATCTCGGCACCTGCCGCGGAGGCCGCCTTCGCCACCGCCTCGGGCGCCGCGGTCGCGATCGGCAGCCGGAAGTGGGCGCCCATCCCTGCCCGAACGGCCTTCGGGTGATACGGATCGACCCCGGCGTCGCCCGCAATCGCGCCACGAGCGCCGAACGCCTCGGCCGCTCGGAGCAGGGTTCCGAGATTTCCGGGGTCGTTCAGGTCCGCGACCAGCAGCACCAGCCCGGGCTCGGCGAACATCGTCGCCAGCGGCGCGGGCGTCAGATCGACCACCGCCAGGATCCCGGTCGGGGTCTCGACGTCGCTGATCTTGGCGAAGGTGCGGTCGCCGACCAGATAGGTCGGCACGCCTGCGGCCTCCAGCCGCCTCACGGCCGGCGCCTCGGCCGACTCGGCGGTGACGTAGAGTTCGCGAACGGATGCACCGCTGCGGAGCGCTTCGTCGAGCAGGGTTGCGCCTTCGATCGCGAACGCGCGATGCTGCTCGCGTCCCCGCTTGCTCAACAGATCGCGCGCGAACGTCACGCGCGCGTTCTGAGCGCCGAGCGTCAGCGCCATCGCGCGCGCAGGACGATCCAGATGACGCCGGCGACGAGCGCCGCGATCACGACCGCGATGCGATCGTTGAAGCCCGTCGGTACGACGAAGCGCAGCATCAGGTATTCGATGACGACGAGCAACGCGAGAAAGAGCAAGAGCCAGAGCAGCTCGCGGCCGATGGACGAGGAACCGGATTTCACCTCGCCGATGTACACCCTCATGGAGAGACTTCCCCGCGTCCGCAATACCGAGCGTGTTTTCGAGGGCCGGATCTTCGCGGTGCGTTGCGACGAGGTCGAGTTCGAAGACGGTCGCAGGCAGCGGCTCGACATCGTCGAGCATCCCGGTTCGTTCGCGATCGTCGCCTGCCCGGACGCCGCGAGCCTCGTGCTCGTGCGTCAGTACCGGCATCCGGCGCGGGCGTGGCTCTGGGAGCTTCCGGCCGGCAAGGCCGAATCCGGAGAAGCGCCGCTCGAGGGCGCGGCCCGGGAACTCGCTGAGGAGACCGGCTACCGGGCCGAACGCCTGGCTGAGATCGCGTCCTTCTACGTGACGCCCGGCTTCTGCGAGGAACGCCTGCATCTAGTGCTGGCCGAAGGCTTGACCGCCGGGAAGCGCCATCTCGACTCGGACGAGGAGATCGAGGTGCGCGTGGTCGCGCTCGTCGAGGCGACGGCGATGGCTGCGCGCGGCGAGATCATCGACGCAAAGACCCTGATCGCCATCCTCTGGCTAGCAGGCGAGCGCACTCAGCTTTCCCCTCGGGTCGGTTAGTGCTATCTTAGTCGGACTCGCCGCGGCATGGCTATTACCGGGCGGATTTTCGGCAAGGGGGCCGACCGTGGAGATACCCGCGAACCTCGACGACGTCCTAAAACGTCTCCTCGACAGAGGCCGCTCTGAGAGCGGCTCTTCGGTGCTCGCCCCGGAGGACGAAGCCTACCTGAACGCGCTGATCGAAGCGGTCCGCGGTGGCAAACGTGCCATCGTGGTGGTGGAAGACGTCGACGACCACCTGCGCTACATGTTCTCGAACGCGACCCGGGCCGAGGCGATCAGCATGCTCGGCAAGGTGATCGAATCGACCGGCCGGCGACTGGCCGACGGCGACGACTAAGCCGAACGCTTAGGGCGAGAGCAACAACTCGTCGATCTTCCCCAGGCCCGTTACGCCGAAGTGGTAGTGGAACTGCCCGCGCTTATACTTCACCAAGAACTCGTAGACCGTCCCCCCGCCGTCGACGCTCTTGCTCGAGATCGGCACGATCGCGAGCAGTCTCCCGTATGACTTGAAGTTCGCGCGCGAGACGAGTTCGTCGGTGAGATAGGCGCTGAACCTCGGCGTGAGTTGCGTGCGGTCGACGTTCTTGTCGGCGAGCCGGCCGAGCCATTCTTTCGCGCGCGTTACGATGGCGTTCTCGACGTGGACCTCCGCCGGCGGCGCGATGATGTCGAGGATCTCGGCGGCGACGAACTCGGGAGCGATCACGCCGGCCCCGCGGGGATGCAGCGCATCGGTATTCGCGAGCACGATCACGGCGATGTGATCGTCCGGCAGCAGCGCGTTCATCGCGTGGAATCCGCCGATTTCTCCGTTATGCCAGACGTAGCGTTTGCCGCCGCGCTGATCGATCACCCAGCCCATGCCGTACGACTGCGCACCCGGGACGCCCGGCGCCGTGAACATGTCGCGGACCGCGTCGTCGCGCACCAGAATCGGGAAGCCGATATCCCACTTCGCCAGATCGAAGACGTTGGTCACGATCCCTCCCGCGCCGAGCATCCAGCTCGGATCCCAAGGTTTCACGGGCGTAAACCGGTGCCCGCCGCCGGTATAGCCGGTGGCGGCCGCAGGCGAGATGCCGGTGTCGCCCGCGAAGAACGACGACGTCATGTAGAGCGGTTGAAAGATGCGCGCCTGCAAGAAGTCCGAGAGCGGTAGGCCGCTCGCGCGTTCGACGATCAGACCGGCGATAAAATAGTTGAAATTATTGTATTCGAACTTCGAACCGGGTGCGAACCGGAGCGGCAGCTTATTCAGGGCCGCGATGAAGTCGGCGAGCTTGACGCTGCGGGTCGGATCGGCGGTGATACCGGGCGCGTGCACGTAGTCGGGCAGCCCCGACGTCTGTTGCAACAGCTGCTCGACCGTCACGGTGCTTGCGATCGTCAACTCGGGAACGTACTTCGTGACCTTGTCGTCGAGCTTGACCTTGCCGTCTTGCACCAGCAAGAGCACCGAGGCGGCGGTGAATTCCTTGGTGAGCGAGCCGACGTAGAACTGGGTGGTCGCCGACATCGCGCGCTTCTTGGCGAGGTTCGCGTAGCCGAAGCCGCGCGCGTAGACCCAGCGCCCGTCCTCGACGACCGCGACCGCCAGGCCGGGCGTCCGGCCGCCGGTTACCTCGGCCCGGGCGAGGCGGTCGATCGTCGCCGCCATCTTGGCCGTGAAAACGTGCTGGCTCGTGCTCTGCGCGGAGGCCTGGCCGAAGGCCGGGGCCGCGAGCATGCAGACAAGCGCGAGCATCTTACGCATTCCGGCCCCTTTTGACGGCAAGACGCAAAGAACCCGGCGCGGGCGCCGGGTTCTCGTGAGAAAACGGGACGGCGGCGGGTTACTTGCCGGTGGCCGTTTTTGCGAGGTTCAGAAGCGAGCCGAACGCCTTGGCATCGGTGATCGCGAGATCCGCGAGCGCCTTGCGGTTGAGCGTAACGCCCGACTTCTTGAGGCCGTTGATGAAGACCGAGTAGGTCAGGCCTTCGCGACGGACGGCCGCGTTGATGCGGCTGATCCAGAGCGAACGGAAGTCGCGTTTGCGGACGCGGCGATCGCGGAAGGCGTACTTGAGCGAGTGGAGCAGCGCTTCGTTCGCAACGCGGTAGTTGCGGCGACGAGCGGCCCGGAATCCCTTTACGAGCTTCTTCACCTTGCGCTTGTGCTTGAGACCGTGAACGCCGCGTTTAATACGTGCCATTTTTTATCAGACTTCCCTTAAAACAAGTACGGAATCGTCGGGCGCAGACGTTTCAGATCGCCCTTGAAGGTGGGCTGATCCTTGCGGAAGTTGCGCTTGCGCTTCCGGGTCTTCTTGCTGAGGATGTGACCGCAGCCACTGAACTGATGACGGTGCGTGACCTTGCCGGTCGACGACACCTTGACGCGCTTGGCGGTTCCTCGATGCGTTCTAATCTTGGGCACTGACCTGTTCCTCCGGGGTTTCGTCGTGGTCGTCATGGTCGTCGATATCGTCGTCGATGTCGTCGATATCGTCCGCGTCGTCGTGATCGTCGTGATCGTCGTCAACGTGTTCCGGCGCGTGGCCGCTCGCTTTGTGTTCTTTCTCTTTTTCCGCATCTCGTATCGACGAGTATTTCGGCGGACCGCTCGGCACCACGCGGGGCGCCAGGATCATGAACATGTTACGGCCCTCGAGTCGCGCCTCGCGCTCCACGATGGCCAGCGGCGTCATGTCTTCCGCCATCCGGTCCAGCAACCGTTTGCCGAACGCCGTATAGGTGATCTCACGCCCGCGGAACATGATCGTGACTTTGATCTTGCTACCGTCCTGGAGGAGACGTTCGGCCATGCGGGCCTTGGTCTCGTAGTCGTGCTGCTCGATCTTCGGCCGCAGCTTCACTTCGCGTAGTTCGAAGTTGCGCTGCTTCTTGCGGGTGTCTTTCTCTTTTTTCGACAGCTCGTACTTCATGCGACCGTAGTCGCCGATCTTGCAGACCGGCGGTTGCGCGGTCGGAGAGATTTCGATCAGGTCGAGGCCTGCGGTCCGTGCGCGCGTTTGCGCTTCATCGGTCGGCAGGATCCCCAACTGTTCGCCGTTCTCGTCGATGACGCGGACTTGGCGGATGCGGATCTGATCGTTGACGCGGAGCGGTCGAGCTATGGCGTTTCTCCTAACAGTTGTGGAACGGACGCCAAGAAACAAAAAATGGCGCCGCCGAAGCGACCCCACTTGTGAGACCGGCCAGCGGTCCCTCGAATGAAGACCGGATCGCCCGAAGGCATCCGGTGAGCACCCTCTCGGGCACTACTTCGGCTCAGGGATAGTAGCACGGGGGGCAGGGGGCGGTCAACGGAATCGGTCGGGTGAAAATGGGCGTGGGACGAATCGGGTGCCCGGGGCGGTCTATGCCTAAAAATCGGCATCGAGGGTTCTCGGCCTTGGAAGCGTAGCCGCGGGGAATGCGTCGAAAAAACTGCCGCACTTCCGCCACGGTCGCTGTGCTCGCGCTTGCTTGCCTTCTTTGTAGCCTCGCCGGCGCCCGCGCCACCGGCGCGCCGATCGCGCTGACCCTGGACACGTCGAAGGCCCCCACCCAGAACGTGGTCTTCTCGAAAGAGCACATCCCGGCCAGTCCCGGGACGCTGACGCTCTACTATCCCAACTGGATTCCGGGCCAGCATCAAGCCGTCGGGCCGATCGCCAACTTCGCCTCGATCGTGATCACGGCCGACGGCAAACCGATTCCGTGGCATCGTCAGCCGAAAGACATGTTCGCTTTCGACGTGAGCGTGCCGGCCGGCGCGACCGCGATCGACGTGAGCGCGACCTATCTCGGCGCGACCTTCGGCAACTACTCGAGTTCGCGTCTCGCGACCCCGAACATGCTCGTGATCACCTGGGATCAGGACCTGCTCTATCCCTCGACCGGAACGATCCAAGACACGATCTTCTCGCCGACCATCATCTTGCCGGCGGCGGATTGGGGTTTTGCGACCGCGCTGACCGGCGCGAAGCGGACCGGGAATACGGTCGCGTTCGACGACGTCTCGCTCGAGCACCTGATCGATTCGCCGCTCGATGCCGGCGTCAACTACAAGCGCTGGCAGCTCTGGCAGGACGGCGATGCGGCCGCATATCTGAACGTCTTCGGCGATACGCCGGAAGAGGTGGATGCGAGCGCGGCAACCGTCGACAAGTACAAGAAGCTGGTGCGCGAGATGCTCGCGATGTACGGCGCGCACCACTGGCGCAACTACAACTTCTTGCTGACCGTCTCGGACGAAATGCCGGGCGAAGGCATCGAACATCACGAGTCGTCGGACGATGGCGAAGACGGTGACTATTTGATCGATCCGACGGCGCTGGCCGCCGACGGCGACCTGCTCTCGCACGAGTTCAACCACTCGTGGGACGGCAAGTATCGCATGCCGGAGGGGCTCTATCAGAAGAACCTGCAGTTGCCGTACGACGATTCGCTGCTTTGGGTCTACGAAGGTATGACGCAGTACTACGGCAACGTGATGTCCTATCGCGACGGCATCCGCAAGGGCAAGGACTATCCGGATGCGATCGCCTCGCTCTACGCGCGCTACGACAACATGCCGGGACGTCTGTGGGATTCGCTCGGTGCCGACGCGACCTCGGCGCCGTTCATCTACTCCGCGCCGCGAGGGTACGGATCGCAACGCCGCGGCGAAGATTTCTACAGCGAAGCCGAATTGATGTGGCTCAAGGCCGATTCGATCATCCGCGAGCGGAGCGCGGGAAAGAAATCGCTCGATACGTTCGCGCGCGCGTTCTTCGGGAAGGCGACCACCGGGCCGATCGTCGAGACCTACGATCGCGGCGACGTGATCGCGGGGCTGAACGCGGTCATGCCGTACGACTGGGCCGGGTTCTTCCACACCTGGGTCGACGCGATCGCGGTGCATCCGCCGGACGGCTTCACGGCCGACGGGTGGAAGTTCGTCTACACTGCGGAGCCGTCGCGCTCGGTCAAGGCGAACAATTTCTTCTACTCGCTCGGGTTCTCGATGCGCGGCGGGTCGATCGGCGACGTGCGCTTCGGGTCGCCGGCTTGGAACGCGAGCCTTGGCATCGACACGAAGATCGTGGCCGTCAACGGACGCGCGTACTCCGATGATGTCCTCAACGACGCGCTCAAGGCCGCGCAGAAGACCCACGCGCCGATCCAGCTGCTGGTAGTGCGCGGCGACCTCTACCGCACGGTCTCGATCCCGTACTTCGACGGGCCGCGCTATCCGCATCTGGTCCGGATCGAGGGGAAGCCGGATAGGTTGAGCGACGTGGTGAAGTCCCTGACCCCATGAGCGAACCGCACGAAGAGATCGAAGTCTTCCGCAAGATCAGCCGCGGGCTCTCGATCGCGGAGCGCGCCATCTTTACGGTGGTCGCGCTCCTCCTCTTCGCGGCGGCGGTGGCGCTTGCGTGGAACGGCATACTCGACATCATCCCGCTCTTCACGGGCCCGCCGCACTCGGCCATCGCCGAGACCGCCGAGTTCCTGAACCTGGTGTTGCTGATCCTGATGATCGGCGAGATCGCCTACACGGTCACGCTCTCGGTCCGCGGCACCGGGTTGAACGCGCATCCGTTCCTGATCGTCGGCTTGATCGCCGTGATCCGACGCGTGCTCCTGCTCACCGTCGAAGAGGTGCAGGGCACCGCGGACAGCGTCGGCGGGATCGTGTCCAAGAGCAGCGTCGACCTCGCCATCCTCACCCTCGTCGTGATGGCCTTCGTCTTCGCGATCTACCTCTTACGCAAACAGGAGAAGTAGTTGCTGTCGGCACCGCTCTGCTTGCCATGCCGAGTTCCCCACTTGTCATCCCGAGCGTAGCGAAGCGAAGTCGAGGGACGAGGGACGCCTTACCCGCCGGATTCGTTAGCGAGTCGGGTCGGGGATAAAGGGAAGGAACCGGTGGGCCCGCGACCAGATCGATAATTCATGTCGGTATTCCGTTTCCCAGCCGCCATACGACAATTGGATCGAGCCGAGATGCGTCCGCTGCTTCGTGATCTCGTCGCCGGCCGCCGGCAACGTTATACTGAGGGCTTGCGCGCTCACCCATCTCACGCGTGGCGGGTCGTCGTCCTCCCAGTTCTCATAGCGTAGCGCAAGGTTCTCGCGGCCGTTACGCTCGTCGCGTCCGTGGACGAAGACGAAATATCGCGACCAGCTCTCGCCGGCCAGAAGCCCGGAGCAATCGCTTCTCGCAATCGAAGCCACCGCGCCCTCCGAGCTCACTACGTCCGAGACGACGGCCGTCTCGCAACCAGGCGGAAACATTTCAAAGTCCCGCTCGCTGCCGATCGGATCCCACGTCAACCATGCGAACAGCATGGTGACGACTATGGGCAGGCCGAAAAGCGCCGTTATCGCCAGGACATGCAGCGCAACGCCGCCCCATGGTGGTGTTCTCTTATCATGAAGCGCAGAGGACTTCGCCCGTCGCTTGCTCATCCAGATGTAGTGGACGTAGAGCACGACACCGCTCGCAGTGCCTAGCGGAATCGCAAGGAACTGCCAGGGCATCGCCGCGAGAAGCGCGACCATCAGCAGGAGCCAGGTGACGATGTAGTCGACCGGCCTCCAGCGCGACATCAGAGCGAGGCGAGCGCCGCTTCGTATTGCTCGAGCAGAAACGCGATCGCTTCATCGTCGATGACGAGGGGCGGTGCGATGCGTAGGACGTTCTCGTGCGTATCCTTGGCGGCGACGCCTCGGGCGAGCAGCGCTTCCGAGAGTCCGCGAGCCGGGACCGTCAACTCGATGCCGATCAGCAGACCGCGGCCGCGGATCTCTTTCACGAGCGGCGAGGCGATCGCACGCATTCCTTGAACGATTTTCGCGCCGGCGTAGCGAGCCTTCTCGGCGAGACGCTCGTCGACGATCACGTCAAGCGATGCGCTCGCTATCGCGCAGCCCAGCGGATTTCCGCCGAAGGTGCTGCCGTGCGAACCCGGCTCGAACAAGCCGAGCAGCGCGGCGCTCGCGAGCACCGCCGAGACCGGATAGTATCCGCCGCCGAGCGCCTTGCCGACGATCAGCACGTCCGGCTTGATGCCGTCGTAGTCGCAGGCGAAGAGCGTGCCGGTCCGGCCGAGCCCGGTCTGGATCTCGTCGGCCATGAAGAGCACTTCGTGCTCTTTGCAGAGCGCCCAGGCGCGCTTGAGAAAGCCCTCGGGTGGAACGATCACGCCGCCTTCGCCTTGGATCGGCTCGATCATGATCGCGCACGTGTTCGGCGTCAGCGCGCGTTCGAGCGCGTCCGCATCGCCGTACGGGATGGTGACGAAGCCGGGCGGGAACGGCCCGAAGTCGCGTTTGTATTCGTCTTGCGAGCTAGCGGCGATCACGCTCGTGGTGCGGCCGTGGAAGTTGTTGGAGAAGACCACGATCTCGGCGCGGTCGGCCGGAATACCCTTGACGCGATAGCCCCAACGGCGAGCGAGTTTGATCGCGGTCTCGACCGCCTCCACACCGGTGTTCATCGGCAACGCCATTTCGAAGCCGCACACGTCGGTCAGCTTTTCGAGGAAGCCGGGCATCTTGTCGTTGCGTACGGCTCGCGACGTCAGGGTGACCAGATCGGCTTGCGCGCGCATGGCCGCATCGATGCGCGGATGACGGTGACCCTGATTGACGGCGGAGTACGCGCTGATGCAATCGAGGTAGCGGTTGCCATCGACGTCCCAGAGCCAGACGCCCTCGGCGCGCGCGACGACCAGGTCGAGCGGCTTATAGTTGTGTGCGCCCCGGCGGTCCTCAAGCGCGATCAGTTTCGCGGCGGTATCCGAGTTCACCATCATTCTTTTCTCTACGCCGCGTGTGTTTAGCCGGAGGGGCGACCGCAGGGGCGCGCACGCCTGCGTTCGAGGAACACTTGAGACGCTTCCTTAAGGACGGACCCCGAGGGCCCCTCTTTAACGCATATGAGCGATGTTTTTACCGGCGCGCAGCGCCTCTTGGACCGCATTCTCGAACGCGACGACGATCGGGTGGGCGAATCGGGGCGTACGCTCGCGCTGATCCACGGCGCCCGCACGGCCCGTGCGGCCGTCCTGTTCCACGGACTCTCGGCGAGCCCGATGCAGTTCGTGCAGATCGCACGCGGGCTCCATGAGCGCGGATATAACGTGATCGTGCCGCGTCTCCCGCGCCACGGCTATGCCGACCGGATGTCGGGAGCGCTGGCGACCATGCGGGCCGAGGACCTGAAGGCGACGGCCGTCTCGAGCCTGGAAGTCGCGCGCGGACTGGGCGAACGGGTGACCGTCGCGGGCTTCTCGCTCGGCGGGCTGCTGGCGGCGTGGGTGGCGCAGACCCAAGAGATCGAACGGGCCGTGCCGATCGCGCCGTTTCTCGGGATCGCGTTCGTACCGGGCCGCGTGAGCGCGAGCTTGACGCGGGCCGCGCTACGCCTGCCGAACGTCTTCAACTGGTGGGATCCGCTCCAGCGCGAGAAGCAGATGCCCGCCCATGGCTATCCGCGCTATGCGACCCACGCGCTCGCGCAGGCGATGCTGCTCTCGCACGAGTTGTTCGAATCCGCCGCCAAGGCTCCGCCGAAAGCGCGCAACATCATGCTCGTCACCAACGCGCACGAAGCCGCCGTCAACAACCGCGCCGCCCGTAAGCTCGCCGGTCTCTGGCGCGCATCGAAGCCGAGCGGTTTCGAGACGTACGAGTTCGCGGGTCTGCCGATCTCGCACGATATCATCGAGCCACTGCATCGGCCAGAGATCGTCGAGAAGGTCTACCCGATCCTCATCGAACTGCTCGATCGATGAAGCGCTGCTCGTGGGCGAAGTCCCCGGCGATGATCGCGTATCACGATCGCGAGTGGGGCGCACCCGCGCGCGACGACCGGACGCTCTTCGAGTTCCTGATCCTCGAAGGCGCGCAGGCGGGTCTGAGTTGGGAGACGATCCTCAACAAGCGCGACCACTACCGCGAGGTTTTCGCCGGGTTCGATCCCGAGAAGGTCGCGCGCTTCGCGCCGGCGCGCGTCGAGAAGCTGCTGCTCGATCCGGGCATCGTGCGTAATCGGCTGAAGGTCGCGGGCGCGGTGAAGAACGCGAAGGCGTTCTTGGCCGTGCAGCGCGAGTTCGGAAGCTTCGCGAAGTACGCGTGGGGCTTCGTCGACGACGAGCCGATCGTCAACGCGCCCCGAAAATCTGGCGAGGTTCCGGCCACGACCGAACTCTCGGACGCGCTTGCAAAGGACTTGAAGAAGCGCGGATTCACTTTCGTCGGATCGACCATCGTCTATGCGTTCATGCAGGCGGTCGGCATGGTCGACGATCACCTGGTCGGCTGCACGCGCGATGCTCGAACGTCCCGCTAGTCGCCCGGCCGTCTCGTTCGACGAAGCGCTGGTGCGGGCGCATGCGTTCATGGCGCTCGACGATGCGAGCATCCTGCCGGAAGCGCGTACCGAGTTGCTGGTCGACGCACCGAGGGATATCGCGGTCGTACTGCTGCACGGATTCACCAATCATCCGGGGCAGTTCCGAGAGTTCGCGCCGTTGGTGCGCGCGCGCGGCGCCAACGTCTTCATTCCGCGTCTGCCGGAGCACGGCGACGTCGACCGTTTGACGACGCGCTTGAAGAACCTGACCGCCGAGGCCTGGCTGGCGAGCGCGACCGAGGCGATCGACATCGCCTGCGGACTCGGTAAGCGCGTCGCCGTGCTCGGCATCTCGACCAGCGGCCTGCTCTGCGCCTATGCGGTGCAGTACCGCGCCGATGTCTGGCGGAGCGTGCCGGTCAGCCCGTTCTTCGCGCTCTTGCAACTGCCGATCGGTGTGAGTTCGGCGATCGGTGCGCTGCTGCGCTTCGTCCCGAACATGTTCCTCTGGTGGGACCCGCGCGTCCGCGCCAAGCAACGTCCACGGACCGCCTACCCGCGCTTCTCGACCCATGCGCTCGGCCAAGCGCTCCGCATCGCCGATATGGTCTATCGCGATGCCGACCGCGAGCAGGCCCTCGCGCACGAAGCGCTCACCATCGTCAACCGGGCCGATCCGGCCGTCAACAACGCGGTCTCGGCCGATGTCTCCCGCAACTGGAATGATCTGCGCGGAGAGGGAATCGCGTATCGGGAGTTGCGAGACCTACCGACGAACCACGACATCATCGAACCGGATAATCCGCTCGCTCGAACCGACCTCGTCTATCCCGTCCTGCTTGACGCCCTGTTCTCCGAGGAGTTGTCCACATGAAGCGTTCGTCCGTCTCGATCTTCGCCGCCTGCGCGCTGGCTGCGGCGCTCGCCGGTTGCGGGGGCGGGAGCGATTCGAGCCGGACGCAGAGCAGTGGCGCCGCGAAGACGAGCGGCGCCATCTTGGTCGCGGGCTCGACCGCGCTCTTGCCACTGGTCAAGCAAGCCGCGCAAGATTACCAGACGAAGTTCCCGGATATCAACGTGAGCGTCTCGGGCGGCGGATCGCGGGTCGGCATCACCCAGGCGGCGCAGAAGGGCGTCGACATCGGCGACTCCGACATCCTCGCGCCGGGCGAGCCGACGCTGGTCGATCACAAGGTCGCGGTCGCTCCCTTTGCGATCGTCGCGAATCCGGCCGTCGGCGTGAAGAACCTCACGACCGCGCAGGTCCGCGATATTTTTTCCGGCAGGACGACCAACTGGAAAGACGTCGGCGGCATAGATCAGGAGATCACGATCATCAATCGTCCGCGGAGTTCCGGTACGCGTGCCGTCTTCGTCGAACGTGTGTTGGGCGGAGCCCAGCCGATGGAAGCCGGCACCCAAGACTCGTCGGGCACGGTCGCCTCGATGGTCGCGCAGGTGCCCGGCGCGGTCTCGTACGTCTCCACCAACTACGCGCGCGCCGCCGGCGACACCGCACTCTCGATCGACGGCCTCGCACCGAGCGACGCGAACGTCATCGCCGGCAAGTACAAGTTCTGGTCTTACGAGCACATGTTCACCAACGGTCCGCCGAACAACGACGTCGCCGCGTTCATCGCCTACGTCCAGAACGATAAGGAAGCGCTCGCGAAGCTCGGCTTCATCCCCGTCTCCGCCATGAAAGTAAAGTAACCGATGATTTTGGCGCTCGTCCTTGCAGCCAGTTTCGCGCCGACGCCGCAAGCCGCTGCCGTCGGCACGGTCTTCGCTACCCGCGGCCGACCGGCGCCGCGCGCGGTTCGCACGACCGTAGCCGGACGATATGCCGTGGTCTTTGTGACCGGCGGCCAGATCGAGAGTATGAAACTCGTCGACGATCCGATCTTGCTCGAGCGATTTTCGTTTGGATGGCAGCCGCTCAGCTTTCTCAACGATCGCTGTATGGTGACGCAGCGCAATCTGCCGCCGCAGATCGAGCGCGCGTTGCTTGCCGGCGTGAAAGCCGGATCGATCGGCTGGTGCAAGGGG
>JBBRTL010000048.1:0-14515 GCA_038244445.1 Vulcanimicrobiales bacterium
AGATCACGCTCTTCAATCGGAAGGTGCACGATTCGAATCGCTGCTTCTTGATTTAGCCTGTGTCTTAAACGAGCGTCATCCCCAGCGTGCCGCGCACCGTCATACGTTGCCTGCCGGCGACAAGGTTCTGGCTCTCGTACTGCGTCACTATCATCGCAAGAGTCTGCGCGCCGCCAGGGCACTACTCGAGCCATTTGCCGCTTCGGGTCGTATTGCGTTTGCACCCAAGAAGAACACGCTGATCACATATCTGCAGGCCAGGGAGACGCGCCAGTTCCTTCAGGAAGCCCTAGCTTTAACAATCGCCCCCTTCTGTATAATGGAACAAGACATTCTCGTGGACGCGTCAAGCATATCGCCGTTTTACTTTGAATCTTGGCGCGCGATCGCTTACGGTGATCACAAGTCGCCAGCAACCAAATGGTTTAGGATCCACGCGGCAATTGGACGGTTGTCACACGCCCTGCTCGGGTTCTCGCTGACGCCGAGTACGGGCGATGGCACCGGCGATAGCACGCACTTGTCTGGACTTCTTGATGATGTTCAGAGGGCGGGCATTGATCTGCGGTACGTAATAGCAGATAACGGCTACCTCATCCCGCTGCAGGTGAGCGAAGTGCTTCGGAGGGGTGCAACGCTCATCGCGCCCCTTAAGGGCCGAAACCGCAATCGGGCGGGACAGATAACCGATGGCCTGCAAAGCGTTAGCACCTTTGCGGAGCAGCATCCGGAACTCTATGATGAGCTTCTCAGAGCTCGTCAGCCGATCGAAGGGTTTTTCTCGCTTGAAAAGCGCCGCGACAATCGCCTCGCTTCAATTGGTACGGCGGAGGAGCGGCAGGACACGCGCCGTGGTTTGCATGACGGCCTCTTCGTTGCTCGGGTAAATGAGTTTTTCATTCGGATGATTCGGTACAATCTCACTCGTATCAACGTCGAAGAACACCTCCGGGACCGCAGGATTAGCTTCTCGACTGGTAGCCGCTTCAGCCACGTGCGAGAGATGGTTGAGGTCGATTATGGCACCTAAGCTCGCTTACCGCGATCGTTACGATTGGCGGCAAGGCATCGAGCCCGCGATCCGGGTTCCTCGCTCATTTCAACCGCGAAAAGATGGGCCGCCGCTTCTCTTTGCGACTGATGCGCGGATGACGATCTTGGTGACTCTTGCCTTAGCGAAAAGGCCGATGAGGTGCGCCGACCTCTGGCATCACATCGGCCGCAAGAACGTCGGCTGTCTCCGCGAGCTCGCTAAACGAGGTTTAGTCGCTAAGTGGCGGGTGGGCTACCGGGAAGTCTATGCGGCACTGGAGCCATCTCATCCGACTGCGCAATCGTTACGGCGTCTGCTCCTCCGGGTCGCGAAGGTCTACGGGTTCAAAGGCGTGGTAGAACAGACGATGCTCTTTCCAGAGCGATTCCCACCGGCCCGTCGCAAGACTTTCGATGTGCGGCTCACGCTTGGGGACCGCACGCGGACGCTGCCTTTGCTCATGGTGTTCATTCGGCAGGAGGCAAATACGGATCAGGTGGCGCGTTGCATTCCTCGGATCGATGTCAATACGGTTAGGCACGCACTTCTCATGTTTAAGGCGTTTGGGCTACTTCGCTCAACCAGGGTGTCACGGGGTATCGCCTATAGTTTTGATCCGAGTCATCCCTTGACGATCGAACTCTGTGGAGTGCTCGCGGAACTCGATGCTGCAATGCCTCAGTGGCGCATCGTCGCTGAGAACGATGTTAGTGAGCCTCGGAGAAGATCAAGAGAGCTCCGTTTCGGGCGCCGTAAGCCCGGACGCTGGAAATGGTAGGTGGTCCAATAACTGCCTTGGGGAAATGAAACAGGTCCAATAACGTTTCCGTTATTGGACCTGTACAGGTTGCGGGGGATGGATTTGAACCATCGACCTTCGGGTTATGAGCCCGACGAGCTACCGGACTGCTCCACCCCGCGGTGGGCGACGACTTTGATTGCACGGCCGCCCTCTGGTCTCCTGCAGCGGAGGCGGCCGCACAGGGCCTAAACGGCATCGAGGGCGTAAAGGTTGCGGACGTGCTGCCAAAGATCCATCTCCATTGCCATCTCGAGGGTGCCCTTCGAGCTGCGACATTTCTCGAACTCGCCGAGAAGCACGGCGTCGCCACGACGTATCGCCCGAAAGTCGGCGGCGCATTCGAGGCCGAGTGCGAGGTCCCGCGGGATCCATCGGACGTCTATCGCTTCGAGAGCTTCGGCGAGTTTCTGCTCACCTTTGCCGCAGTCAGCCGCTCGCTCGGCGACCCCGAGGACTATGCTCGCCTGGCACGCGAGTTCGCCGAGGACGCGCTCGCGCAGAACGTCGCGTATGGCGAACTGTTCATCTCGCCCTCGGTCTGGCAGTACTTCCATCCGGAGATCGACGTGCGCGCGTGCGTCGCGGCGATCCGCGGCGCGTTCGACGACGCGGTCCGCGGGACGGGCGTCGCGTTTGCGCTGATCGTGGATCTGACGCGCAACTTCGGCGTCGAGAGTGCGATGAAGACGGCGCAAGTCGCGGCCGGCCTGACCGACCTCGGCGTGATCGGCATCGGCCTGGGCGGCGACGAAGCCAAGTATCCGGCCGAACTCTTCACCGACGCGTTCGCGTACGCACGCGCGCAAGGACTGCACTGCGTCGCGCACGCGGGCGAGGCGGCCGGCGCCGAGAGCGTCCGGGCGGCGATCGAGCACCTGCGCGCCGAACGGATCGGCCACGGCATCCGCGCGCTCGAGGATCCGAAAGTGCTCGATCTGCTGGCGCATCGTGGGATCGCGCTCGAAGTCTGCCCGGCATCGAACTTCCTCACGGGCGTCGCATCGCGCGATCGGCCGCATCCGATTCTCGAACTGGATGCCGCCGGCTGCGTCGTGACCGTCGATGCGGACGATCCGGCGCTCTTCCGGACCTCGATCTCGGACGAATACGCCTACGTCGCGTCGCTCGCCGGCGAGGCGACCTTGGCGCGGTTCATCGAGAACGCGATCGATGCGAGCTTTGCCGACGAGCCGCGCAAGGTGTTGCTGCGCGAGCGGCTGGGGCGCGCCCGCGCGGAACTCTCCGGGCCGCCCCGAAGTTAGGGGCGGTACTGTCAGGCCACAGCCATTTTGCCGAGTCGATCGAGGAGTATCTCGAAGGCGTCTATCGTTTAGAACGCGAGGGCCCCGGCGTTACCACGTCCGGCCTGGCCGCGGAGCTGGGCGTTGCGCCGGCCTCGGTCTCCGGAATGCTGAAGAAGCTCGCCGCCGACGGCTACCTCGAACAGATCGCGCGTGGCGAGGTGAAGTTGACGCAGAAGGGCCTGGAGGTCGCGGTGCGCGTGCTGCGCCGGCACCGCCTCGCCGAGCGACTGCTGACCGACGTGCTCGGGATGGGCTGGGAAGAAGTGCACTCCGAGGCCTGCATGCTCGAACATGCGATCTCGGACAAAGTCGAACAACGTTTGATCGCCCTACTCGGCGATCCGCAGACCTGCCCGCACGGCCAGCCGATTCCGCCGAAGGATCTGAGCGATCCGGTCCGTAGCGGCCTGCCGCTCACGCAGTTCGACGTCGGCTCGCACGCGACCGTCAGGGGCGTTACCGAAGAACTTCCCGAGATCCTGAAATATCTCGGCGATATGGGCGTACGCCCGGGGACCGCCATCGCGATCACGGCGAAGGCGCCGCTGGGCGGGCCGATCACGGTCTCGATCGGCGGCAAGGAGCATCCGATCTCGGTCGAACTCGCGCGGATGATCACGGCGACGCATGCAACGCGCTAAGACTCCGGTCACCACCTTCCTGATCGTCGTCAACCTACTCGGCTTCGTCTACGAGTTCGTGCGGCTCGGGCCCGGCATCTTGTCGGGGAACGTCCCGCTCCAGGGACTGATCGACGTTGGGGCGATCCTCGGTCCGTTGATCACGCAGGACGGGCAGTGGTGGCGCCTCGTTACCGGCGGATTCTTGCACGGATTCGCGTTGCATATCGCCGTGAACATGTATTCGCTCTACGTCCTCGGGCGATTCATCGAGGCGATTGCCGGATCGACGAAGATGGCGCTCGTCTACGCGGTTTCGCTCCTGGGTTCCGGGCTCGCCGTCGCCTATTTCGGGCCTAATGAAGTGACCGTCGGTGCGAGCGGAGCGATCTTCGGCTTGTTCGGCGCGCTTTTCGCGATCGGTTTCAAGCTCGGACCGTCGGGGATGCAGTTGGTCCGTGCGAACATCGGCATACTGATCATCAACCTCATCATCACGTTCGCCGTTCCCGGGATTTCGGCATGGGCCCACATCGGCGGGCTGATCATCGGCTTTATCGCCACCTACGCGATCTTTTTTCCGCCTCGCGTCGCGCATGCGACCGTGGTCGATGCGAATACCGGCCAAGAGTTGCACTCGGAGATCGAGCCGCCGCAACAACCGTATCGATGATCGACACGATCGAGACCGTCTTCGGGCCGGACGGCGCGCTCGCGCGCGTGCTCCCCGGCTTCGAGGCGCGTCCAGGTCAGGTTCAGATGGCGCAACTGATCGAGCGTGGCTTCCTCGAAGGCATGCACACGATCGTCGAAGCCGGCACCGGCGTCGGCAAATCGTTCGCGTATCTCGTTCCGGCCCTACGCAGCGGGAAAAAGATCGTGCTTTCGACCGGCACGATCGCGCTGCAAGAGCAGCTCTTCCAGAAAGATATTCCGCAGATCGTCAAGGCCCTCGGCATTCCGGCGCGCGTGACGTTGCTCAAGGGCCGCAGCCACTACCTCTGCAAGCAGAAGTTCGAACGCGTCCGGGCCGAACGCTTGATCGCCTCGTCGGCGAACATGGAGCGTATCTGGGAGTGGGGCACGCGCACGACCACCGGCGATCGCTCCGAACTGCCGTTCTCGCCGACGACCGATGAGTGGGAACAACTCGACGCGGATGCGGACGACTGCGTCGGCGAATTCTGCGAGCACTTCCGCGAGTGTTTCTTCTTTAAGAAGCGCGACGAGGCCAAGTACGCCGACGTCGTGGTCGTCAACCATGCGCTCTTCTTTCTGGATCTCGCGATGGGTGGCGGCCTGCTGCCGCCGTACGACTTCGCCGTTCTCGACGAAGCCCACCAAGCCGAGCGCTGGGCGACCTCGGCGCTGACCGCGACCCTCTCGCGCTCGTCGGTCGGGCGGATGTTGCGCAAACTCCATCGTTCGTACGACGTGCCGAAGTCGTTCGACGGCACCTTCGACGACGGTATCCGCGGCCTCGAGTCCGCGCTCGCGCGCGTGCCCGGCGATCGCTATCCGCTACGCTCGAACGAAGAAGCGGCACCGGCCCTCGAATGCCTCCGCGACGCGCTCTACGGGCTCGAGAACTGGCTCTATGCGAACTGGCAGTCGGCGCTCAAGCGCAAGCCGGAGAACGATGCCGAGGCCGAGCGCCGGCGCGACCTCGCCCTGCGCGGCATCCTCGCGCATCAGGCCACCATTGAACGCGCGCAACTGCCGAGCGACGAGGCGATCGCCTGGGTCGAGCGATCGGATTCCGACGGCCGCTTCGAGGTCAACAGCGCGCCCTTCGACGTCAGCGACTTTCTGGCGGGCGCGCTATTCGATCGCACCCAGAGCGTCGTCCTCACCAGCGCCACCATAGCCGACGGTGACTCGTTCGCGTTTCTCCGCCGTAACCTGGGCGTACGCGAAGCCCAAGAGCTGGTCGCCCCGTCACCGTTCGACTATGCCAAGCAAGCGCGCCTGTTCGTCGCGCCACCCAACGTGAACCCGAAGTCGCCGGACTTCGCGCGTCAAGCCGCCCCGCTCGTCGAGGACTGTCTCGACCGCACGCGCGGCCGGGCGTTCGTGCTCTTCACGTCGCACGCTCGCTTGCGCGAAGTTTACGCTGCCGTGCGCGAACGAATCCCGTATCCGGTCCGTTTACAGGGGCAGATGCCGCGAGCGCGCCTCCTCGAATGGTTCCGCTCGACTCCCAACGCCGTGCTCTTTGCAACCGGCACGTTTTGGGAGGGCATCGATGTGGTCGGTGACCGGCTCTCGTGCGTCATCATCGATCGGCTCCCGTTCCCGTCCCCGGCCGATCCGCTGGTCGCGGCCCGCATGCAATCGCTCGAAGCGCGCGGTCAGGATGCCTTCGAGCGCTACATGATTCCCTCGGCGATCGTCCGGCTCAAGCAGGGTTTTGGGCGTTTGATTCGCAGTACGAGCGATCGCGGGGTCGTCGCATTGCTCGACGGTCGTGCGGCCGCGACCAACTACGGCGCGACCATCCTGGCGGCCTTACCGCCGGCAAAACGCATCGATCACCTCGACGAACTAACGGAGTTTCTCTCAGAATGAAACGTATCGCCATCATCGCGGCCGTCGCGTCGCTGTTACTGCCGATCCAGGCGCTCGCCTGGGGCACGACCGGCCATCGCATGGTCAACAACGTCGGCGCGAGCACCTTGCCCGCGAGCGTGCCCGCCTTCTTGCGCACGCCGGACGCCATCTCCGACATCACCGCCCTCGGCCCCGAGATGGACCGCCTCAAAGACTCCGGTCAGTCGTGGGACACCGACAACGACACCGGCCACTTCTTGGACATCGGTGACGACGGCAAGGTCGCCGGCATCATCAGCCTCGACAACCTGCCGCCGAGCTTTGCCGCATACGATAGCGCGTTGCGCGCGATCGGCCAGGATCCGTTCAAAGAAGGCTACGTGCCGTACACGATCCTCGACGGCTGGGAGCAGATCCGCAAGGACTTCGCATACTACCGCGCCGAGTCGTACGCTCAAGCGCACGCCACCAGCCCGGCGGACAAAGCGTTCTTCGCGCGCGATGTGGCCCTGCGCGAACTCCTGACGATCCGCGACATCGGCGTCTGGGGGCACTTCGTCGGCGACGCCAGCCAGCCGCTCCATATCACCATCCATTTCAACGGCTGGGGCAACTATCCGAACCCGAACGGCTACACCACCAACCACATCCATTCGTTCTTCGAGAGCGCGTACGTCCGCGGTCACGCACAGAACGCGGCCGTGAAAGCGCTCGTTCCGGCCTACGTCGCGAGCGACCCGACCGCATTGATCACGCAGGACGCGATGCTCAAGCAGATCGGCGCGTACCTCACCGCGAGCGCCGCCCGCGTCCAGCCGCTCTACGAACTGCAGAAGACCGGCGACTTCGACCGCGGCTCGCCGGCCGCGACCGCGTTCGTCGACCAATGCCTGGCCGCCGGCGCCACCCAGTTCCGCAACTGGATCGCGCTCGCGTGGGAAGACAGCCTGAACGAGAGCGTCTCCTACCCGAACATCGCCGTCCGCGACATCATCAGCGGCAAAGTTCCGGTCAGCCCGGGCGTCTTCGGCACCGACTAGGGCCAGACGATCGCGCCTCCGTTACGCGGATCGGCGATGATCTGAACCATGCCGGTGTCGTGAATGTCGTTATCGCCGCCGCTCTTCTGCGGCGTGATGCTGATGCCCAGCCAGAGTGCTTGCGGGTTGAGCGTCGCCTTCGGAAAACCGAACGGCTCGCGGAACATCTTCTCGGGCGTCACCTGATCGGCGCACGTCACCATGCCGCCGAACATCCCCCGCTCGAGATTGTCGCGTCCGATCGTGCCGGTAGGGTTGTTCGGCCAGGGTGGCTCCGTCGGGTTCGTACCCATGCTGTTAGCAAGATAGGCGCGGGTATTTTCCATCAGCCACTCATCTGCTACCGCCGGTGGCAATTGCTTCGTTGCGCGTCCCGCGTTGAACGCAGCTATGCATGGTGCTTCGCTCGCCGGATCGAGCGTCGCGATGCGATACGTTCCGTCGGTCTCCCACGTCTTCGGCGTGTAGGTCGGCACGGGCGGTAGCACGGGGGCTCTTAGTGCCTGTACTCCACCGGCCAGTACGATCTGGTCGTGGATCGTCGCGTATGCCGACGTCGGCGAGTCGTCGCCGATAACGAGTAGGTAACGTCCGTTCGGTACGCCGACCAGCGAAAATGTGCCGTCTGCCCCGGTCGTCGCTTGCGGCGCCGGAAGCGGCGACGGGCAGCCGTCGTCTTCGATCGGAACCGCCACGCCGGCGGGTGGCGCCGAGCAACTGCCGTTCGGTGCCGGACTCGGCCACGGCAACACCTTTACCGTGACCCCGGCATACGGCGTACCGTCTTCGTACTTCACCAGTTTCCCGGTCGCCGTAGTGACGTCGCCGCTTCCCGGAGACGCCGCGGCCGCTGCGCTTTGGCCGCCCTTTGAAGCGCAGGCCGCGAATGCGAGCAGGAGCACGCAGGCGACGAAGAGTGCGCGAGGCGTCATTAAAAGCTCTCCCAAAAGCAAGTGTTCGGTCCATCATAACACCGGCAATTGCTTACGCACATATCTGCAGACCATAAGACTCAGGAGGATAGTGACGTACGTCGCTTACTCCTCGCCGGCGGTCTCATCTTTGGCGCGGGTCTGCAACTCGTTGACGACGTCGGAGTCGGCGAGCGTCGTGGTATCGCCGAGGGCGCGGCCTTCGGCGATGTCGCGCAACAAGCGCCGCATGATCTTGCCGGAGCGCGTCTTCGGCAACTCGGGCGTGAACGTGATGTACTTCGGCCGCGTGAACTTGCCGAGCTTCTCCGCGACGTGGTCGCGCAGCTTGTTGGCCAGCGCTTCGTCGCCGGCCAGGCCTCCGCGCAAGGTGACGAAGGCGTAGATCGCCTGACCGGTCACGTCGTCGAGTTTGGCGCAGACCGCCGCTTCGGCGACCAGATGGTTATCGACCAGCGCGCTCTCGACTTCGGTCGTCGAGATGCGGTGGCCGCTCACGTTCATCACGTCGTCGATGCGACCCATGAACCAGTAGTTGCCGTTGGTATCGCGCCGGCAGCCGTCGCCGGCGAGATACTTGCCTTTGAACCGCGACCAATACGTCTCGTGGTAGCGTTCGTCGTCGCCCCAGATACCGCGCAGCATGCCGGGCCACGGACGCGTGAGCACGATGTAGCCACCGCCGCCCCAAGGAACGCTCTCGCCCTTGTCGTTGACGATGTCGGCACCGATGCCGGGGAACGGATGGGTCGCGCTTCCGGGCGGCGTCGAGGTGATGCCGGGGAGCGGCGAGATCATGATGCCGCCGGTCTCGGTCTGCCACCAGGTATCGACCACCGGCGCCTTGTTGCCGCCGATGACTTCGCGGTACCACATCCAGGCTTCCGGGTTGATCGGTTCGCCGACGCTCCCGAGCACGCGCAGGGTGGAGAGATCGTGCTTCTGGGGATACTCGACGCCCCATTTCATGAACGTGCGGATCGCGGTCGGCGCGGTGTAGAGGATCGTCACCTTGTAGCGCTCGATGATCGCCCACAGCCGATCCTTGTCGGGGAAGTCCGGCGTGCCTTCGTACAGGATGCTGGTCGCACCGTTCGCGAGCGGACCGTACACGATGTACGAGTGCCCGGTCACCCAGCCGATATCGGCCGCGCACCAGTACACGTCGGTCTCCGCTTTGAGGTCGAAGACGAGATCGTGGGTCGCGGCCACGTGCGTCAGATAGCCGCCGGTGGTGTGCTTGATGCCCTTGGGCTTGGCCGTCGTGCCGCTCGTATATAACAGATAGAGCAGGTCTTCGGCGTTCATCGGCTCGGGTTCGCACGTCGTCGACTGATCCTTGATGACGTCGTCCCACCAGAGGTCGCGCCCGGCCTTCATCTCGACGGGATCGCCGACGCGCGTGGCGACGACACAATGCTTGAGCGAGGGCGTCTGCTCCATCGCGACGTCGCAGTTATGTTTGAGCGGGATCTTGTTGCCGCGACGCCAGCCCTGGTCGGCCGTGATCAGCGCGACGCATTCCGAATCGTTGACGCGATCGACGATCGAGTCCGGCGAGAAACCGCCGAAGATCACCGAGTGGGCCGCACCGATGCGCGCGCAGGCCAGCATCGCGACCGGGAGTTCCGGGATCATCGGCATGTAGATCGCCACCCGGTCGCCGCGCTTGATGCCGAGCTTGCGCAGGCCGTTGGCGAACTTGCAGACGTCGTCGAGTAGCGTCTTGTAGGTGATCTCCCAGCGATCGCCGGGTTCGCCTTCGTAATAGAACGCGACCTTATCGCCCTTGCCGGCCTTGACGTGCCGGTCGAGACAGTTGACCGAGACGTTGAGTTCGCCGTCGGAGAACCACTTCGCAAACGGTTCGTTCCACTCGAGGACCTTGGTGAACGGCTTGCTCCACTCGAGCTTGCGCGCCCACGAGGCCCAGAACGCTTCGTAATCCTGATCGGCCTCTTGGTAGATGCCGGGCTGGGCGTTCGCCTGTGCCGCGAACGCCGGAGACGGCGGGAACGCGCGGAGCTCTTCCGAGAGCGCTTCAATGCCTTGCGAATTCATTCGACGCCTTTTTAAGGGGTGGGTACGTGCCGCCTGCCGGAGGATCGAGCGGGAACGCCGGATCGCCTAGCAGGAATGCTATGGTGCCAGATTTATGACACCTAAAGGTTGGTTGAGGTCAAGGGCAACCGGTGTCGATCTGCCTTATGGCTACCCCGGTGACATCGAAGTCCCCGAGTGCGGGATGGACCGTCGATTGATGATACGTGACGTTGCCGACCAACTCCACCTCGGCATAGCCAAACGGGATTCCTCGGATATTGCAAAGGCGTGCGTGTACCGGAATATTTGGATTTACGCCCATGTGATTCTGCTCGGTCCTAGCGTAGACATGGTACGTCTGACCGGCGACCACGCAACACTGATTGAACGTCGCATAGCTGCCTGCAGCGAGCTTTCGATTCAGCGTAGACAAACCAACGTACGTAATGTCAAAGGGAAGCGTTTTCTCGCCGGCATAGTGGACGTGATTGACGACGATGACGTACCCGTTGTGCAGATTGACGTCGCTCGGCACGCCGGCAACCGCGAAGGTCGGCAACATAGCGGATACGACGAAGATAGCAAGTCTGCGAAGCACAGTATCCTCCAAGTTGTGAGATCAGAGAAAAACGGAAGTGGTCGGCTATTGGCCTTGCAACGGACCGTTCGGTCGAAACGTTCCAAATCCATTCGCCCGCTGTCTCGCGATCGGCGCGCGGGCATCATCCTTCGCAACCGGCACGAGGGTGAGATGTGCGACGCCTGCCGAAGGAGTCGGCGTGGGATTCTCCGCCGTTCTGCTCGCGCTCCTGACCGCGACCGGCCTCGCCGGCGTCCGCTACGGCGTGCCGCCGCCGGACGTCGCGCTGCCGATCGCCGCCGGTCCCCGGGTCGGGATCGAGAAGGGCAAACCTGCGGTTATTCATTTCTGGGCGACCTGGTGCCACGTCTGTCTCGACGAACTCCCTCGCTTTGTGAAGTTGAAGAAGCAGTACGGTGCTTCGATCGATCTGATCACCGTCTCGAACGAGCCGGACGACGTGGCCGCCTCGTATCTGCGCCTCTGGAACATGACCGATCTTTCGCTCGTCGCCGACACCAAGGGCCAGGTCTTCAAGGCCTACGGCGTCGGCCCGCTCCCGGTGACCGTGGTGCTGGACGCCTCCGGCAACGTCGCCTTCAGCCAGGTCGGCGAGCTGACGGCCGCCGGGCTCGACCAAGCGGTTGCCGCCGCCCTGGGACCTGTGCGATAGCAGTCATTTGGCGCGAGTGCTAAGATAGGGCGAATGAGCGAGCCCGGGCGCGAGCCCCTGGAACAACGGAAGGCCTACATCCTGGCCACCGTCGTCTACGAATACATCGCGACCGGCGAGCCGGTCGGGTCGCAGTCGCTTACCCAGAAGTACAATCTGGGCGTCTCCTCGGCGACCGTCCGCAACGAGATGGCCGAACTCGAGTCGAGTGGCTATCTGGTTCAGCCGCACACCTCGGCCGGGCGCGTCCCCTCGGACTCCGGCTACCGCACCTACGTCGACGACCTGATGCAGCCCGAAGTCATGGCTGCGCCGGAGCGTCGCCGGATCCGCGACGAACTCCGCGATGCGAGTCGCGAACTCGACGAGATCATCGACAACGCCACCCGCGTGCTCGGCCGGCTCTCGAACAGCCTGGCCTTCGTGACGCGCCCCGAGACCGACGCGCACGTCTTCAAGCACGTGCAGTTGATCTGGCTCGGCGCGCGCACCGGCGTGGCCGTCGTGGTCACCTCGCTCGGCGTCGCGGCGCAGAGCATGTTCGAACTCTCGGCCGATGCGACGCCCGACGAACTGACTCGGCTCTCGAACGCCTTGAACGCGCACCTCTCGAACCTGCCGCTCCGCGATATCTCCGATGCCGACGTCGCCGCGATCGTCCGTGACGCGCGCGTCGCCGACGATCTTCGCAACGCGGTCGCGACCGCGCTACGTTCGGCCCGCTCCAACAACGAGCCCGGTATCACCGCCGCCGGCACCCAGCACCTGCTCGATCAACCGGAGTTCCGCGACGTCTCGAAGCTGCGCTCGATCCTGCGGATCGTAGAAGAGCAGAAGACCCTCTACGATCTGGTCGCCGACGCCATGAACACCGAAGCGCCGCGCGTCAAGATCGGCCACGAACTCGGCTCCGACGAGTTGAACGACCTGTCCGTCGTCACCGTTCCCTATCGCTTCGGAAAGCATGCGATCGGGATGCTCTCGATACTCGGCCCGCGCCGTATGCCCTACGCGCGGCTGATGGCGCTCGCCGCCGGTACCGCCGACACGCTTTCCGAACGCCTCGCCGACGTCGAGATCAAGTAAAGAGACGAATGCCCACCAAAGACTATTACGAGACGCTCGGCGTCCAACGCGACGCATCCGGCGATGAGATCAAACGCGCCTACCGCAGCCTCGCGCGAACCCACCATCCCGACGTCGCGCATGACAAGGCCGACGCCGAGCATCACTTCAAGGAGATCAACGAAGCCTACGAAGTGCTCTCGGATCCGAACAAGCGCGCGCAGTACGACCGTTTCGGCAGCGTCGGTAACGGCTTCGACGGCGGCGCCGGCGGGTTCGGACCGAACTTCGGCTCGGCCGGTTTCGGCGATATCTTCGATATGTTCTTCGGTGCGGCCGGCGCCGGTGCGGCGGAGCGTCAGGCGCGTCGCAGTGGGCCGGCCCGCGGTTCCGACCTGCGCTACAACCTGGAGATCACGCTCGAAGAAGCCTTCTCGGGCACGACCAAAGAGATCGCCTTCGCGCATCTCGCGCAGTGCGAGACGTGCAAGGGCTCGGGCGCTGCGCCGAACACACTGATCGTTCCGTGCGATCGCTGTCAGGGCTCCGGTGTCATGCGCCAGGTCCGCCAGACGCCGCTCGGACAGTTCGTCACCCAGGCCGCATGCAACGTCTGCAACGGCGAGGGCCAACGCATCGCGAGCCCGTGCGAAACGTGCTCCGGTCGCGGCCGCCACGAAGTCGAACGCAAGCTCAGCGTCAAGGTTCCGGCCGGGGTCGACGACGGTTCGCGCATCCGGATTCCCGGCAGCGGCGAAGCCGGCATCCGCGGCGGCCCGGCGGGTGACCTGTTCGTCTATCTCAACGTCCCGGAGCATCGCCTCTTCAAGCGGGACGGTCTCGACACGTTCGTCGACGTGCCGATCGCCTACGTGCAGGCTGCGCTCGGCGCGACCATCGTCGCGCCGTCGCTCGAAGGCGATCTGCAAGTGGCGGTTCCGGCCGGCACGCAGACCGGTACCACCATGCGTCTGCGCGGACGCGGCATGCCGACCGTGCGCGGAACGCAGCGCGGCGATCATCACGTGACCGTGCACGTGGTCGTACCGAGCAAATCGAATAAGCGTCAACGCGAACTGCTCGAAGAGTACGCCCACGCGGGCGGTGATGCGATCGAGGAGAAATCGTTTTTCGCACGCGTCAAAGACGCGTTCAAGCCGGACTAGCGCAGATGGCCACGCGCTTCTTCGTCGAGGGTACGCATGCGGCCGGCGAACGCGTCATCTTCGACGATGCCGACGCGCACAAGATCCTGCACGTGCTACGTCTCCGCGACGGCGACCCGGTCGAGGTCTTCGATTCGGGTGCGCGGGCGTTCGTCGCGCGCGTCGCGGTCGACGGGGCTCGCGTCGCCGCCGAGCTGGGCGAGCCGGTCGCTACGCCGGAGAACGTCGGTCCGGCGATCACGGTCGCGCAGGGAATCCCTAAGGGGAGCAAGATGGACTTCATCGTCGAGAAGCTCTCCGAACTCGGAGCCTTCGAACTGCTGCCGCTCGCGTCGGCCCGAGCCGTTGCCGAAGCCGGCGAGGTGAAGCGTGCGCGTTGGAGCCGGTTGGCCAAGACCGCCGCGCAACAATGTGGGCGCCGGAGTATCATGCGCATCGGCGAGCCGGTCACGATCGAGAGGCTGGCGGAGCGCTGCGCCGGGTACGACGCCGTCTTGGTGCCGTGGGAGTCGGCCTCGCCGAAGCCCTTGCGCGAGAAGTTGCCCGGCTTGATCGCGGGCGCCCGTACCATCGCCATCGTGGTCGGACCCGAGGGCGGCTTCGCGCATTCTGAGATCGACCGACTGCAGGCCGCCGGAGCCCACCCGATCTCGCTCGGCACGCGTATCTTGCGAACCGAGACGGCCGCAATGGCGCTGGTCGCAACC
>JBBRTL010000049.1:0-14375 GCA_038244445.1 Vulcanimicrobiales bacterium
CATCGAGCAACACGAGGATTGGATGAGCGGCCGAAAGTATATGTCACCCGAGAGCCTGGAGTTGGTCGCGACGATGTAGCGCCGCCAGCGCTGGCCCTAAGAGAGTTCGCCCGAAACTACACACAAATCCGGACACAGTCCCGCTGGCAAGCTCGTCGAATCGAGTTACACGTTGCATACTAGCGAAATAAGGGCGGAAAAGCGCAAACACACCGTGGACGGTCGCCTTCTTCTCCCGGCCAATTCGAAGAGTGTACTGCCCTCTGATTATGTGTTCCGCTGTATGCGCGTCGTCAAATATGTATGCAGAAGGCTGATCGTTCCGAAATTTCTTCGCGAGTCCATTGAAGATGGCCGCATATGTCGTTATGCAAGCACCGCGACCTTCGGCATAAAGATCGTTGCTAAACTCACCGCCTTTATATACTGTAACAGGAACGCCGTACTGCTCCGCTTTCTCCGCCGTCTGATCGACCAGTTGGACTGTGCTGCATAGGTACATGACCTTTCGCGGCGCTTCATTAATAAGCGACTGCGCGCAAAGTAAGCCCACAAGAGTCTTTCCTGCGCCAGTGTTCAGCAGTATCGCAACGTCACTTTCATTCCGGTAGCTAGCATGCCAAACGCGAAGCGCATCGCCTTGTTCGAACCACAAGCCCTTAAGGTCGGGGTTCTTGGGTTGCAGAGCCGTAAAAATGTCTATCGGATCAACAGGAGCAGATGTAGAGGCGCACGATTCGATTGACTCAAAGTCAAACCCGCTCACAGCATCACCATCCCTTCTTGAACGGAGCCAAAGGAATGCTCTTCCCCAATCAACAGTCGCGCGAAAGCTGCCCGCGACGGATCGGCGACGGTTGGCGACCAGCTATGGAACTCGACCGCCCCATGGGCCGCCAGATGATCGATCTGATCCGCCGTCAGGGTCGCGTACCGGTGCAGTCCGCTCGACGTCGTCACATCGACATGGGGCACGCGCAACGGCACTTTCGGCGAGAGCTCGCCGTGATAGAACGGCGGTTTGCTCGGCCCGAACGGCCAGGTCACCCACACCAGCGGCGTGCCGCCGAACAGCCGATCGAGAATCGGCGCCGCGATCGCATAGTGCGCCTCGATCGGCGAGTCGGAATCGGAAAGAGCCCTCATTCAAAACACCCCGTAATGAAGCGACCAGCTTCCCGCTCGCTTCGCCTCGTACGCCCGACCCCCTAGTCATTTCGAAGAGAGCGAGGGATAGAACTCATGCCAAGCCGTCAATCGCGCTGGCAATTGACTATCTTCGTTGACAATTAACTTTGCCGCTTCTAGGATATGAGCATGAACAAGCCCGATGCGCAGAGCTTCGCGGAGCCGATCGCCGACAGCGCTATGGAGCTGCTCAGCACAAATGTGGTCGTTCTGCGAGCGCAGCGTCGGCTATCCCAGGCGGAACTCGCCAAGCACGCCGGAATCGCGCGCCAAACCATCTCCAAGATCGAGGGCGGCATCGGAAACGTCCGCGTGGATATTCTCGCAAAGCTTGCCGCGGCGCTTGCGTGCAGCCTCGCCGATCTGTTCGAGCCCATGCCCCCGTCCGCAGACGACGCCGAGATCCGCCGCCGCATGCACGCACCGGCCTCTGAATTCGTCGACGCCGACATCCTTATGTCCGCGCTCGACGAAGCCGACCGCTCCCGACCGCGATACAGCCACGCCGGGCGACCGCGGTCGATGAAAGGTCGCATATCACCGCGCCGTCCAAACAAAGATTAAGGAGCTTAGATATCGCGCTGCTCCCCTGCGTACGCAACAGCGGCCAGGCGCATGCCATAACCGGGCGAAGAACGCCGCATCCGCGTAGCAGCGCGCGACGCCGGTCAGTCGCTGCGGATCGCTCGTACCAGCTGAGTCGTGGCCGTCACGACCGCCAAGGCGGCCACGACGATGCGAAGGGTTTTGGTCATGGCAGGCTCCCCGTACCGCCTTCGTTGGCGGGAATCTGATCGAGGGGTCGATGCGTATCGCGTAGCGGCTCGGCGGGCTCGGTGCGCGGCACCGACTCCTGCGGATCCTCCGACGTCTCGTGCGGCTTCTCGGCTTTGTGGTGGCCGTGCTCCATGCGATGTTCGCTCATAGTCGCCATTCCGTCCGCTACACGCGGCCTTCTTCGGCGTCCTGTTCGTCGAGGTGCTCGGTCATCTCATCGAGGATGTAGCGATTGGATTCGGCGCGTTGCGCGTCCGAGACATGCTCGTCGAAATACTTCATCAGATCGGCGTCGCTTGCGCCATCTCGTATCAGCGTGTCGAACTGCTCCTTCGAAACGCCCGTCCGTTCGAGAAAGCCCATCGAGAGCGGGCAATACGCCAGGTACTCACCGGCCGTGCCCGCATGATCGGCCCGGACCTTATCCGTCAAGCGGCCGAGCCATGCATATCGGCCGACCATGTCGCGTCCGCTCCGCGGGAAACCTCTGGTAAGATCGAGAGCTACACTCGTCGTCGTCATACGAACCTTCTACCCACTCGGGGCGACGTCGTAGCGCAACCGGCCATCCTCGGTCACCCGCACACCCTCGGTCGGAATGTGCGGGCGCAGTTTGCCGTCGTGCATCAGATGTTCGACCCGGACGTCGTGCAAGAGCACGGCCGCATCGGAGATCAGCCGGCGATGGCAGCGCCACCAGAGCGTCTCGGAGCACATCACGGCCACGCGCGCTTCCGCCGCCTCCCCAAGCACGCCGCGTAGCGCGTCGGCAAACACGTCCGTCTCCATGTAATCGGCGTACGAACGGAACGATGGATGTCGCAACGCTATATTGAGGCTCCCGGGATGCCTCGGGCGAAACCCGCCCAACGCCGGCTCCCAGCGGTACGCGCTCCCGGATTGCGCGGGAACCCACGCTTCCATCGCCTCGCGCCAGAACTGCGGATGACGACGGCTCTTGGGGACCGAGCGGACGTCCACGATCGCATCGACGCGTGCGCCGCGGACCAACTCCGCGAACTCTTCGGCCGTCGCCGTACCGTGCCCGAGCGTCAGCAACGTCAGCGATGGTGGCGGAAGCACGGGCTACCGATCTTCGGCCTTACGGCCACCGTAGTGCTCGCGCATGAACTCATCGCCGGTCTGGTCGACGGGGTCCGTCTTCGCTCCGTCGACGTGATTGGCAATGTCGCGTGCGACCGGCGACGCCCCATCCTCCTCGGTCAGGTCGTTCTCGAAGATCTCACCGTGGCGATCCCGGCGTGGTTCGTGCATGTGCATACCTCCTCGAGGGACGTACCCAGCTACGGACTATCCGACGCGATCCAACTCGCGCGGGAGCCGGAAGACGATCGGCGGCTCCGGTTGGCCGAACTCCTCGACCACGGAGACGCCCGTCAGTTCGCCGATCCGTTCGACCACGCGCAGCACCAACTGTTCCGGCGTCGACGCACCGGCCGTCACGCCGATCGTGGTCGCCGCTTCGAACCAGGCGGGGTCGAGCGCATCCGGATCGTCCAGCAGGTACGCGGGCGTGCTCTTGTCGATCGAGCAATCCATCAAGCGGACCGAGTTCGAGCTGTTGCTCGAGCCGACCACGATCACCACGTCGACGTGTTCGGCGAGCGCATGCACGGCGTTCTGCCGGTTCTGCGTCGCGTAACAGATATCGCTGCGCAGCGGTTCGCGCATCGCGGGGAACCGGCGTTTGAGCACCTCGACGATCGCGAGCGTATCGTCCAGGCTAAGGGTGGTCTGGGTGATCAGCGCGACCCGCTCCGGGTCCGGCGGCGCGACCGCTTCGGCATCCGCAACGCTCTCGACCAGTGCGATCCCGCCGTTCACCTGGCCGAGGGTTCCGGCGACTTCGTCGTGCCCGTCGTGCCCGATGAAGAGCAGGAAGTAGCCTTCGCGATTGAAGCGCATGGCTTCGACGTGCACCTTCGAGACGAGCGGACAGGTGGCGTCCAGCACCCGCAGATTGCGCTCCTTGGCGTGCTTCTGCACGGCCTTGGCCACGCCGTGCGCGCTGAAGACCACGAGCGCACCTTCGGGGACTTCGTCCAGCTCTTCGACGAACACGACGCCCCGCGCGCGCAACTTCTCGACCACGTCGCGATTGTGCACGATCTCTTTGCGTACGTACAGGGTCGTATCCGGATGGACCTCGAGCAATTCCTCGATGATCCGGATCGCGCGCTCCACGCCGGCACAGAAACCACGCGGATTGGCGAGCAGAATGCGGCGTTCCATTTAGCCGAACGTTCGCGTGCCCGCCGACTCGGCCTCCAACTTCGCGCGGTCGACCTTGACGATCCGGCCGCCCTTTCGCTCGATCGCGCCGGTCTGCTCAAGCTCCATCAGCGCCCGGCTTACCACCTCTTTGACCGTCCCCGCCGCGACCGCCATCTGGTTCTGGGTGACGCCCTTGAGGGTCGCGAGCGCCGGCTGGAGGCCGGGTTGCGGTCCGGCATGCGGCAAGAGCACGCTCGCCACGCGCGAGATCGTCGGCAACGAGGTTTGCGCGGTGAAACGTTCGATGATCGCGCGCATGCGTTGGACCGCGATCACCGCAAGCGTCCGCGCGAGCCCGGGCTCGCGTCCCATCGCTTCGAACAGCGCCTCTTTCGGGAACAGCAACACCGTTGCATATGCCGAGCCGCCCGCATATCGCGCAAGCGTGACGCCACCGTCGAGCAGGCCGACTTCGCCGAAGACCTCGGTCGGCAAGACGTCGTAGAGCCCGTGCTCGCGACCCAACTGCGACGTACGTACCGCCACGATCGTGCCCCGCATCACGACGCCGAACGCATCCCACGAGCTGCCTTCTTCGGCGACGGCTTCGTCGCGCGCCAACGTCCGCTCCGTCGCGGCCGCGACCAGCGAGCGCAACGTCGGCTCGGAGAGATCTGCGAAGACCGCGCACCGCCGAAGGAACGCCGCGACACCTTCGTGCTCGGCATGGATCCGTCGGATCGTGGCCTGCCAGAGATCCCCTGCGATCATCCGTTGCACCCAGATGAACCCCCCCGTGCGACGCTCGTCGAACTGCGCGCGCAACGGGCGCGGCTCGTGGTCGCTGGTCAGGTGCAGTTCGCCGTCGATCGGCAGGCCGTCGAACGCGGCGAAGATCTTTGCGTGGCGCTCCCGGGGCGGGATCTGTCGGACGTCGAGTTCGATCGACTCAAATGCCATGCCCCAGGTGTCTCATATTTCGGCCGCTGCGTCGAGCCCTCGATACGGCAACGGCTTGGAATAATCGTACGGCATATCCAGCACCGTCGGGATCTTTTCGAAGTTGTAGTAGGGTGGCGGCGACGACGTCATCCATTCGAGCGTCCGCCCGCGCCACGGGTTCGACCCCGCTCGCTTCCCATGCCGGAGGCTCCAGAGCGCGTTTGCGAAGAACAGGATGAGCGCGAACGTCATCAAGAACGAGGCGACCGATTCGAACTGATTGATGCTCTGGAACTGCGGATCGTAGGTCGCGACGCGCCGCGGCATGCCCATGATCCCGAGCCAGTGCATCGGCAAGAACGTTCCGTTCGAGCCGATCAGGAAGAGCCAGAACGTCCACTTGCCGAGACGCTCGTTCATCAGCCGTCCGGTCATCTTCGGATACCAGTAGAAGAGCCCGGCCAGGATCCCCATCAGGCTCCCGCCCACCAGCACGTAGTGCAGATGTGCGACGATGAAGTACGTCCCGTGTGCGTGTAGATCGAACGGCACGGCTGCCAGGAACACGCCCGTGATGCCGCCGATCGTGAACGTCGCGAGGAAGCCGACTGCGAACAGCATCGCGGTCGTGAAGACGATCTTGCCCTCATAGAGGCTCGCGATCCACGAGAAGATCTTGATTCCGGTCGGGATCGCGATGACCATCGTCAGGATCATGAACGGCAGTTGCAAGAACGGCGCCAATCCGGACGTGAACATGTGATGGGCCCAGACCATGAACGAGAGCACCGCGATCGCGACCGACGAGAACGCGATCATCCGGTAGCCGAAGATCGTCCGGCGCGCGAACGTCGGGATCACTTCGGAGATGATCCCGAAGGCCGGGAGGATCGTGATGTAGACCGCCGGATGCGAGTAGAACCAGAACATGTGCTGCCACAGGATCGGGCTACCGCCTTTGGTCGGATCGAAGAACGGCACGCCGAACTGGCGCTCCATGAAGAGCGCCGCCAGCGCCGCGCCGAGCGCGCTGGTCGCGATCATCACCATCGGCGCGGTCGCCAACTGCCCCCAGACGAAGAGCGGCATCCTGGTCAGCGTCATGCCCGGAGCGCGCATCTTGAAGATCGTCACGATGAAGTTGAGCCCGGTGAGGATCGACCCCATCCCGGCCAGGAACACGGCCGCGCACCAGAGCGACGTACCCGCGCTTCCCTGCAGCGATATCGGCGGGTATTCGACCCAGCCGGCCGAGGGCGCGCCGATCAGGAAGGTCGCGTAGAGCATCAAACCGGCCGGCGGAAACATCCAGAACGCGACCATGTTCAGCCACGGGAAGGCGACGTCGCGCGCGCCGATCTGCAGTGGCATGATCAGGTTTCCGAAGCCGCCCGTCAGCATCGGGATGATCACGAACCAGATCATGGTCGAGCCGTGGATCGAGAAGATCTCGTCGAAGGTGTCGGTCCCGACCACGCCGCCGTTCGCGTGCATCAACTGCGCGCGCATCACCTCGGCGAGCAACCCGCCGAGAACCATGAATACCAGGGTCGCGATGATGTACTGGATCCCGATGATCTTATGATCGATCGAGAAGATGTATCTGCGGATGAATCCCTGGGGCGCGGGGTGGATATGGTCGGCGATCCCGCCGGCGTGGACGGTTCCTGATGCCTCGACGGTCATACTTTTACGGTAGACGCGAGGGATGAGCCAGGTCTATGACCTGGCTCATTGCCGGATGCCCTACTGGGCGTCGGGGTCGTTGGAGCCGGCTTCGTCCAGTTCGTCGTCGTCTTCTTCGCCTTCCACATCGAGGTCGTCGAGAGAAATGTCGTCCATATCCGGATCCGGGAATGGTGTTTCGTCGATCTGCGTCATGATGAAGCCCTTCTACCCGTTTTAACGGCGGCGGAACGATTTCGCGTGCGCCGAAGATGCGCCTCATGTTCGCGCTCCTCGGCAACGGCGAGCGGCCGGTAGCCGCCTACTTGCAGGCTCGCCGTACATGCACGGCCACCACATGGATGCGACGTTACCTTTCCTCATCACCGCTCGTTAGGATACCGTCATGATCCGTCGCTGCGCCATCGCACTGCTCGCCGCCGTCACTCTCGCCGGCGCATCGGCCGCACCGACTCCGGTCTCGGTGCTCTATGCGGGCTCGCTCGTAACGCCGATGGAGAACGCCGTCAGACCGGCCCTCCTGGCGCAAGGCATCGCCTTCAACGGCGAACCCGGCGGGAGCAAGAAGCTCGCCAACTTCATCCGTGACGGCCTCCGCATGCCGGACGTCTTCATCAGCGTCGATCCGGCGCTCGTCAAGGGACTCGGCGATCGCGTCGCCCGCGCGACCACGTTCGCGAATACGACCCTCGGGGTCGCCTGGTCCGGCAAGTCGCGTTTCGCCGCACAACTCGCCGCGACCGATAGCGCGCGCGTCCGCTACGTCCTCTCGCTGCCCGGCATCAAGATCGGACGCACCGATCCGCGCCTCGATCCGAAGGGCCGGTACACGATCGACGCGATGAAGCTCGCCGGCGGGACGGCGATCCTCGGGAGCGCCGAAAACCCGGCGCAGGTCTTCCCTGAAGAAGATCTGCTCGTACGCATCGAGACCGGCGAGATCGACGCCGGCTTCTTCTACCGGACGGAGGCGCTCGCGCGCGGCCTCCATTTCGTCGCTCTCCCCGGCAAGGCTGCGATGAGCGATCGCATCAGCTACACGCTCGCGGTCATGCGCGGGGCGCCGCACCCGGCCGCGGCCGCCGCTTTCGAACGTTTCATCCTGTTCGGGAGCGGGCGAGCTATCCTTCGCAAGGCCGGCCTCGACTATCGTTGAGAAAGCAGGCCAAGCCCGCGTGTGAGCGTATGCCTGCTCCATGCGTAATTTGACGAGACGGGACTTGCTAATTGGCGGCGCCGCGGCCGCCGCAACCGGGACGGTGCTCTCCGCCGAGGGCTGCCACTTCGCCGGGAGCGGCGCGAGCGGACCCGGGATTCCGGGCGTGCTCGACGCGTATACGCTGACCGCGCAGTACAGCGATCACACGTTCAACGGCAAGGCCCTGCATCTGCGTACCTACAACGGCCAGATCCCAGGACCGACCCTCTACGCGGCGCCGGGTCAGCCGTTCAACGTCACGATCGTCAACAGTTTCCCGGCGAATCCGGCCGCAACGCCGGGCCCGGGTGTCGATCCCATGAACAACCCACACCATTTCAACACCACGAACCTGCACGTGCATGGCGTGCAAGTCGTACCGCACATCTTCGAACCGGTCGGCACCACCGATCCGGCCGCCATGATGGTCGCGATCGAACCGGGTACGTCGAAGACCTATAACTTCGTCCTGCCGGCCGATCACCCGCCTGGACTCTACTGGTACCATCCGCATCACCACGGCTCGACCGACGTCGAGGTCGGTGGCGGCATGGCCGGCCTGATCATCGTCGGCGGCGATATCGACAAGGTCCCCGAGATCGCCGCGGCGCGCGACATTTCGATCGCCGCGCAGTCGCTTTCGGTCAACGTCGATCCGACCAACCCGAACCTCTACGATCTCGAGTACCTCGCCTATCAACCGCCGACCAGCGGCGGCTATACGCCGCGCTCGAAGTACGAATACGTCCTCTCGAACGGACAGTTGGTGAACCTGCTAACCTTCGCGGGCCAGGGCAATCCGGCATTCACCAACGCTTCGTTCGCCCCGCCGTCGACCACCGTGAGCCCGGGTGAAGTCGTACGCCTACGCATCCTCAACGGCCTGAACGAGATGAACCTCCCACTCGTGCTGCCCGGCTTCGAGGTCTACGTCATCGGTCATGACGGCGTGAACACGCTCGCGCCGCAACTACTCGATCAGAGCAATCCGGCGAACAACGCGTTCCTGACGACTGCCGGTCGCATGGAGTTGCTCGTGCGCGCGCCGCAGACGCCCGGGACGTACAAACTCTCGGGCCTGGCCGTCAACAACCCCGGCCAACATCCGTGGCCGCAGTTCGACCTGATGTCGTTCGTCGTCGCGGGCACACCGGTGACGATGCGCATTCCGACCGTTCTCCCCACGCCGACGCGCGAATATCCGCTCATCAGCCCGGGCGAGATCGTCGGCCCGCGCAGCGTCGTCTTCAACTCGGCCGCGTCGACCTCGATCTTGGCGGGCACGGCAATGCTCGTCAACAACGTCGTCTACGACGAGACGACCGTCATGCCGGCCTTCAACAATATGCGCACCGGCACGGCCGAGGAATGGACCGTCTCGAATCTCATGCCCGAAGGCCATCCGTTCCATCTCCACACCAACTCGTTCGAAGTGATTAGCAGCACGAGCGGCGGCGTCACGACCACCCTCAACCCACCGATCATCGGCGACACGGTCTGGGTCCCGGCCAACGGCTCCGTCGTCGTACGCGTCCGCTACAAGCAATGGAAGGGCAAGGACGTCTTCCACTGCCACAAGCTCACCCACGAAGATCAAGGCATGATGGCCAACACCATGCTCACCTAGCCCCGACCCTTACGTTTTCGCTACGCCCGAGGGAACCATCGCGCGCCCCTTCGCTTGACTCCAACTCCCGTCCGTGGTAGGTTACGCGAAATGTCCGGTTTGATTATGCGAATGTCGACCCCGAGCTGTATGTGTCTGCATGCGGCGCGTGAGGCTGTTTCATAGCGATTCGAACCTAAGACTCGAACCGAACACGAAACGCCCCCCGCCGCACTATCGGCGAGGGCGTTTTTTCTTTTCCTCGCTTTCCCATCTTACAAGGAGGCACGAGGAGTGCAATCGACCGTAGGCATCGCCCTACTCGGTTGCGGGACGGTCGGAGGCGGAATCGCCGAACGACTCCTGCACGAGCGCGAAGCCATCAGACGCCGCAGTGGCGTCGACTATGCCGTACGCGGGATCGCCGTACGAGATCCGCATAAGCCCCGGCCGCAAAGCCTGCCGGCCGATCTCTTCACGCTCGACGCGGCCGCGCTGGTCGACGATCCACACGTCGACCTGGTGGTCGAATGCATCGGCGGCACCGAAGTCACCGCCGAGATCGTCGAGCGCGCACTCGACCGCGGCCGGCACGTCGTCACCGCGAATAAGGACCTGATCGCGACTCAAGGCCCGCGCCTGCGCGCGCTCGCCGCCCGGCGCGGCGTCAGCCTGCGCTACGAAGCGGCCGTCGCCGGCGCCGTCCCGATCGTCCGGGCGCTCGAGGAGTCGCTCGCAAACGAACGCGTCGCAAGCGTGACCGGCATCGTGAACGGCACTTGCAACGCGATCCTGGGTGCGATCGAACGCGGCTCCTCGTACGAAGCCGATCCGGCCAGCGACGTGCTCGGCATCGACGCCGCCCACAAGCTCGCGATCCTCATCCAGATCGCCTTCGGCCTGGCGGTCATCTCGCCGCGCATCCGCCGACGCGGCATCGACGGCGTCAGCGCCGCCGACGTCACCGCCGCCACGCGAACCGGACATCGCATCAAGCTGCTCGCGCACGCTTCGCGCACCCGTCGCGGTTGCGACGCCGAGGTCGCGCCCGTCTGGGTGCGCGACGATAGCTCGTTTGCGCGCATCTCCGGCCCGAACAACGCCATCCGCGTGATCGCTCGCGAAGCCGGCGAACTCTTCTTCTCCGGCCCCGGTGCCGGCCGCGAGCCGAGCGCATCGGCCGTCCTGGCCGACGTCGTCGCCGCCTTGCACGGCATCGGCGAACGCCACGACCATCTGGTGCGCACCCGCTTGCACGGCACTCCCGAGCCCGCCATCGACGTCGCACCCGCCTACGCCGGCGCCGAACGCGTCGCCCGTTTCGAGTCGCTCTACGAAGCGATCGCCGCCGGTCGCACCCTGCGTCTCCACGCGATCGCCCACGACGCCAACGCAACCCTTGCCGGCACCGCGATCGTCCGCTTCCAACCGGACGTATCGCGCTCGACCGACGCTATTCTCGGTACGCTCTCCGCCGCGGGTATCGTTCCCGCTTCGGTCTATCCCATCTGGAACGACACGTCACACCACGTTCCGGCAACGCAAGCCCGTCTTGCGCACTCATTGCCGGGTTAAGGAGTCATCGCGATGTCCACCACCCTCGAATCCCAAGCCCCGCTCCACTTCGACACGGTCGCCGTTCACGGCGGCCACGCCGGCGACCCGACCACCAAGTCGCGCGCGGTCCCGATCTACCAAACCACCTCGTACCTGTTCGATAACGCCGAGCACGCCAGCCGCCTGTTCGCGCTCGAAGAGTTCGGCAACATCTACACCCGCATCAACAACCCGACCACCGATGTCCTCGAGCAGCGCGTCGCCGCGCTCGAAGGCGGCGTCGGTGCGCTTGCGGTCGCAAGCGGACAGGCGGCCAACATCTATGCGCTGCTCAACGTCGCGAGCGCCGGCGACCACATCGTCGCCTCGAACTCGCTCTACGGCGGTACCTACAACGCCTTCGCGCACACGCTCCCGCGCTTCGGCGTCGCGGTGACCCTGGTCGACGTCACCGATCCCGAGAACGTCCGGGCCGCGATCCGTCCGAACACCAAGGCCGTCTTCGCCGAGACCATCGGCAATCCGAAGATCGACGTCCTCGACATCGAGGCCATCGCTGCGGTCGCGCACGAGCACGGGCTCCCGTTCATCGTCGACAACACGCTCGCGACGCCCTATCTGGTCCGTCCGATCGAGTTCGGCGCCGACGTGGTCGTCCACTCGGCGACCAAGTTCATCGGCGGCCACGGCACCGCGATCGGCGGCGTCATCGTCGACGGCGGCACGTTCGATTGGGCGAACAACCCGCGCTTCCCCGATTTCGTCGAAGCCGATCCGTCGTACCACGGCCTCAAGTACGCACCGGCCTTCGGCAACCTGGCCTATATCCTCAAGGCGCGCGTGCAGCTGCTCCGCGATATCGGCGCGGCGATCTCGCCCTTCAACGCGTGGCTCTTGATCCAGGGTCTCGAGACGCTCGGCCTGCGCGTCGAACGTCACGTGCAGAACGCTCAAGCCGTCGCCGAGTTCCTCTCGTCGCATCCCAAGGTCACCTCGGTCGCGTACGCCGGCCTGCCGAGCCACAGCGCCTATGCGAAGGCGCAGAAATATCTGCCCAAGGGCGCCGGTTCGATCCTCACGTTCGAGATCGATGGCGGCGAAGCCGAAGCCAAAGCGTTCATCAACCGCCTCAAGCTCTTCTCGTTGCTCGCCAACGTCGGCGACGCCAAGTCGCTGGTGATCCATCCGGCCAGCACCACCCACCAGCAACTCGAACCCGCCGAACAGGCCGCCAACGGCATCACCCCCGCCACCGTCCGCCTCTCGATCGGCATCGAAGACCGCCGCGACATCATCGCGGATCTCGCCCAGGCGTTCTCCGCTTGAGCGTCGAGCCTCGCGAGATCACCGTCAACATCGGGGATCTCGAACTCGATCGCGGGGGCATCCTCCCCGCGGTCGAGCAACGCGTCGCGATCTACGGCGAGCCGGGCGACGGGCGCAAGATCGCGCTCGTTCCGCACGCGCTCACCGGATCCGCGCGGGTCGCGGATTGGTGGGGCGACCTTCTCGCCGAAGGCGCGCCGCTGGACCTGCGCGAGTGGACGGTGGTCGGCATCAACGCCGTCGGGAGCTGCTACGGTTCGACCGGACCGGTGCTCGGCGCATCGTTTCCGCTCGTCACCGTCGGCGACATCGTACGCGCGCAACGTCGCGCGTTCGACCAGATCGGAATCCAAACGTTCGATCTGGTCATCGGCGCCTCGCTCGGGGGCATGCAAGCGCTGCAGTGGGCGCTGGATGCACCCGAGCGGGTCTCCCGTGCGGTCGTGATCGGCGCGCACGATCATCAGACCGCGATGGCGATCGCGTTCAACAGCATCCAACGCGACGCGATCGCGCTCGAACCCAAGGGCGGGCTCCGGATCGCGCGCAAACTCGCGATGCTCACCTACAAGAGCGAAGCGCTCTTCCGCACCCGCCACGATCGTAAACCGGATCGCAAAGGCCGGCCGATCTACGATGTCGAGGGCTATCTGGAACGGCAAGCCGACATCTTCGAAACGCGCATGACGCCCGACGCTTACGTCGCGCTCACCCACGCGATGGACTCACAGGACGTCCGCGAGCACGACTCGCGCGACACCTCACCCGATCTGCTCTTCGTCGGGATCACCAGTGACTGGCTCTTCCACCCCGCCGACATCCGCGCCGCCGCCGAACGCCTACGCGCGCGCGGCTTCACCGCCACCTACCGCGAACTCGAAAGCGACCACGGCCACGACGCGTTCCTCGCCGAACCGAAAGCGCTCGCCGAACTCCTACGCTAGCCCCGTGTGACCTAAGGAGCACGAAGCGGTCGGGGTGTCATCCTGAGGAGCGAGCGCTGCGAGCGTCTCGAAGGACGCGCACGACTTGGTCGCCGTCAACCTATACGCGCCTCATCATTGCGCTCGCTCGCAACGGCGAGCGACCCCGTCATCCCACAGCATCGGCACACACGATAGCGCGTACTGCCAAGCATTCCAATCTCGACCACGTCGCCGCCACATACCAAGCATTCGTCGAAATCGTCCATCGCGGACACCTCCGCAATACAATCCCTCCGACGACGGGAATCGGCTAGTCTCCACCGCGTAGATCTCCGAGGAACGCTGATCCCGGGGCAGAGCCAGTCACCAGCAAGAAGTCTCGTGCTCGCGTGCAGGCGACGTACAGCAACTGCCGCTCGGTATCGAAGACATCTTTAAGCTCGGCCGCGTCGTCCACCGCCGCGACGCGCTCCGCGAGCGGCAATACGTCGTCATCGCACGCCATCACCACCACGGCCCTATACTCCAGCCCCTTCGCCAGATGCATTGATCCGATCGCAGCCGCCCCCGCCACCGTACGAAGCCGTTCGATCTGCTCGTTGGAGTAGAGCCTGCGGTTCGAATCCGCTCGCCGGGCCGGCATGGGAAAGCCGTAGCGGCGCTCCCATGCGCGCAGTGTCCCCATCTGCAGGCCCGTCAGCTGCGAGACCACCTTGATTGAGCTGACGCCGGTTGGGTCTGATGCGGCCGTTCTGGACGGTTGGCGGACAGCGATTTTTTTGGGCACCCGGTTGACCTATACAAAATGTGTACAACACTTACACATGGGTTGGCTAGATCAACCTACCCCAGCAAGATAGGTCGACAAACATGGCCTCCGCCCCTCAGAGCGTCGTTCAGCTCCGTCCCTGTGCCCCCGCCGGGCGTCCGCCGG
>JBBRTL010000050.1:0-14338 GCA_038244445.1 Vulcanimicrobiales bacterium
CTTGCGGGTGAGATGACCCGCGCCTTGGTCGGCGGCGAGCCGCTCGCGATCAACATCGTCGAACGCAAGCTCGACGGCCAGCGCATCGCCTACGCCCGCGCCACTTCGGTCCGTCGCGGGATGCAGGCGCGCGGTTTCGGACAGATGACGCTCCGTCAGGTCTGCGGCTACGCGCCGCGCCCGATCGCCCTTCAGATGGGCGCGCGACTCTCGGAGCTTGCGACCCTCTCGATCGGGATCAACCTCTCGGTCGCGAACAACAAAGCCCTGATCCAGAGCGGAATGGATCGCCTGGTGAAGATCACCGGCGCTTTGCAACGAGCCTCCGGCGACTCCGCCGGCACGTACAAACGGCGCGGCTTCGTACCGCCGCCACGCAACAGCGTCCTAGTGAGCAGCAGCGCATGAGCTTCTTTCCGCAGGCCAGTTTTTACGGTATCGGGCTGATCGGCAAAAGTCTCGACGCCTACCAACTCGCCGAGAACGTGACGGCCGACAACATCGCCAACGTCAATACGCCGGGCGCGTCGCGCCAGCAGGCCGTCTTCACGCAGGCCTCGCCGATCGTCGGATCGCCGGGCTATGCGGTGCATGTGGGCGGAACCGTCGGCGACGGCGTGGCCGTGCAGAACATCCGACGCATCCACTCCGATACGTACGATTCGATGTTCCGCGGCGCGTCGTCGTCGCAGAATTTCTACAGCGTGCAGAACGACGCGCTCAACTCGCTCCAAGCGACCTTCGGCGATCCGAACTCGGGCGTGAGCACGCAGTTCACCGCGTTCCAGACCGCGATCAACCAGATCGTCGCGCAGGCCGGCAGCGGCCAGTCCGACTCGGTGCGCGCCAACGTGCTCGCCCAAGCCCAGTCGCTCACGAACGCGCTCAACCAGACCTCCTCCGCGATCACCGCGCAGAAAGCTACGACGCTGTCCCAGGCCGGCACGTTGGTGACGACCGTGAACGGCATCCTGGATCAGATCGCGTCGCTAAACCGTCAGATCCGCGCGTCGACTGCAGTCGGCGACAACCCGAACACGTTTGCGGATCAGCGCGATCAGTTGATCGACAATCTTTCGCAGTACATGTCGACCCAGACGGCGATTCAGCCGAACGGTTCGACCCTGGTCACCGTCAACGGACAGGCGCTCGTCAACGACGCGGTTGCCTATCATCTCGCGGCCCCGACCATCGGCACGTCTGCGACCGGCCAACCGGCCTTCAAGATCGACTTCGCGAGCAATCCGCCGGCTGCGGCGACCGCGCCCGGCATCCCGCTCGGGAGCGGCCAACTCGCGGGATTGCAGGATCTCTACAATAGCAAGCTGAGCGTCTATGCCACCCAGCTCGATCAGTTCGCCTCGGGTCTCGCGGATTCGATCAATCGCGTCACGACGGCGTCCTACGATCAAAACGGCCAGCCCGGCCAAGCGCTCTTCGCCCCGATCGTCGGCACTCTGCCGATCGGTGCGGCCAACATCCGCCTGGGCATCAGCAACGCATCGCAGCTGCCACTGGCGCTTGCGAGCACGGGTGCCGGGGCGCTGGTCGTGCCGCTCAACTCGGCCAACAACGTGGTCGACACGTCGCAGCAGTTGACGAACAACGGCAACCTGGCGAACCCGCCTGCGGCCGGTCTGCTCGGGACGCTGACGGTAACCGTCGACGGCGCCGCACAGACGTTCAACTACTCGACCACCGCCGGTGGTAACGCCGACTCGATCGACGATTTCATCGGCTCGTTCAATGCCGCCCATCTCGGCGCGACCGCGGCGTACGACGCGAGCGCCCAGCGGATCGTCTTCGCTCGAGATCCGGCCAACGCCGATCTCGCGCATCGGGCCGCGCAGGGCGCGAACCCGACCGACCCGACTTTCACGGTCGCCGACTCCAACTATGCGGCGGCCACGCCGGCGACGTCGCTACTCGGCGTGCTCGGCGCGGGCGGCATCGACAACGTCGTCCAGAACGCGGCGAATGCGTTCGGACCCCACGACAACGGTGGCGCAAATGCCCTGCTCGCGACGTTCTCGAGTTCGACCGGCGTGCCCGCGCTGCAGACCACCAGCGCAGCCGCAGCGGTCGCGGCGACGCCGATGACGATTCCGTTGCCGGCCGGCACCAACAACGTCACGGTCGGTTCGGTGCTGACGCTCGATGCGACCACCGGCGGGGGTGCCCCGCAAGAGAACGTGGTCGTCTCGGCGATTTCGATCAACACCGTCACCGGCATCGAGTCGGTCACGTTCACGCCGGCGGCGGCACACGCCGCGAACTTCTCGGTCGCGTCCGCGCAAGTCCAGACGCTCGGCGCGTTCTACGGCAACCTGATCACGCAGGTCGGTCTCGACGGCCAGACGGTCACGATCGGGACGGCTACCCAGACGACCCTGACGAGCAACATCGACGCGACCCGCCAGGGCATCGCCGGCATCAACATCGACGAAGAGACGCAGAACCTGATCAAGTACCAGAACGCGTACCAGGCCGCAGCGCGCACGATGAACGTGCTCGACTCGCTGCTCAACACCGTCATCAACACGCTCGGCGTGCATTAGAGGTCAACGCATGAGAATCGCAACGTCGCAGATCTTCAGTAATCAGACGGCCTCGATCGACAATCTAGTCGCTCAGCAGTCGCAGCTCGGCAACGAACTTTCGACCGGCAAGCGGTTGAATAAGCCGTCGGACGATCCGACCCATATCGCTCAGGACCTGAGCCTGCGCACCCAGATAGCGCAGGGCAATCAGACCGGCGATAACGTCGCGAACCTCTCGGCCGAACTGACGACCGTCGACGGCGCGCTCTCCTCGGTCACCGACGTGCTGCAGAAGGCCCGCGCGCTTGCGGTCAGCGGCGCGAGCGACGCGATCACGCCGGCCCAGCGCCAAGCCATGGCGACCCAGGTCGACGGCCTTCTCGGCGAACTGGTCGGCCTCGGGAACACCCAGTACGCGGGCAAGTACGTCTTCGGCGGCACCGCCGCGCTATCGCAAGCGCCGGTCAAACCGGGCGGCACGCCGACCTCGAGCGTCACCTTCTCCGGCAACCTGCAGTCGCAGACCCAGCTGCTGCCGAGCGGCCAGTCCGTGCCGTCGTCCGTGAGCATCCAGCAAGCCTTCAATTTTTCCTCGACGAACGGATCGCCAAACGCCTTCCAGACGCTGATCGATCTGCGCAACGCGCTCGCGCAGGGCACGGTCGCCGACGTCAGCCAGGCCGGCGTCAACGTGCGCGGCGCCTCGCTTGCCGCCGCGACCCCGATCAATACGGCGGGCATTCTCGCGACCCCGCTGGTGGCCGATAGCAACGGCAACGTCGACGTCTCGATCTCGTCGGCGCTCGCCCCGAACGGCGTGACGATCGCGATCCCGGCGAACTTGCCGGTGTCGTCGGTGCTGGCGGCGATCAACGCACAGACCGGTGCGACGGGTGTGACCGCGAGCTTCGACTACGCGCAACAAAAGTTGACCCTCTCCTCGGCCGGCGGCGCGCCGTTCCAGGTGCGGGACATCGCCAGTCTGGGTGCACCGACGCCCGGCAACTTCACGGCTGCGTTCGGTCTCACGGAGCAGGCCGACCACACGAATACCGTCTCCGCGCAGATCGGCGATGTGGACACCGTCCTCAACGCCGCCCTCTCGGCCCGGACGACGGTCGGTCAGACGATCCAGAATCTGCAAACCGTGGCCAGCCTCCAGAGTTCGCAGGTACTTAACAATACCGCCGTACAGTCGGGTATTGAGGATGCCGATATTGCTAAGGTAATGACGCAGTTCTCGCAAACCCAGACGGCGCTGCAGGCGGCTTACGGAACAACCACCAAGCTGGAGTCGAAGAACCTCTTCGACTACCTCGGCTAAGTCGAAGGGATAATGAAGGGATGAGCGCAGCCATGGAAGCGACGCCGGTTACGACGACGGTGGAGTTACCCCGATTCGGGAACTTCACCTACGCAGAAGAAGAGGTCTTCAGTTTCCCGTGGGGGCTGCCGGGCTTCCCGGCGCTGCGGCATTGGCTGGCTCTGAGTTTGCCGACCCAGCCGAACTTCGTCTGGCTCCAGAGCCTGGACGACCTCAAGGTCGCAATCCCAACCTGCGACCCCTACCTGGTCTTCGAGAAGTACGATCCGAAGCTGCCGGCCTACGCGGTCGCGGCTCTCGAGATCGCCGATCCCTCGGAGTTTACGTTGCTCTGCGTGATGGTCGCCACCGCCAATGCAGAAGAGATGACCATGAACCTGATGGCGCCGATCGTGGTCAACCTGCGGACGCGGGTTGCGCGTCAGGTCATGCTCGAGAATTCGGGGTACTCGATCAAAGAATCGGTACCGCGGAAGACTGCCGACGAAGCCGCCCAGGCCGCTTCCCCGCAGTAAACCAAGTCGCCCCCGTCAAAGGGGGATACTAACCCAAGCCAAGGAGGGCACGCCATGCTCGTTCTGAGCCGCAAGATCAACCAGTCCATCATGGTCGGAGACAACGTCCGGATCGTGGTGGTCGCCGTCGATCGGGATCAGGTCAAGCTCGGCATCGAGGCGCCGCGGGATATCTCGGTCCACCGCTCGGAGATCTACGAAGAGATCCAGCGGGCCAACCAGAGCGCCGCCGCCGGCCCGGTACCCACCGACACCGCGGGGGCCGGAAAGGCGACCTTACAGCCCCGGAAAAACGCCGGGAAAGCCAACTAAACTCCCCTAAAGTTATCACCTGCAAGGGCCGATAACCAAGCTGTAAGGGGACAGGACGTCTCCCCAGACTAGTCTCGCGCATAAGCGCGTTCACGGAGGAAAGCACACCATGTCTTCAGGTCTCTCGATCGCCAACAACCTGTTGGCCAACAACGTTCAGTACAACCTGAACAAGAACCAAGATGCACTTCGCACCGCGACCACCCGTCTCTCGTCCGGCCTGCGCATCAACACCGCAGCGGATGATCCGTCGGGCCTCGCGATTGCGACCAACCTGCAGACGCAGGTCGACGGTTTCAATACCGCGGTTCAGAACGTGCAGACCGCCAACAACGCGGCCCAGGTCGCGGAAGGCGCGCTCCAGACGACGACCGACATCCTTCAGCGCATTCGCAGCCTGGCTGTCGAAGCGTCGAGCGATATCAACAGCACGTCGGATCGCAACAACCTGCAGGCTGAAGTCTCCCAGTTGCTGCTGGAAGTCAACCGCATCTCGCAGAACACCTCGTTCAACGGTCAGCCCCTCCTCGACGGCAGTCACGCCGGCTTCGTCGCCGAGAAGGATGCCTTCGTCAACGTCACCGCCAACGCCGCGCTCTCGAGCAGCAACACTGCGATCGCAGGCAACAGCGGCTTCCTGGTCGCGACGGTTGCAACCGGCGCAACGTTCAATACCGCGGTCAACGGCTTCCAAGGCGACGCGACCGGCGGTACGGACACGGTCGATGGTACGATCGAACTCCAGGTCATCAACACCGGCGCCTCGATCGCTATTCAAGAGACGTTCGTCTCCTCGAACAGCGGCGTGGTCTCGGTCTCGTCGACGCTCTTCGGCGCCGGCAACACGACCAACGACTTCGACAACGTGCAGTTGACGATCGGCAACATCACCTCGGCGGATGTCGGCACGACTGCGTACGTGAAAATCAGCCAGAACACGGCTGCCCTCACGAACCCGAGCAACCCGGCGTTCAACTTCCAGTCGGGCGCAAACGAAGGCGACACGATTCAAATCGGCTTCGAAGCGACCAACACCCAGACGCTGCGCGTCTCGAACATCAATCTGGCACTCTCGTCGTCCAGCAACCCGTCGCTGGGTGCGGAAGACGCGATCGGCCAGATCGACAACGCCCTGGAGCGCCTGCTCAACCAGCGCGCCAACCTCGGTGCGGTCATCGTTCGCTTGAACGAAGATGCGAACAACGACAACGTCGCGGCCGTCAACCTGCAAGCGTCGGAGTCGCAGATCCGCGATCTCAACGTCGGTCAGGAAACGACCGAGTTCACCAAGCTCCAGATCTTGGTGCAGGTCGGCACGTCGGTCTTGGCTCAGTCCAACGCCAACGCCCAATCGGTCATCGGTCTCTTCCGCTAAACAAAACCGGAAGTAGCTCGCGAGAGCCTGTCCTGAGGAGACGACGGTACGTCGTCGTCTCGAAGGGGCGGGCTCTCTTTTCTTTGTCCGCTAGTGACCGTAGGCGCTTTTGCCGAATATTGAAGAGAATGCCGGTCCGGGTCATCTCTCGCCGTTCCAAAGCCGCCGCCCCCGCCTCGACGGCGGCGCCGGCTCCTGCGCGTTCGGTCCTCGGCCTGCCGATGGCGCCGCCCGGACATCCGGTGCGGCCGGCCGGGATCTCGCTCTGCATGATCGTCAAGAACGAAGAGCGCTTCTTGACTCAGTGCCTGGAGAGCGTAAAGGACTTCGTCGACGAGATCTGCATCGTCGACACGGGTTCGTCCGATCGGACCATCGAGATCGCCCGGTCGTACGGCGCGCGGATCGAAGAGCATCCGTGGAAGAACGACTTCGCCTGGGCGCGCAACCTCTCGATCGCTATGGCGACCAAGCGCTGGATATTCCATCTCGATGCCGACGAAGAACTACTGCCCGAGTCGTATGCGGCGCTCCGCGAACTCCGCGATGCGCCGGCCCATCACGTCGGCGTCTGGGTGCGTTGCAACAACGCTGCCGACGATTATGCCGGCAGCGGCTCCATGTCGCATGCGCTGGTACGCATCTTCCCGAACGATCCAGACCTGCGATATCGCGGGGCGGTCCACGAGTTCGTCTCGATCGACAACGATCCGATCGGCATCAAAGCTGTCCAGTCGCCGATCGCGATCCTGCACCATGGCTACCTGAGCGAGATCGTCGCCGAGCGGAACAAGGCTCAGCGAAACATGGATATCATCCGGCGGCAGATCGAACTCGAGCCGGAAGACCCGTTCCACCGGTTCAATCTCGGCATGACGGCATACCTGATGCGCGATCACGAGACGGCGCGCGAAGGGTTCGAAACGATGCGCGAATTCAACGGCGAGACGGCGCGCGGATTCATCCCGAACGGGCTCGCGACCCTTGCCGATCTCTATACCGAACGCCTGAACCTGCCGGAGAAAGCGCTCCCGATCGCCGAACAGTGCTTGCGGCTTTCGCCGCACTACGCTAACGCGCACTTCGCACTCGGCAAGGCTTTGGTCGCGCTCAAGCGCTTCGACGATGCGCGCGTCGCCTTTCTGAATGCGATCGAGGACGGCAAGTATCGCCATCTGCAGTTCGTCGTCGACGACGAGGTCTCGATCTGGAAGGCGCACAGCGAGATCGGCGCGACCTACGTCGCGCAGGGCGACGACGTGACGGCACTGGAGTGGTTCGACAGGGGCTTAGCCAACCGGCCCGCGGTGCAGGCACTGCGGCTCAATCGCGCGCGCGCGCTCGAACGGATGGACCGCATGCGCGAGGCGGAAGAAGCGCTACGATCCGTTTGGACGGAGTTTCCTAACGATCAGACGGCGCTCCACTACATCAATTTTCTGTTGCGTCGCGGCAAGGAACGAGAGGCGGTCGATGCGATCGAGGCGGGCTACGCTCGTCTGCCCAAACGCACCGCCGTGAACCTGCTCGTCGCCGGCGCCGCCGTCGTCCTGAAGAACGGCTGGCCCGAACCCGAACGGCTGCTCGTCCTCGCCGCGGATCTGCACCCGGGAGCGGCCGAGGCGCTCAATCCGCTCGAGGCGCACTACCGCGAGAAGGGCGAGGACGCGGCCCTTGCTGCACTGCTCGAACGCGAGCGCGCGACGCCGCCGGAGACCAGCGACGACTATCTGCGCAGGTCCTACGGCGGTATCTCGAGCGGTGCATTTGCCGAAGGACTTGCCTTCGCTCTACGGGGGCTCGATGCCGCGCCGCACGATCCCATGTTGCGCTACAATGCCGCCATATGCAGCGTAAATCTTGACCGGCGCGAAGAAGCGCTCGTGCATCTCGATACGATCGATCGGACGAACGCCGCCGTGTTCGGGAAGGCTGCCTACCTGCGGGCGATCGTCCTGCGCGATCTCGGGCGCCCGCGCGATGCGCTCGCCGCGAGCGCCGATGCATTGGAACTCGATCCCGGGCAGACCGACGCGCTCGTCCTGCAGGCCGGATTGTTGGAAGCGCTCGGACGGGTCGATGAAGCCGAAGGCGTGCTCGTCGGCGCTGCGGAAAGCGGCGGTCAGCGCGTTGCGGTCGAACTCGCGAGCCTGTATCTCCGTGCCGGTCGTGTCGAAGATGCCAAGCGGATCGCCGAACGGGCGCTGATCTGACCTTGGACTACTCGATCGTCATACCGGTCTTCAACAAGGCCGCGTTGACCCGTCAATGCCTCGAGACGATTCGCGCGACCCTGGAGGGTGCGGGAGTGGGCGAGATCATCGTCATCGACAATGCGTCGACCGACGAGACGCCCGAGATGCTCGAAACCTTTCCGTGGGCCCGCGTGATCCGCAACGAGGTCAATCTCGGCTTTGCCGGAGCGAACAATCAGGGGGCGCGACTTGCGAGCGGGCGTTTCTTGGTCTTGCTGAACAACGACACGCTTGCAAAACCGGGCTGGCTCGCGGCGATGCTCGCGGTAGCGAAGGAACCGGACGTCGGCGCGGTCGGAGCCAAACTGCTCTATCCCTCCGGTACGCTCCAACACGCCGGCGTCGTCACGATGCCGGTCCGGTTCGGTTCGGTCGGCTTCCTCGCCTATCACGACCTTCTCAACGTCGGGGGCGATGCTGCGGCCGCCGCGAAGCGTCGCGACCTGCGGACCGTCACCGGTGCGTGCCTGGTGACGCCCCGCGCGCTCTATGTGGAACTGGGCGGCCTCGACGAAGGCTATTGGAACGGTTACGAAGATATCGACTACTGCTTCAAGGTGGTGGCGCGGGGGCTACGGGTCGTCTACGAACCGCGCGCGGAGCTTACCCACTTCGAATCCCAGTCGGGCGTCCAACGGTTTCGCAAGGTCCTGTACAACAACGTGCGACTCGCGAAGCGCTGGAATGCATCGGCCGTCTTCGATTCGAACGCGCATCACCTGGCGCGCGGGACGATTCGCCGCGAAGTCCGCTACGCCAACCGCACGCATAACTACGAGATAACACAGACGCCGAAGACCACCATCGTCGTGCATGGCGACGCGCGCGGCGCGGCTGACGCCGTCCTGACGAAGAACTTCGCGCCGGTCTCGCGCATCCTCCGCGTCGGAAGCGACGACGCGCTCGCGGCGGTCCGTTCCGAGATGGAGATTCGCGGCGACCGGTATCTGGCATTGGTCGACGCGCGCACCGTGCCTGGGCCGGGCTGGCTCGACGAGCTGATCCGTCAGGTCGAGTTCTCCTGGAACGTCGGCGCCGCGACTTACGCGCCGGATCTTCCGTCGGGCGAAGACGTCAATCCGATCGCAGCCGACGCGCGCTGTACGCTGCTCTCGTTGCGAACCTTTCCTGCACATCTGCGGCTGGCCGAGTTCGCGACGTTGGACGGGGCCGTCGCCGATCTGTGCATGCGGGCGTTGCGCGAACGCGTCGCCACGCGTGGCGCGAGTTCGACCATCGCCAGGTTGCCCGACCGGGCCGAGGACGCGCGCTTTCGCGAACGTTGGGGAATGCCGCTCGCCGGCATCGCCTCGACCGACGTCGCGCAGATCGAAGCGCTGATCGCGCCGCCCCCGAAGGGCGATCCGCCGCTGGTCTCCGTGCTGATGCTCAGTTGGAACGCGCCGGAGTACACGCAGCTCGCGCTCGAATCGATCCGCGCCCACACCCGCCCGCCCTACGAAGTCGTGATCGTCGATAACGGATCCGGGCCCGAGACGACCGATTGGCTGGCGACGCTGACCGATGTCCGCGTGATCTACAACGCTGCCAATCGCGGGTTTGCGGGCGGCAGCAATCAGGCGCTCGCGGCCGCCCGCGGCGAGTACGTCGTGCTGCTCAACAACGATACCGTCGTCACGGAGGGTTGGCTCGACGGCCTTCTCGACGCGTTCGATCGCGTGCCGGCGCTCGGGATCTCGGCGGTGCGCAGCAATCGCGTCGCCGGCGTGCAGATGCTGGCGGATACGAAGTATACCGACCTTCCCGGAATGCACGCCTACGCCGCAGAGCGGCGGCGCAAGTACCATCGCCAGGGTTTCCTGATCGATCGCGCGATCGGCCTCTGCCTCTGCCTGCCGCGTCGCGTCCTCGACGAAGTCGGCGGAATCGACGAACGCTTCGCTGTCGGCAACTTCGAAGACGACGATTTCTGCCTGCGCGTGCGAGCCGCCGGATATCGGATCTATGTCTGCGATGACGTCTTCATCCATCACTTCGGCAGCAAGACGTTCGCCGCCAACAAGATCGACTACGTCGCGACCATGTCGGAGAACTGGAAGAAATTCGCCGAAAAATGGAACTTGAAGAAGCTCGACGGGGTGGACGGTTACGACTCGCGGCCGGCCTATCGCCGGGGATTCGATCGCACGCGCCATCACTTCGCGTTGCCCGTCGACGTCGAGCCCATGGCGCGCGGGTACGCGACCGTCTTCGCGGGCATCGTCCGCGAGGAAGCGGACTGGAATGCGATCGGTGCGTTTGCCCGACGCTATGCGCAGGCGTTCGTCGCGGGCGATGCCGTGCAGCTCGCGATCGCGACGCTGGCGGTGCCGGACGCCGCGACGCTTGGTGCGCGCCTGGCGAAGATGCTGGACCGTCTCGGCGTTCCGGACGAACTCGCGCCCGACATCGTGGTCAGTGACGAAGAGCGCATCCCGGATTGGCTCGCGTCACTTCCGGCCGGCGCGTCCGGAGTCGCAGTACGACCGGATCGTGCACTCCCGGCGGAGTTCGCCGCTCCGATGGGCGGTAGTCCGAGTGCGCTGCGCCGCGCCTACGCACCCGGGGAGCGGGCATGAGAAAGCACCGCCTGCACTCGATCTTCGATCTGTGGCGCGACGGTGCGACCTTACGACGCGTGGTCGGGGCCGAGACCTTGATCGCCGCGCGCATGGAACCGATGTTGCGACAGATCGGCGGCTTCGGCGTGCTCGACCTGACGTTCGCGCGCGACGGGGAGATCGCGGTGGTGCCGTTCGTCCACGTCGACGGAACCATGCTCGCCGATCCGGAAGGACCACCCTTGATCTGGCCCGAGTCGGCTGCGGATGCGCTCGACGATACGATCCTGGATGCGATCGAGACCGAAGTCACCCCGTGGTTGCTAGCGCATTTTCTCGGGCGTCGCTCGATCGAGGAGATCGTGCGCACCTTCGGCGGCGAAGCGGATTCGACCGCGTTCGCGCAAGCGCGCGCCTATGGATTCGCCGGTGCCTCGCCGTACGCGCGCGTCGCCGTGGCCGGCGCACCGTACGCGTACGCCGCTCGGTTCGCGCGCGACAAGCGCGCGATCGTGACGGACGCACCGGCCGGCGCGAACGGCGTCGCGATCCTGGCGCGCAGCACCCGGACCCTGGTCGCGGATCTGGGGGATGCTGCTGCAAACGCTGCGGCCCGACGGTGGTTCGGCCTCGCGGCGTTCGGCGCGACGCGCGACGCGTTGCCGTACGATCTCGCGATCGGACCGGCGGGCGCGGACCTGCCGCCGACCGCGTGGCGGATCGAACTCGACTCGGATGCACCGGACGCGATCGCGATTGCGGAGCCGGTGCCCGCCGACGTGCTGATCTCGTTCGACCTCGACGACTCCGCTCGTGCCGGCGGCTTCGCGATACGCGCACCCGACGTGCGGCTGCGCCGGCCGATCGGCGGGGTCGCGACGGCCACCGGTGGATCCGGTGGTGAGATATTGATCGCGATCCGCGATGCTGCCGCGCGTTCTGACGATCCCGATGTGGATGAGGCCGATGCGCTCGCGGCGCGCTTGCGCGCGGAAGGGTTCACGGTCGACGTTCGCGTCGCCGCGAGCGTTCGGGACGTCGAGCGATACGATCTCGTCCACGCGATGACGCTGACCGGTATCGGCGATCTGGGGTCGACCATCGCCCGCGCGTTCGCTGCGGGCAAGCCGATCGTCGCGACCGCGCACCTCGACGACCTCGCCGCCGAAGGCGTCTGGGGAGCGGGCATGTCGACGGGCATCCACCGGGTCTCGACCGACACCGAGCGCGAGGAGCATCTGGCCCTCTTCGAGCGTCGCAACGTCAAAGCGCCCGGGCTTGAAGTCGGCCGACAGGACCCGGTCCCGGGCTATAGTGAGGCCGTCGTCGGCGCACTCAAACTGTGTGGAGCGCTGGTCGTCTCCGGCCAGGCCGAAGAACGCTTCGTTCGCGGCCTAGGCTTCGATGGATACGTGGCCCCGGTCGGCCCCTGTCTCCCCGAGGCGGTCGGGCCCGAGCCGATCGGCCATCTGGTCGGTCCGGACGACTTCGTACTGGTCCACGCACCGGTCGAGGCCCGCTCCAACCTGTTGCTGTTGGCCCGCGCGGCTATGGATGCCGATCTGCCTATGGTCGTCCTCGGGCCGGTCGTCGAGACGGAGGTCCTGGCGATGCTCCGCGAGATCGCCGACGAGCGGATCGCCGTGATCCCCCATGCGTCGCCGGGCGAGATCGAAGCGCTCTACCGCAGGGCCCGCGTCTTCGCGGATGTCGGTTGGGTCGACTATGGAGCCGCCCGGCGCGCCCGGGCGGCGCTCTCGGGGGCGGCGTTGCTCCTGGCGAACGGTCACTACGTCGCGGAACTCTGGCGTCCCGGGCTGTGGACCGCCGATCGGGCGTCCGGGAGGGCGAGCCGCGACGGCCTGCTTGCGGCGTGGGCCGGCTTCGATTCGGCCGAGGTTCGGGCCTGTGCCGCCCGGGTGGCCGTCTATTGCGACCCGGTTGCCACCCTGACCGGGGTGGTCGGCGCGTACGCCCGAGCCCAAACCACCCTCCCGGACACCTAAACCCCAGGTCCCCTTCTGCCGACATATGAAGAGAGTTCCTAGGAAATAACTGGAGGCAAGAACATGGACGTTCAGGCACTGGTCGGTACGACCGGAGCTGGAACCGCCGCAGGAGCAGGATCAGCTCCAGCGCCGAGTACCCCCGTTGCGGCTCCGCAAGCAGCATCGACCACGACACCGCACGTTCTCGGCGAACCGGCGAAGAAGACGCCCGGCATCGCGTCCGTCGTCGCGAAGATCTTCCACAGCGGTGGCGACGATGCGAAGTCAGCCGCGCTTAGCGTGTCGTATAAGATCCACAATCACGAGATCCTGACTGTTTTCACCGATCCGACCACGGGTCAGGAGATCGCGCAGTTCCCGCCGGATTTGCTCGGGCATCTTTCGTCGTTCTTCGATCAGACGCAAGGCGCGACGCTCGACGAGAACGCATAGTCCGTGTCGAGCATCGTCCCCGGGAACCACGTCCCTCCCGTATCCTTTCCCGGCATCGCGTCGGGGATCGACTATAACTCGATCATCACCAAGTTGACATCGATGACGCTCGCGCCGAACGCGCAGCTCAACGCGCAGATCTCGACGCTCAACTCGGCCAATCTCGAACTCATCAAGATCAACAGCCTGCTCGTCTCGGTACAGAACTCGCTCAATGCGATCTCCGGTGCGGGACTGTTCAACTCGTACACCGCGCTCAGTGGTAATACGAACGCGGCGATCGCGACCGGGATCGCCGGCAAGACGGCGACGCCCGGCACCTACGTCGTCCAGTCCACCAAGGTCGCGACCTCGACGCAGGTCAGCAGTTCCGCTACGGCCGGACACTCGGTCCGCGATACCCTGACCGCCGGAGCGTATGCGGGTCAGGCGTCGGATGCGGTGCCGCTCTCGGCGTCATACGCTGCCGTCACGCCGACCGACGGTACGTCGGGATCCGGAAAAGTCACGGTCGACGGCGTCACCGTCAGCTACGACGTGAACTCGCAGTCGCTCCAGACGATCCTCAGCAACATCCAGTCGGCCGTTCGCGCATCCGCGGATGCGTCGTTCACGATCGGCTACCAAGGTGCGAGCGACACGATCACGCTCGGCGGTAGCCAGGCGATCACGCTTGGATCCTCGGCCGATCGCGGCAATCTGCTCCAGGTGCTCAAACTCGATCAAGCGCAGATCGACAACACCGGCCCGACCTTCAACGTCACCGGAACCTCCGGCGTCGGCGGACTCAGCCAATCGGCCGCGCTCGACAACAACAACGGCGCGAACTTCGTAACGCCGGTCACCGGCGGATTTTTCACCATCAACGGCGTCTCGATCGCGGTCGACCCGGCGAGCGACAACCTCGCTTCCACGCTCGCGCGCATCAATTCGAGCGCGGCCGGTGTGGTCGCCTCGTACGACGCGTCGACGAGCCGTGTGACGCTCACGAACAAGGCGACCGGGCCGCAGTCGA
>JBBRTL010000051.1:0-13954 GCA_038244445.1 Vulcanimicrobiales bacterium
CGCTGTTTGTCGTGCACGTGGAGTCGTCTCACAACAGCGCCTTCGCGCTGCCGTCCTTGGCGACCCGACCTTACGCTACTTTTAGTAGGTGGTCTACTTTCAACTGCCCATGGGCTGGTCTACTTTGGGTGCCCGCCGAGGACGTCTTTCGCCACGACGCTGCTAGAGGTGACCTCAATCATCAAGTCGAGCGACTCAACGACATTTCTGTTGAACCAGGCATTCCATTTCGTTTTCTCGTCTCCAAGATAGCGCTTTAGCATCCGGTGTAAGCGGTCAACGTTCATTTCCTGAATGTCCGCAATACCTCTAATGCCCACATGCCGAAGGATGCCTCGCTCTACGTCAAAATCGACAACACCAACCGCGCAGCTGGGCTCTACCCGCAACCTCTTGGGAAAGCTGTCTCGAGAGGAGCCTACCAGCCAAATGCGCCCTTTCTCCCAGAGAAACCACACAGGCGAGTCTCTTGGCCCATCAGGCGAACTCGTCGCCAAGTGAGCCATAAGCGGCTTAGACAGAACTTCCGTCGGGTCAAAATCGAGTTCCACTGAGAATATCTCCATCGCCGAACGCAAGCTACGCCCGCAGCGCCGCTCATAGATTGGCGGAGCGGCATAGTGCGATAGTGTTGGGTTGCCGGCGATCCGGCCTGCAGCCCTGCCATAGAAGCGCCCAGGCTCTCCGCCGTCATCACCGGCTGATCGCCCACCTAGCCGAGCCGTGGTTCACACAACACGCCCTGGGACACGATCGAGGTGGTTCCATTTTCTTCTAGAAACGACACGCACGCCTTCGAAAAGCAAACGCCGCCCGATGCGCTGCATCGGACGGCGTAGAGACGGTTCTTGAACTAGTGCTTCGCGGCGTCCGAGCGCTCGCCTTGAACTTGTTGCAGGAGCCGCAGAAGCGTTCGCCGGCACGGCCGCGGTTCGCGCCGCCAATACCGCATCGCGATCTCGTCCCACGTATGCCGGTTATCGCGATCGGCTGCGATCTCGTCGTAATGAACGCGCATCGTGTCGATGAACGGGCTCATCGACGGCGCTTTCGCCGGGCGGTTGCTTGCAAGTGCAGAAATACGAGCTCGAGCCGCCTCGAGCTTCTGGCGTGTGATATTACCGGCCACGAATCAGGACGCTTTGGTGCGCTTTTGCTTCGCGTCTTGCTGATAATACGTCTTGACGGTCGCTTCGCTCACGTCGAGCGATTTTGCGACCTCGGTATAGACGGCCTTACGATTTCCCACCCGTTGGATCTGCGTCTCCATATCATCGTGCATGAGGCGTAGCGCGTCGCGCACCGAAAGGTGCTCCGGTAATTTTTCGAGTCGCTTGACGGTCTTGACGACCTTGAGCGGGCGGTCCGCGTGAGACATAAGCGGGCGTTTCTTAGGGATTGCGCCCGACCCCTTGCAGGACAGGGCTTGGTCTTCGGCCGGGCTTGATCGGGATATTCCCGCGAAGCAGCCGAGGACGTTCGGGGGAGCGGCCGGAGGCGGTTCGGCGGGCTTGAGAGGGTGCCGACGTGCTATCGAGCCGCGAAAGGCCGAGCAGGGCACCGCTCCGCGCTGCCCGCCTTTCCCAGCCCGACAGCACGGGACGATGATGGCGAACCATGCATCGGCATTTGCCGCCGATCGAAGGGTCAACATGAGAATCCTGGTCTGTCTGGCAGCGATCTACTGGCTCTGTCATTTCGCGGCGCCGTACGTGGAAACGCACGCAGTTTCCATGGTGCACGGCCTGGTCGACGGCCTCGGTATCACGACGGTCTTGACGGGCGGAACTACCGCCGCCGGATCCGCCGGCGCTCCGCTCGCAACGTCGGTCTGGTCGTCATAGCCGGCGTCGGTTGCGGTTGGGCGGCCGTCCGCTCGAGCCGGATACCTTCGGGGGCGCGGTAGGGCTCGGCCGGGAAACGGCTCGGGCTTTCCGCGCTTGCGAGAACGTCGACCGGCTGCAAGCCTGCCTCCCGAGCGAGGTCCCGCAGGACGGCCGCGTCGATTGCGTCGACGGCCTCGAAGATGGCATAGGTATCCGCCGCGACAGCAGGAGGATACGTTGAGGTGAAGTTTCCGACGGCGGCCGGGGTGCCCGCGACCATCACAATTGTGTCGTCGTCGGTTCCGGCGCGCGCGCCCTCGGGCGGGTCCGAGGCATCGTCGTAGGGCGTCTCGTCGATGTGAGCGGACCCGGGTGAGAGGCGGTCGATCTCGTGCGCCACGAGCTCCGCTGGGTGGGTGAGGACCGTGGTGGTATCGGGGGCCAGGGTCGGCGGCGCCGGCATCGCCGCGAGGTCGTGGCGCGCCGGGGCGAGGATCCGCAGCGCGTCGCCGACGAGTCCCGGATCGCCCGCGCACGTGACGCGCTCGGCGGTGGCCCGAAGGCCGCGAAACGCGTCGATCGGTGGACGGACGAAAAGCGATACGGTGCCGTCGATCTCGGCGCCGATCCGCAGCCCGTCGACGTAGACCTCTCGGCCGCCGTCGACGGTGGATTCACCGACCGCGAGAGGATGCGTAATCGCGACCGGCCCGAGGGTCGCAAGGGGCGTCTCGCGGCGCTCGCCTTGCTTGAGCCAGTCCGAGATGCGCCGTGCCGGTCGCGGTGGATAGTGGAGTGCGATCGCGTCGGCTTGGCGTGCGCGCGCGTCCTTGGTTCCCCGGGCGAGCGCGTCCAGAATCTCGCGCCGGACGCCGGCGACGTCGCTCTCGATACCCGGACGATCAGCGCGCACGCGCAGCCGCCGAACGGCCTTCGCGAGCGCGCGCACGGCGCGCACCTCTGGCTCGTCTTCTGCGCGCGCGGCCGCTTGCGCGCGCGCCAAGCGCGGCGCGACGTCGCGCTCCCAGGTGCGCCGTGCCGCGGTGTGCTCCACGACGATTGCGCGCTCGAACTTCGGCTCGGTTTGCGCCTGCGCGTAACTCGCCATTGGAGCGGACATTCGGACGGGAGAAGAGTCCTCATAAGGACCGAGTCGCGCGACGAGTTTAGCGTGGGAGAAGGACGGGCCGAGGCGTGATACTTTGATCGCGGTTCCATCGCTTTGAGAGCGGTCGTCGATGAAGCCTCCACGCTCGTCAAATCCGTATCCCGCCGACACGGTTGAGAGCACGTCATGAAACGCGGTCCAAGATGCGGCTGCGGAGAGCCGACCGGCGAGTCCCTGAGCGACGGTAAACTCGCGGAACGAAGGGCGGTCGTCGCGCTCGGATTGGAAGTATTCTCGGCTCGCGAAGTGGGGCTCGTTTCGGACGGATTCCAGGCCCGCTTCTTTGGCGCAAACCGCGACGGCCGAGACCAGGCGTCGACGCACGTTTGAGACCTGCAGTATGTGGCCGTTCGCAAGACGCGGGAGAACGCCGAGAACGTGCACGTGGAGGTGGCCGCTTTCGGCGGGAGGGCCGTGCGCCACGACGATCGCGTGTTGGAGCCCGTCGACGCGCCGCAGGGCGTCCCGGATAATCGTCGTCGCTGCGAAGGCGTCGAGTTGGGGGTGTACCGCGCAGTCGACGTAGGTCGTGAAGAGCGGGCGCTCGCCAAAGTAGTCACGCAGCGCGGCATGAATCGCGTCGGTCTCGAGCGCGATCGTCTCACTCTGCAAGCCACCGGCCAGCAGATAGCGACCGTCCTTCGTGAGATACCGGACAAAAGAACCGACGTCCGCTGCTCTTTTGGCCGAAACGTAGCCGACACGCATCGGGCGCATATTTTCATGGGGGTCCGGTCATGCCCTGTTTCCCTGGTGTAAAAATCGCCACCGGCAGAGTAAAAGCAGTGATGGATGAGAAGGGGAGGGCCAAACGGGACAACGAAAGGGGAAAACATGGCGAAAAGAGAGAGAAGCAAGCGCCCTGGACCGGAACTCTATGAACCGGACTCGGTGCAGCGCATTATCGGGGAGATTGAATCTCTGCCGGATCCAAACGAAGCCCGGAACGCGGCGATCAAGTCGTGGGCCGAGGCATTCAAGAAGCGGGGTCTGAGCCTTACCCAAGCGGTGGCGTTCCTCCGCAAGAAAAACGTCCCGGTGAATCGGACTCTGCTCGCAGCAGCGATGAAGGAGCTCGAAGCGCCTGGGAGTCCTACGCCGCCTGTAGCCAGCCCGGATACGCCGGTGAGGCCACGTAGCGCTGCACCCCGGCCGGGCGACAAGATTGCCTGAGAAGATGGCTGTCGTGGTCTGCTCTTATGGTGCGACTGCAGACGGATCGGTTGTCTCGCGGCTGCTCTACGAGCGAGCGAAGATGGCCTTGGAACCGTGCATCGGATTGAGCATCACGGGCGATGGGCGCATGGGGGTAACGGAGCCGTTCCTCGGTATCGGCCAGGATGCGCTATGGGCGGCTCTTCCGGATACCGGGAGTCTGATACTCGACGTACCCGCATCGGGGCATATCGACGGGGCACGCGCGTTCCTCGGGACGGTGGTCCGCATATTCGCCAAAGCGGGCTTCCGCGTCCACGTGGTAGGGGTATCGCGCGCATCGGTCTCTGCCTCTCTACGGATGGCGAAAGATGCCTCGAAGTGCCGCACCGCATCCGTGGCGTTTTCCGCCTTCCGGTCCTACCTGGATGACGATGAAGCGGCCTACGCGCAGGTGGCCGCGACGAGTCGTAAGGTCGCCGCGATCGGTGAAGGCAGCGGGACGATTCCACACCTCCGGTCACGCTCCAGAATCGTCCTGGATGCGTCCGACTATCGGCTCGCGGATATTGCGGCCGGGACGCTTGAAACCGTGAGCGCTGCCGACCGCCGCACCATCCTCGGATGGGCCGAATCGATTTTCAGCGAGCTACTCGCGAGAGGGGTCATCCATGGAGTTTAAGGAGATCGTCGACCGCATTTGCGGCGCGCTCGGTCCGGAGCGGACCATCGTTTTCAAGCAGATGCTGCACGTGTTCAACCTCAAGGCGGCCGACCCCGAACTGCTCGTCGGGATGGCGGTCGCCTCGATGCTGGTCGACGTTCGCGACCTGCTCGATCGTGCCGAGGCGCTGGGCGTGACGCTCTCCGATGCCGCGAAGAGCGTCTCGGCGGCGATGTCGACCGGCTCGGATTCCCTGGCCGAGAAGATCGACTTGGAAGTCTCGAAGTCGGTCGCCCGGTCCATGGACTCGATGTCCGAAGAACTACGGCGGCTGGCTCGTGAACTCGCACTCAACGAGGTCAACGCGGCGGGCTTGGCCCGTCAAACTGTTATTGAGCAAGAGACGAAAGCACTGGTCGCAGCCGCGCGGGACTTCGCGAAGAACGAGGTCGCGGCCAAGGCGGCAGTCGGTTCATCGACCGCCGTGGCGAGTCGGACCGGGCCGACCTGGATGCAGGCGGGCCTGGTCGGATTCGTCGCCTTCCTGATCGGCATGGCGCTCATTCTCTGGATGCATCGAGGCCACTAGGCGCAGATCGGGGCGTAGGGACGGGCGGGGCCATGGCTCCATCCGTCCCTACGCTTTGGTGGCGGGTTCGGGGCTAGTCGACCGCCATGATCGTGCAGCCGTCGTCGCCGACGACGACGTTGCCGGCGAGGGCGTAGCGGACGCCGCGTGACTTGCTGGATCAGCGACGACGTCGACGACGTGGTCGAAGCTCTTGCCTAGGGGTGGCGGCCGCAGGGGCAGCAGTCGGGGTCGATGCCGGTGAGCGAGCAGTTACCGGCCTCCCGGGCGGCTGAGAGTTGCGCGGCGCGCTCTTCTGGCATGGCGTAGTCGCCGCAGTCGTTGGCGATTTGGAACGCCTCGGCGCGCCACGAGTCGGGAAGCACTCCGACGATGCGGTCGACGGCGGAGGAATAGCGATCGTTATAGAGCACGTCCGAGCCGCCGCATCCGGCTACGGCGTTGTCGGATGCGCGCGTAAAATGTGCTTCGAGCGACGCGCGGGTCACGGTGATCGCATGGGTCGCGGACGGGCTCAGGTCGTGCACGGTGGTCCCCCTTATCTGGCACCTCTTGAAGATGCAAATAAGGAATCGCGGGCGGGTCGGCGGTTACACGCGTCCGGCGCGGAGCGCCGGCGTCTCGCCGTGCGATGGGCGACTCATCCCGCGATAGCCGCCGTGCGGCGACATCGTTAGTCGGACGGGGGAACGATGCGAAGGTGCGGTTCGATCGGTGTCGTGTTGAAGACGGCGTGCAGGCCATCGGAATAGACGAGCTCGCCAGGGTAGGCAAAGCCCCACGTGCTCACGCCGGCGCGTTCGGCCGCCTCGAGGATGAGTCGCATCTTGGCAGCGCTGAACCGATAGGACTTGGCCGGAGCGCTCGTACCATCGGGGAACTGCAGGAGGCTGCTCGAGGACTCGCGGACGTCGTCGGCGAGCGAGAGCCAATGCTCGGCGACGTAGACGCCCAGGGGCATCTTGCCGCCACGTGCCGCGCCGATCGCGCGGATGTCGCCTTCGCTGGCCTCGCCGGTGAAGAAGGCCCAGGCGCTCGCCCTATCAACGATGGCGAGCGTTTCGGGGCCGTCGTAGGCGACCGTCGCGGAGATCCGCAGGACGAGCGCGCGCTCGTCGCGGGCGGGGTACTCGTAGCCGCCGAAGTGGTCCCACTCGTCGGCGTGGTCTTCGCGATCGCAGTAGTAGATGGCGACGAACTCCGTGCGCCCGAGAAGGCGCTGCAGTGCGGCGATGTCGACGGCGGCGCTCTCGCGCAGACAGGACGTCGCATCGGCGTCTTCGGTTACGAGGGCGATCGAGCCGTCGTCGCTCACGAGGACGTCGCGATGACCACCCGCTGACACCAACGTGAGGTGCGTGAACGGCGTGTCCATCTACTTGAACCCGACCATCGGCACGAAGCGTCCGGTATAGGGCGAGTAGATCTTGTCGGTGGCGTTGAGGTCGATCGCGTCGGAGGTAACCGCGAAGTACGCGCCGTCGATGCTCGTGTCGCGCAGGATCGTGATTGAGACGACGTCGTGGTCGAGCATCACGAGGTGATCGCGAACGAACGTCACCTCGCCCTCGGGTGGGAGCGCGATCGGTGCGGGCGCGTCGGCCGCGATCTTCGCCGGGATGTCCGCCGTAGCGGGCTTCTCGAACGAGAAGACGACGAGCGGCCATGCGTAGCCCTCGATGGCCGAGACGAGCTCGTGGAAGGCGTGATACGTGTGGGTCTCTTCGCGTTCGTCGGAGTGGCACCAAACCGTCTCGGTGCTGCCGCCCGGGAAGACGGCGAGAAGCTGCAGCGACGCGTCCGGGTGCGCGCGGTAGATCACGAAGGTCGTCGAGCTATTGGTCGATGACCGGCCGCTGGCTTCGACCACGGTTTGGCCCAAGACGGCGCTCAGGCGAGCGGCGAGTTTCGAGACGTTCATGCGCACGCATCCTCCAAGATGGTTTGTATGCCGTCGAGGTCGTCGCCGAGCAGGTCGGAGACGATCGCGAGCGACGCGTCGTTGCGATCGAAGTCGCCCTGCGCTTCGAAGTCATCGAAGCAGTCGTCGCAGAGGCGAGCGTAGTAGGTGCCGTCCGCGTCGCGGACGTTGGCGACGAAGACCGGCTCGTCGCCGCCGGCGCCGCAGCACCCGCACGAACCCTTGGTCCGCCTGCGCGGAAGCGGTCTGAGCGTCGGATCCGGGAGGCGCGTGAACCAGTACGTTGCGTCCGTGTAGTCGAGCGCTTCCGTGACGATGCGCGTCTCGCCGATGTTCATTGCGGCAAGGGCTTTGGCGGCGCGTTCGGCGGGATCGCCGAACCAGCCGAAGAGGCCCTTCGAGTCTGCGAGTGTCTTGACGACCTTGTCGCCGACACCGTCGAACACGTTGAAGCGACGCGCGTTAAGCGCGCGGGACTGAATCATGTGAAGCTCCTTGGATACACGAAGCGAGTTAAAACCAAGGCATCGCGGCCGTCGCGAGCGCGCGTCGACGCCGGCGCGGAGCGCGCGGCGTCTCGTTCGGCGGGTGCCGGGGCGGCTGCGATTTTAGCGAAGCGTGCGCGAGAAAGTGAGAGGGGCCCCACGTTTCAGCGGGGCACCGTTCACGAGCTGCCGCCGTAGACCGGCGCGACGACGAAGTCTCCGACCAGGACACGCTCGATCTTGAGGAGCCCGTCGGCGACGAGACCGAGAACGATGGTCTTGTCCGACGCGCCTTCGGTCGGTTCGTGGACGGGGATCTTGGCCGACAGGTCGAGCGTGCTTTCCACGCCGTCGATGTCGATCGCGCAGAGGTGGTTATCGCGGATTGCGAGGCGCTTGAGGGCTTTCACGGCATTCTCTCCTTTGGGATGACCGAATTCGAGAACGTGGCATCGCGGGGCGAGGGCGGTCGCACGCGCCGGCGCGGAGCGCCGGCGTCCCGTCGATGCGGCCGACGTCGCGCCCGCGATAGCGAAGCGTGATGAAGAAGATGAAGAAACCGGAGAACGTCTATGCGGCTTTTGACTTGACGCCATGGCCGTCGCGCATCCGCCGCTCGCCGAGGTACGCGACCAGGTCGACGTCGCTCACGAGCCCGGCCTTTGCGAGCTCGCGGCGTGCGTCGGCCGCGCGATCGGTAAGGACGATCGGGCGCCCATCCTTCCAGAAGCGACCGCCGACCGGCGAGTTCTTGAATGTCTCGTTCGGCTGAAAGTTCCGTTGACGCGCGCGCCGGAACTCCGGATCGCCCCAGGCCGCGAGCTTCTGCGCTTCTGCGGCCGCCCAGCGCGCGAAGAGGTCTGGATAGGCCAGCTGCGTCCAGAGGACGTCGGCATCGCTCTTCCAATGGCACGACCAACAGGCGGACGGCCAGGGCACGATCTCGCCCACGCTGCGCGCGTAGTCTTGCGCGCCGGTCCGGTCCAGACCGAGGTCGATCAGCGGGTAGACCTTGTTGATCGCGTCTTGCATCCACTTCGGGTCGCTGTTGCGCTCGGCGCACGCGAACGCGAAGGCTTCCTGGAGGCTTTTGGATATACCGGCGCGGCCTTCTTCGCCGACCGAGAAGCCGATCTGCATCTGGATCTTCGTTCCGTGCTCGATCGCCCATTGCTTGAGCGCAGGCTTCCCATGGCCGTGCGGGTAGCCGTACTCGCGGCCGAGTAGGTCGTCGAACCACGCATAGATCGGCGCGATTTTCGCGTTGGCGGTGCACGCGGCGCTCGGGAACGCGACGCTGGTGATCGTCGACTTCTCCTCGAGCTGCCCGATGACGCCATTCTCCCAGCCTTTCCCGTGGAAGCCGAGGTTCGGGTGAACGACGTGGAACTCGATACCGTGCTTCGCGCAGAACTCTCGCGTGTACGCGACGTGCTCGTACGTGTGCGGGTGCTCCGTGAGGGTATCGGCCATCGCGACGATGTAGCGGCCGGGCGCGTACGTCGCGCGGAACACGCGATCGTAGACGTAGCGCAAGAGCAGCGCCCACGAGTCCTGCCCGGCGCCGTAGGAGAGCATCGTAATCACGCGCTCGCTCCGATCTCGCCGAAGAGCGACAGCGCGAGGGCGTAGTCGTCCGCCTCGGTCACCGTGGCCGCTGGCGCGTCGACGCGACGCGCTTCGGCCGCCCACACCGCGGTCGACTCGGCGGTCACGCCGGCGAACGGCGTCACGCGGTCGGGCGCGACCTTCGCCATGCGCGCAGCGCGCAGGTCGTGATAGTAGAGATCTGCGCCGATAAACGGGCGGCCTGCGCGAACGGCGGCTTCCCACGACGAACCGCTGCCGCAGAAGACGTCGCAGACGACGTCGCCGGGCATGGTATAGGCGAGGATGGCCCGCAAGGGGAAGGCGACCGGGAACTGCGCCGGATGTTCCGTCTTCTCGGGCATATTGTGGCCGAGGTGCGTGATGTTCCAGAGATCGGTCGGATGGCCGCCGAGGACGTGCCCGGAGAGCTTGCCGCGGTGCGGTCCCTTGAAATGCCGCTTCCCCGGATATTTCTGCGGGATCCGGATCGCGTTGGGATTGAAGACCGGCTCGCCCTTGGAGAAGACGAGCGCGGTCTCGTAGCGCTCGGCCAGGCGCGCCTTGGGCGTGAGGCCGTTCTGCGAAGGCCAGACGATGCGGTTGCGATACGTGAGGCCTGCGCGACGCAGGTCGCCGTAGAGCAACGTATCGAGCGGCACGGTCTGGCCGAACTCGTCCTTGGTCGTTCCGACCTGGAGGACGATCGTACCGCCGTCTTTGAGGGTGCGCGCGAGCTCGCTGACCACTTGCATGATCCAGCCGTGGTAGAACACGTGCCGCATCGAGTCGGCGCTCGCGCCGTCGCCGTACCGCTTCCCGACGTTGTACGGAATGCTCGTGACGTGCAGTTGCACGCTCTCGTCCGGGATGCCGTCGAGGAAGTCCAGGACGTCGGCCGTTGCGGTTGTGTTGAGCAGTTCTTCGAAGGCCTCTCGCTGGCGCGTGCGCCGGTCTTCGCGCCGTTCGGCGATGCGCGATTCGGTGACGCGCATCCGCTGTCGCGTGACGAGATTGTAGATGCGGCCGCGCGACCACACGCTGTACGGCCATTCGGCCGTCTTCGTGAGGTCGCTGACGCCTTCGTAGCGGTTGCGGAAGTCGCCCTCGGTGAAGAGCGACAGGATGCGGCGCTGTTCATCGTTGATCGCGCCGGGCGTCGGAAGTACGGCCTCCACGGCTAGTACTTGCCGCCGGCGACGGCGTCGAGCGTTTGCTCGAGCCGCAGCGCCTTTGCGGAGGCGACGCGCGCCTTATAGTCGCGTAGGGCGCCGACCTCGTCTTCGGGTTGGAAGTAGTGGTCTGCGACCCACTCGATGTGCGCGTCGTCGCGGCCTTCGGTCGCGGCTTTCTCGATGTCGGCGAGGTTGACCAGGCCGGTCACGTGTTCGCCCTTGTGGTTTTCGATGAGCGCGACGATCGTCGTGCGGTCGATCGCGTCCGCGCATTCGACGCGCGTGGCGCTGGTGAGGAACGTACCAAAGACCTTGCGGCCGTAGGCATTGAGCGTCGCCATGATGACTCCTAACGTGAAGGTGCGACAGGATATTGCCGCGATGACGCCGTCGGTCGCGTGCGCGCGTGGCGCGTCGGCGCGGAGCGCCGGCGTCAGCCCGACGCGGCGCGCGCGCGACCGATGGCCTTCGCTTAGGCGGGAGCGTTGTTGCCGTTCCGGTAGAAGTGGACGATGCGATCTGCGAACTCCGGGATGTTCATGGTGAAAACGGACGAGTCTTCATCTTCCGGATCGTCGTCGAACTCATCCGGATCGTCCTCGAAGTGCTTTTCGAGCGGCTCCTGGTTCTCTTCATCGGGGCCCTGATAGACGATGCACTCCCAATCGAACGGGTGTCCCAACTCCTCGTCCCATTGGCCCGGGAAGAGGGTGTAGCGCGATTTGCCCTTGTCGTCGAGTTCGCCGATGTAGATGATCGCTCGGCCGCCGCCGGCATCGGAGACCACGGCTGAGACGCCCAGCTTCAGTATCTCCTCGACCAGTCGCGTGCCGGGAATCCACATTTGGCCTTGGCGCTCGTTCGGGCAGTTGACGTCGACGCAGGCCTTGTCGCCCGCGTGCGTTGCGCCGCACCAGGGGCACGCGATCGCGCACGTTTGGCCGATGGCTCCGCAGACGCGGCACGGCTCGGAGTCGTTGAACGCGTCCAGGTGGTCCTGGTAGGCGAGGATTTCGGCTTCGGGAACGGTCTCGCGATAGCTCACGTGGGACGGGCCTCTCTGCACGCTGGGAGTGCGCGCGACAAGTGGAATCCACACGATGTTGCCGTCGGTCGCGGGCCCGCGTGGCGCGGCGGCGCGGTGCGCCGCCGTCCGTTCGCCGCGCGAGCCCGGGAGCGATGGCCTGGACTAGACCTCTTGGAGCGGCGCTCCGTAAGCGCGCGCGATGATCGCCGCTTCCTTACGTTTGACCCACCCGAAGTCGGTGATACCGGCCGGCTTGGAACCGTACTCGATCATGGCCTTGGGGTCGATGAGCGAGGTGTCGTAGAGTCGAACCGAGCCGAGGTTGCCCGCCTCTTCTTTGAAGATGACGAGGTGGTGCGGATTCCGCTCGGGAGCGGCGATCTTCTCGAGTCCGCCGGGCGAGCATCCGTACGTGCGGCCGGTGCCGTCGGTGAGCACGATATGGAGGCGCTTTGCCATGCCGACGATGATCGCGATGGATCCGGCGAGAGCGTCTTTGGTCGTGATTCGAACGAAGTCGCCGAGCGCCGGCGGAGCCGTTTCGGCCGAGTCGGGCGGGCCGTCGACGGGGATGGCGCAACTAGCCGGAATCCGGTGGCGGCTGCCGCCGACTTGGACGATGACGCGGGTGAGCGCGAGCTCCACGATCGGCACGCGCATCCCGTTTAGGGACTCTTGTGCGAGACCCGTGATTTCCACCGTCGAGCCGACCGCGAACGTCTTGCGAACCTGGTCGGCCGTGTAGTCCGGGAAGGTCACGTCGGGGAGCCGCCGAGCGACGGCGTTGCGGATGCGATGCGTGTCTTGCCAGGACGCGTTGCCGATGAACGCCAGGATGGCGTCTAGGGTGATAGGAGAAGCCATCAGGCCCGCTTTCCTTGGTTGTGGGTGGTGTGGGAAGCGCAGCGCCGCGTGGCGCTACTCTTTGCCGTAGCCGCCGGCCGGAAGGCCGTAGACGACGTGTGCCGGGATCCGGCCGCGAGCCGGAACGTGGAGACGGGCCGTCGGAGACCCGCGTCGCGGGTTGCGCCGAACGAACGCGATCGCGTCGTCAACGCTACCGAAGAAGACGACGCCGCCTGCGGCGCGCACTTCGTCGAGGTCGGGGTCCTGACCGTAGCGGGGCGGCTGCGCGATCGCGACGCGCTCGCCGTCCGGATAGGCGAACCATCCGGTGTCCAGACACGCGTTTTCGAGCGCGCATTTCACTACGCGTCCTCCGTGTCGTCGTCGTCGTCATCATCGTCATCTTCCGTTTCGGATTCGATGACGTTCTCGAGTGTGAGCTCGTCGACGTTGAAGTAAATCTGGAGGTCGACGATGTCGCCGCCGTCGAGACGGATCGTGTCCTGGCCGGGGAGTTGTTCTTTGAGACGGTCCAGCGCGAGCTCTTTGGTGGCCGCCTCGACGCGCGCGACGTAGCCGACCGGCCCGCTGTCGCTATTGCCAGCGGAGATGAGGAAGTCGGGCATAGCATTACTCCATGGGAATGGTTACCGCTCCGGCCGCGGTATCTGGAAGCGAGAAGAGGGTGTGCGGGACCGCGAGCTGCGGCTTCCGCTCCGCGACGTACTGTGCTGCCGAGGCTTCGGGCGCGTTGCGAGCGGCCGAGACCCAGACGGCGATCGGGCGCGCGTGGCAGCACGGACGTTGGCTCTTGGTGGTGTAGTCCGACGGACGTACGAGACGCGCGTCGGCGGCCTGCCGCATCACCGCGCCGAGCGCGCGGCTATCGGCAGGCCTGGGTAGCGGGTCCAGGACGCTCCAAACGTCGTCCGTGGAGAACGCGTCCATCGTGTCCGCGAGGAACCGGATGCGCTCGATCGCGAGCGCGTTCCAGAGGAGCGCGACGTCGGTGCCCACGTCGCTACTGCGCCGGGAGATTGTAGGTGAGGTTCCTCGTTGCGGCGTCGAAGCCGGAGGGCTTGCGCTTGCCGTCGGTGAGATGAACGCCGACGCTGCAACCGGCACCGTGCTCGGCCGCGATCGTGGAGATCTGCGCTTTGAGATCGGCAAGCGTCGTGAATTCGAGTTGCCGTGGCATTGAACCGCGGCTAATGAGGATCTGAACGAATCTGCCGGCGAGTTCGGCGGGATAGAGAATCACTTGTGCCTTGCGAAGATCGGGCATCGCGCCTCCTTGGTCTAGGGTGGAGTGATTGTGGACCTCGGCCGCATCCGGTCCGCGTCCGGGCGCGAGGCGCGCTGCGGCGCAGCGCGCTCTCCCATCGCGCGCGGGCGGGGTCCGGTGCGATGGACGTTAGTCGATCTCAGGGCCGAGGTTGTAGTACAGGTTGCGGACGGCGGCATCGAAGCCGCCGGGCTTGCGGCCGCCATCGGTGAGCCGGACGAAGACC
>JBBRTL010000052.1:0-13847 GCA_038244445.1 Vulcanimicrobiales bacterium
GGTCGGCACGATCGCCGGGATCGTGATGGCGTACTCGCGAAATCTGCCCGACATCAGCCGGATGGCGGACTATCAGCCCGCCCGCTCGACCCGCATCTTCGCGCGCGACGGCTCGTTGCTCGGCAGCGTCTACAAAGAGAACCGCGTCTGGGTCCCGATCGCGCAGATCCCGCCGATCGTGCGCGACGCCTTCATCGCAAGCGAAGACAAAAACTTCTATCACCACCACGGCGTCGACTTCGCAGGTATCGCGCGCGCGGCCATCGCCGACCTCACCCATCAGCGCCAGCAGGGTGCCTCGACCATCACCCAGCAGTTGGCACGCAAGCTCTTCCTCAACGACGAAGCCTCGATCTCGCGCAAGATCCAGGAGGCGCTGCTCGCGATGGAGATCGAGCGCTACTACACCAAAGACGAGATCCTGGAACGGTATCTGAACCTGGTCTATCTCGGCTCGGGCGCCTACGGCGTCGATGCGGCCGCGCACACCTACTTCGGGCGCGGCCTCGCCACGCTGACCGCGGGGCAAGCCGCGATGATCGCGGGCGTGGTCGCGGCGCCGTCGGAGTATTCGCCCTACGTCAATATGAAGTACGCCAAGAGCCGCCAGACGCGCGCGCTCAACCTTATGGCCGAGAGCGGTTTCATCACGCGCGCGCAGGCCGATGCGGCGATCGCCGCACCGATCAAGCTTGCGGGCGAACGGCCCGAAGGTCTGCAGGGCTACGACTCGCCGTACTTCACGACATACGTGATCTCGCAGTTGGAGAAGCTGTTCGGCAAGCAGGCCGTGCAAGAAGGCGGCCTCCAGGTCTACACGACCGTCGATCCCAAGCTGGAAGCGGCTGCGCAAGAGGCGGTCGACTGGGGCGTGAACGCGGGCTTGGCCGAGGGCGTCGGCGCGCACGAAGCGGCCCTCGTCTCGATCCGTCCGAGTACGGGCGAGATCGTCGCGATGATCGGCGGCACCAAGTTCTCATTGGCCAACCAGTTCAATCGGGCGTGGCAGGCCCGTCGCCAGCCCGGCTCGTCGTTCAAGCCTTACGTCTACACGGCCGCGATCGATAGCGGGATGGCGGCCTCGACGATCGTCGATGACTCGCCGGTCTCGTATCCGATGGGCGACGGGACCCAGTGGGCGCCGCAGAACGACGACTTCCGCTTCATGGGTCCGGTGACGCTCCGCCAGGCGCTCGCGCTCTCGCGCAACGTGGTCGCCGTCAAGGTCGCGCAGATCGTCGGCATCGACCGCGTGATCGACTATGCCAAGCGGATGGGCATCACGTCGCCGCTCGAAGCCAATCTTTCGCTCGCGCTCGGTACCTCGGACGTGACCGTGATGGACCAGGCCAGCGGCTACTCGACGCTGGCGAACGAAGGCGTCCACGTCGACCCGAGCGCCCTCAAACTGGTCAAGGATTCGCTCGGCAACGTCGTGCTCGACGATCGCTTCCCGCAGCAGAACGAGGTCATCAGCGCGGGTACCGCCTTCATCGTCACCTCGATGTTGGAAGATGTGATCACGCGCGGCACCGGGACGAATGCGAACATCGGGCGCCCGGCCGCCGGCAAGACCGGAACGACCTCGGATTTCAAGGACGCCTGGTTCGTCGGCTTCACGCCCGATCTGGTGACCGCCGTCTGGGTCGGTAACGACGTTGGAGCGATGAGCGAGTCGTACGGCGGCAACATTCCGGCGCGCATCTGGGCGCGCTACATGCGCGTCGCACTCGCCAAGGTGCCGCCGCACGACTTCGTGATGCCGGCCGATCAAGTGCGCAAGTCCGCGTCCTGTAACGGCCGCGGATTGGAGTACTATCTGATCGCGACCGCGCCGACCTCGCCGTGCACGAATCTCTATACGAGTCCGCCGGGAGCCTACGTCGCGCCGGCCACGACCGTTTCGCCGTTGCCGACGCTCGCGCCGACGTCGACGCCGCTGCCGCCCGCCGGAACGCCGCCGCCCGACACGGTCGGCGACGGCACGCACTACGTTCCGCTCGATTCGCCCGCTCCGGCATCCGTCGCGTCGCCCGCCGTCGCGGCGACGAAGTCGCCGCACCGCCCGCGATGAACGGCGACGTCACCGAACCGTTGATCGTCAGCGTCGGTGAGTTCTCGTCGCGCCTCAAGGGCGTGTTCCGCCAGGTCAAGACGTTCGCGCGGATCGGCATCAGCGGCGAGATCTCGGAGCTGCGCCCGAGTCAATACGGCCTCGGCTTCACGCTCAAGGACGCAAACGCGATCCTCAAATGCTTCGCCTACTCGAATGCTGCCCGTTCGTTCCCGCAGATCGAGAACGGCGCGGCCGTCACCGCGATCGGCAGCGTCGAGGTCCAGGAGCGCTGGGGCTATTATCAACTGCTCGTCACGGAGATCCGGCTCACCGGGCAGGGCGAGCTGCATCAGAAGTATCTCGCGCTCAAGAAGCAGTTTCGCGACGAAGGCCTGTTCGAGGCGTCGCGCAAGAAGCCGGTCCCAGTCTTCCCGTTGCACGTCGCGCTGATCTCGGCGCGGCAAGGCAAGGGCGCGGAGGACTTCGTGCGCGCGATGCAGTCGAACGCGCCGTTCGTCCGGGTGACCACGGTCGAGTCGCGCGTCCAGGGCGAAGGCGCCGAGATCGATATCGCCGAGGCGATCGACAACGCCGGCAAGACCGATGCCGACCTGATCGTCCTCGCGCGCGGCGGCGGATCGTACGAAGACCTGTTCCCGTTCAATCTGGAGCCGGTCGTCCGCGCGATCGCGCGCGCGAAGATCCCGTTGGTGACCGCGATCGGCCACACCGACGACCGGCATCTCGCCGACGACGTCGCCGACGCAGCCTTCGGAACGCCCTCGATCGCCGCTGAAGCGATCGTGAAGAACTGGGCCGCCGGGCGCGAGCGCCTCGAACGGGCGGTCAGCCGGATGACGCGCGAAGCTCGCGCGATGGGCGCGCAGTGGCTTCAGCGAGCGCAGGGTGCGAACGACGCATTGCGTACGGCACTGCCGCGCTACATCGAACGGCGTCGGCAAACGGTCACGCAGAAGGACAAGGCGCTGGTCGAACGGAGCCCGCAACGCCGTGTCGGCGAGATGCGTCGCGGCTTCTCAAGTGCGACCGCCAAACTCGACGCCGGCATCGGCCGCGTCGTCGAAGCCCGCAAGAACGAGATCGCCCGCCGGATCGAACGCATTCGCACGGTCCGCATTGTGCCGGAGAAGAAGGTGCTCCTCGAACGCCTCGGCTCCGAACTCGATCGCCTAAGCCCCGAAGGTCCACTCGAACGTGGCTACGCGATCGTCACCTACCACGGCGAACCACTACGCGACGCCAAGATCGTCCAAGTCGGAACCGAGATCGGCGCTCGCTTATGGCGCGGGTCGCTGACCGCCCGCGTCGAAACGACGACTGATGAGTGAAGCCGTTCCGCAGTCGTTCGAGCAGAAGCTCGACCGCATCGACGCGATCGTGAAGCAGTTGGAGAGCAACACCGTGCCTTTGGATAAGGCCGTGGAGCTTTTCCAAGAGGGCAAGAAACTCGCCGCCGAGTGCGAGGCGCTCCTCAAGAACGCACAGGCCACGCTCGACAAGGCGATGGGCGAAGGCTCGTCTTCGGCCTAAGCATGCCTACCGAGCGGCTCGACAACCTCGTTGCCGAGCGCGAGGGGATCACGCGCTCGCAGGCGCGCGCCCTGATCATGGAAGGCCGCGTCCGCATCGACGGCACCCCCGGCCACAAGCCCGGCCAAAACGTGCGCGCCGGTGCGCTCGTCGAAGTCGAGCAGCCGCGTCGGTTCGTGAGCCGCGGTGGCGAGAAGCTCGAGCACGCACTGGCTGCGTTCGAGGTCGATGCGACCGGCACGAACGCGCTCGATATCGGCTCGTCCACCGGCGGCTTCACCGATTGCATCTTGCAACGCGGCGCCGCGCACGTGACCGCCGTCGACGTCGGCTATGGCCAGCTCGACTGGAAGCTGCGGACCGACGCACGCGTGACCGTGATGGAGCGGACCAACTTCCGGCATCTCCCCGACGACGCGTTTCCCGAGGGTTTCGACCTGATCGTGATCGATACGTCGTTCATCTCGCTGCGGACGATCGTGGCGCGGGCAGTCGCCTATCTGCGGCCTGAAGGCGCGATCGTGGCCCTGGTCAAGCCGCAGTTCGAGGCCGGACGCGAGCGCCTCGGCCGTGGAGGCGTTGTCCGCGACCCCGAGGTGCATAGGGCTGTGCTTCGCGAAGTGCGAGAAGCAATGATCGCTCTCGGCCTCGTCCCCCTTGCCGCCGTCGCTTCGCCCCTGCTCGGTCCCGCCGGCAACCGCGAGTTCCTGATGCTCGTGCGTCGCTCGGGGCAACCGATGGAGGCGGGCTTTGATGCGCTCGTTCCGGTCGCCCCTCAGGATGACTCGGTCCTTGAGTAAGACGATCGCGCTCTACGTCGATGTCGAGCGTGATAATGCTCGGGCCGTCGGCAACTCCGTTGCGGAGATCTTTCGCGCACGCGGCTATGAGGTTCGCACGAACGGCGAAGCGCTCGCGGGTGCACAGCTCTTGGTGACGGTCGGAGGCGATGGTACGCTCCTGCGCGCCGCGCGCAAAGCGATCGTCGACGACGTGCCGATCCTCGGCATCAACACCGGACGGCTCGGTTTTCTCACCGAGTTCGACGCCGGCGACCCGCGCGTTGTCGAACTCCCCGACGCGCTCGAACGCGGCCTCACGATCGAAGAACGGGTCGCGCTCCAAGTCGAATACGACGGCAAGACCTATTTTGCGCTGAACGACGCGGTCGTACGCAAGGGCAGCGCGTCGCGGATGGTTCCGTTCGGCCTGAACCTCGGCGGCGAACAGGCCGCGCACATCCCCGAGGACGGGATCTGCGTGTGCACGCCGACCGGCTCGACGGCCTATTTCCTCTCGGCCGGCGGCTCGATCATCTCGCCCAATGTCGAAGCGCTGGGTATCGTGCCATTGCTTCCGCACACGCTCTTCTCGCGACCGATCATCGTGCCGGTCTCGTCGCGGATCGAGATCTCGTGCGACTCGGAGATCATCCACGCCAACCTCGAATGCGACGGCGACACGGTCGCCGAGCTGAAGCCGGGCGCGAGTGTCTACGTGACCCGCCACCCGAAGCCGGTCCGGTTCGCGCGCTTCGCGTCCTTCCGTTTTTTCGAGCGCCTCGAAGAAAAACTGCGCTGGGGTGTTTCGATCAAGAACGCCTCCAGCAGTTGAGGTAGGGATGCTGCGCTCGCTGACGATCGAGAACTACGGCCTGATACCCAAAGCGGTGATATCGTTCGCCGACGGTGCGACGATCTTCACCGGGGAGACAGGTTCGGGCAAGACCATGCTGCTCGGTGCGCTCGGGCTCGCGCTCGGCGAGCGGGCCAGCGTCGATGCGGTTCGCCGGGGCGCGACCCGCGCCGCGGTGACGCTCGTGCTCGATCCGGACGCCGCCCTGCGCGCGCGCCTGAACGAGGACGGCTATCCGCTCGACGAGGGCGAGGACGCCGTCATCGTGCGCGACGTGATCGACGCCGGCAAGTCCAGCGTGCGGATCAACGGCCGCTCCGCGACCGCGGGTTATCTTCGCGAGTTGATGGGGAATGTCGCCGACATGGTCGGCCAGCACGATGCCCAACGGTTGCTTCTCGCCGCCTACCACGGCGATCTGCTCGACCGCTTCGGCGCGCCGGCGACGACCATCGCTCTCGAGCGCGTCGCGGCGGCGTACGCGACCTTGCACGGCCTGCGCGATCGTCTGGAAGCGCTCGGTGGCGACGACCGACGCGCTCTCGCGCGTTGCGAAGAAGCGCGATACGCACTCGACGAGATCGACGCGGCCGGTATCGAGGCCGGCGAAGACGATCGCCTGACGGAGCGGCGCCGCTATCTGGATAACGTCGAACGCGTCACGGGCGCATTGCAGACGGCCGACACCGCACTCGCCGGAGACGACGCGGGCGCATCGGGTACGCTCGGGATCGCGTCGGTAGCGCTGCACGGCATCGCCGAGATCTCCGGCGCGCTCGCCGAGATGGCCGAACAGGCCGCCGCGCTCCAGAGCGAAGCGAACGACCTGGCCACCCGGATCGCGCGCGAACTCGAAGGGACCGAGTTCGATCCGAACGAGCTGGAGACGATCAACGCCCGCCTCGACGCGCTCGACAAACTCAAACGTCGCTACGGCGGCACGCTCGAGAGCGTGCTCGCCCACGCCACGGCCTGCCGCACGACCATCGACGACTTCGCCTCGCGCGACGAGCGCCTGGCCGAACTGCGCTCGCAATGCGCGACGGCGGAAGACACGCTCGAAACCGTCGCCGCCGATCTGACCACGGCACGTGCGGGTGCCGGCAAGGCGCTCGCGAAGCGCGTGAGCGCCGAGTTTGCCGACGTCGCGCTCGCCTCGGCAACGTTCGAGGTCGCCTTCGAACGGCTCGCCGAGATCGGAGCCGAGGGCGCCGAGCGCACCGAGTTCGCGTTTGCGGCCAACGCCGGCGAGCCGCTCCGCCCGCTCGCCCGCGTCGCGTCCGGCGGCGAACTCTCCCGCGTGTTGCTCGCGTTGGTCGTCGCACTCGCCGACAAAGACGACCGCAGTGCTCTCATCTTCGACGAGATCGACGCCGGCATCGGGGGCGCGACGGCGACGGCCGTCGGCGCGCACCTCGGCCGACTGGCCAAGGCTACTCAGGTCGTCTGCGTCACCCATCTCGCCCAACTCGCGACCTGGGCCGATCGCCACTACCTGTTGGAGAAGAGCGAGGCCAAGAACGCCACCACGATCTCCGTCCGCGAGATCGTCAAACGCGACGACCGCGAAGCCGAACTCGCCCGCATGCTCTCCGGCGAAACCCACGACGTGGCCCTGAAACACGCCCGGACGTTGTTGGCCAGTGCCAAAGGCTAAGTCGGCGGCACCGAACGACGCGGTCGTCGAGGTCGACGGCTGCGAAGTCGCGCTGACGAATCTCAACAAGGTCTTCTGGCCGAAACAGGGCTACACCAAGCGCGATCTGCTCAACTACTACACGAGTGTCTCGAAATGGCTATTGCCGCATATCAAGGGCCGGCCGATGGTGATGAAGCGCTATCCGAACGGTATCGAAGGCGACTTCTTTTTCATGAAGCGCGTGCCCGATCCGCACCCCGCGTGGTTGAAGACCTGCGACGTGCAGCACAGCGACGACAACCTCATCCCGTTTCCGCTGATCGATAACCTGGCCGCATTGCTTTGGGTGATCAACCTCGGTTGCATCGATCTCAACCAGTGGTACGGTACCTGCGACGACCCACGCAAGCCCGACTACCTGCACTTCGATCTCGATCCGGGCACCGCAAGCTGGCAGTCGGTCTGCGACGCCGCACTTTTAGTTCACGACGGGCTCAAGGCGTTGAAGATGCCGTGCTACGCAAAGACGTCGGGCTCGAAAGGCATCCACATCTACATCCCGATCAAACGCGGCCCCGATTCCTCCGAAGTCCAAGGCGTCTCCAAAGAGATCGCCCGCACGCTCGCCCAGCACGCACCGGAGCTGCTGACGGTGATCTATCGCAAGGAGAAGCGCCCCAAGGGCCGCGTCCTGGTCGACTACAACCAGAACCGCTTCGGCAGCACCCTGGCCAGCATCTACAGCGTCCGCCCGAACGACTTCGCCGGCGTCAGCGCACCGGTAACGTTCGAAGAGATCGAAGCCGGTATCGACGTCGAAGACTTCCGCCTCGACAACATGCTCGACCGACTCCAAGATGTCGGCGACCTCTGGAAGCCACTCCTCGCCAAGACGAAGCGCTTCGACCTCAGTAAGATGCTTGCGTAGTCGCTTGCGTCACGCGGTTGAATGCCTGTCCGTTCCGATTGTGATGCGTGCTCTTTTCGTCGGACTTGCCCTACTTTCGGCAAACGTCGGTGCCGCTGCCACTCCTCGCGTCGACCTCGAGATTGCGATTGTGTCGTGCCGGCCGGATGCGTCCACGCGGCCGACGATTCGGATAGCCGATATCGACAAGACCTTTGCGACGGTCCAAGCGCCGATCAAATGGTCGAACACCGCCGACGTATGGACCGGAACTACATCGATCCCCGAAGGCCACTATATCGTCGAAGCCGGAACCGAACATTGTAGCGGGCGGAACGCGCAATGGGTCGCGATTCCAGGGTCACGACGCCATGTTACGATCACCCTGAACGAGATCAAGGTGGTGTCGGTCGACGAGGACATGTATGCGAACGCAGTATTTGGGCGGTTACCCTTGCCGGGCGCCTACGTCGAAGTGATGCGTGCGGACAGTCTGCTGGGCGAGCAGACAAGACGTCCACTACCGATCGATGGTGACAGTTTCCAAATCGGACATTTGGAGCCGGGAAACTATATCGTCCTGATCACCTTTGGTGGTGTTCGCGCGGCGAAAACGTTCACGATCCCGCGCCAAAAATATGGGGCGACGATCGACGTGTCAATGACGGCGGACACGGCGGCGCAACTCGTTCGAGCCGAACAAGTCGGTAGCGGGTTCGTCAAGCATCCATGGGACGTCAACGACGGCTACGGTTACCACGAGACGTTCCGACTGGGCGCGGCAGAGGTCGACGGTTGGAATACGATGCTCTCGCCTCCCGCGGATTATTCACCGGCCGAGCAGCGGATATCCCGTCACGTTGTGCGTGCGATCGAGGCAGCACGTGTGTTTCTCTCCGGCTACAACTCGGTGCCGACGGCGTTTCGTTCGCTCGACGCCTGGAACGTAGGCGTGTTCGAGCGGCCGGACGGGATGGTCGTGCGGCTCACCGCGAGAGACGGTGACGGTTGGGGAAAATCGGTTAGAGCGATAGGCAAGAAGATGTGTCCCGACTCGAACCCTCCACTGAGCGAACGTCATCAACTTCGCCTCTTCGTAGCTGATTCTGGAGGGGCCGTGCTCGCGATGCAATGCCCTTGAAGCCGTCCCTCGACTACGGTGCTTCGCACCTACGCTCGGGATGACAGCGTTTGCGCACGCATCCCGGTGGGAACGCGCACGCTACAAGACAGATCGCGTTCCCCAACTCCTCGCCCGCGGAGCCCGCCTAAGGAATCTGATGGATCTTCAGCAGATTCGTGCCGCCCGCGCCGACCGGCATGCCGGTGGTGAACGCGATCTTGTCGCCGCTCGCTACGAGGCCGGCTTGGATCATCCGCAGCTCGGTCATGTAGAGCAGCACGTCGATGCTCGCATAGCCGTCGATCAACAGCGATTCGGTACCCCAGACGATCGATAGCCGCCGAGCCACCCATTCCGCGGGCGTGAGCGCGATGATCCGCGCGCGTGGGCGGAACGCGCTGATGTGATGCGCGGTGTTGCCGGTCGTTGTGCCGGTCGCGATGAACGGGATGTTCAACTCGTCGCTCGAGCGGGTCGCGGCTTCGGCGATCGAACTCGCGACGTCCGGCGCGATGTTCTCCAGGCGACGGTCGCGCAGCGCGGCGTGCGGATAGTTCTTCTCGATCTCTTGCGCGATCGTGGCCATCACGCGGACCGCCTCGGTCGGATACATGCCGCGCGCGGTCTCGCCGGAGAGCATCACGGCGTCGGTGCCGTCGATGATGGCGTTGGCGACGTCGGCCGCTTCGGCGCGGGTCGGGCGGGCCGATCCGATCATGCTCTCGAGCATTTGAGTCGCGGTGACGACCGGCTTGCTCGCCTTGTTGCAGAGCGCGATCAAGCGCTTCTGGATGAGCGGCACCCGTTCGAGCGGCATCTCGATGCCGAGATCGCCGCGGGCCACCATGATGCCGTCGGCGGCCGCGATGATCGCGTCGAGGTCTTCGAGCGCTGCGGGCTGCTCGATCTTGGCGAGGAGCGGCACGTGCTTCTTGCGCTCCGCCATGAAGGCTATGACCTTCTGGATGTCCTTCGACGAACGCACGAACGAGACGGCCACGAAGTCGACGTCCTGCTCGAGGCCGAACGCCAGATATTCGAGATCCTTCTCGGTGACGGCCGGAATGTCGAGCGTACCGTCCGGATCGTTGATGCCCTGCTTCGAGCGCAGTTCGCCGCCGAACTCGACGGTCGTCTGGACGGCCGTCTTGGTCTTGCCGACGATGCGCAGCGCGATCGCGCCGTCTTGCAGATAGATCCGGTGGCCGACCGCGACGTCGCGCGGCAGATTTGCATACGAGCACGAGATCCGCTCGGCGGTGCCTTGCACGTCTTCGATCGTCAACTCGAAGGGCTTGCCGCGTTCGAGCAGTACGAACGGCGCGTCGCCCGCAAGCGTACCGGTACGTACTTTCGGTCCGGGCAGATCCTGGAGGATGCCGGTATGCACGCCGAGGTCGCGACTGATCTCGCGCGCCTGTTTGATGACCTTGGCGTGCTCCGCGGGCTTGCCGTGCGAGAAATTCAAGCGGAAGACGTTGACGCCCGCGAGGATCAGCGAGCGCATGATCTCCGGGCTACTCGAGGCAGGGCCGACCGTAGCGACGATCTTCGTGCGTTTCTGAATCACCTTTTCCATGAGCCGCTTGCCTTGCGCGGCAAACGTAGAAGGCTCCTGCGTTCCAATACGCGCAATCTACGCTCCAATGCGCGCAGGGGACCCACGCGACCGGAGATATCCGGAGCGATTGACGGTTAGTTATGTCATTTCGGTGATCGGGCACGTGCTCGCGGCGCTGCTCTTATTTTCGATTGCATCCAGTTCCTCGCAAGAGGGAGCGTCGCAGAGCATCCAGGGTGGCGAGATCGTCACCGTCGAGCATCGAACGGTCGCGCAGGCCCAGCCGGCGCCCGCCCCGACCGCCGTTCCGCCGATCCCGCACGCGCCCGTGATCGCGCCCATACCGAAGCACGCGCGGGCCCCGCAGACGGCGGCCCAGCGCCAGCCGCGCAATCTTCACGAACTCGCCAAGCAGACGCCGAACGCGACCCCCAACCCCAAACCGGTCCCGCAATCGTCGAAGGCACCCAACCCCCAGCCGACCGATCAGGTCTACGAACCGAAGCCCGAGCAGGCGATCCCGGCCGTTCCGATCAGCATGCCGACATCGCAGGTCATCGCGGTGACGATCAAGATTCCGCCGACCACCGCACCCTCGCCGGCACCGTCGGCCGCGCCGACCGCAGCCCCGACGGCCAAGCCGCAGCCCTCGACCGCTCCGACCAGGGTTCCGGCCACCCCGGCGCCCACCTCGACGGCGGCCGCCATCAAGCCGGCCGCGATCGCGCGCGAGACCGCCGCTCCGTCGAGCCCAGCGCCGCCCGGTCCGCTCGCCTCGGTCGCGCCGGCCAAAACCGCGGGCGTTCCGAGTCCGGGTCCGACCACCGGCCCGGCCCAGGCGAACAACAAAGGCACCTCGCCGACCCCCGGTCCCAAAGGTACGGGCGCGCCCGGTCCGCACGCCGGCGCGAGCGCGAGCAACCACCCCGGCCCGGCTGCCCCGATCACGGTATCGCCGACCTCGGCGCCCCCGTCGAGCCGACCCGGCAACGGTTCGCACGGTACCAACGCGCTCAGCAACAAACTTCGGGCGCTGCTCCTGCCGGGCGGCGAAGGAACGCCGCCCAAGCAAGCCCACATCGCTCCCGGTTACGGGGCGATCTCGACGCAGATGGTTCCCACGCCGCCGCCCGACGTCGTGGCGAGAACGCAGTTCATCTTTTCCAGCGACCCGGCAACCGAAGGGCTGAGGATCTTCCACATCCCGATCTCGATCGGGCCCCCGATGGCGGAGCGCGTGGAGATGTGGGTGACGTCGAGCGAGAAGCGCGGGCCGGTCACCATTTGCCACGGCTGGCTGGTCCGCTTTCCGACGCCGGTCCGCGGCGCCCGGGCCCTTGAGCCGATCATCGAACCGGACGCGACGTTCATCTGCAACGGCCGCGACCTCACGCCCTACAAGCACTAGGGCGAGACCGCGACGGAAACCGAACGCTCGCCGCTTGAATTGCGACGTTTATCGGAGTAGAATTCAAGCACGCTCGAAACCAACGAAGGAGGGCGGTTGGAACCGCAAGATCCGCCGGGCTATTTAGCCCGCGATGGTCGCGCAAAGTAAGGGCGCCTGATGCGCTCACGTACGCCGAACGCAATCGGCATGAGCGCGACGCATCGAAACGACTCGAATCGACAGGTCTAGGGGCCGCTCCCGATGGGGTTGCGGCCTCTCGCATTCTCATGTATTCTGGCTGTGGTTATCGAAGGAGCGTGGGCCTGTCCCGCGCTTCTGTGTTCTCCGGGGGTGACTTCCCGGGCAGGGAGGCGCGTGTGTCTGATCTTATCGACGGGTATGAAGCGGCGGTAGCTCAGATCGAACACGACGCGACTTTCAAGGACATCGAAGTCGTGACGCACTCCGCGCGTCGGCAAGGCCGCAGCACGGTGCTCACGGTGACGATCGATCGCCAGGGCGGCGTGGACGTGGATTCGTGCAGACGGGTCGCGAGTGTCATCAACGATGCGCTCGAGACGGTCGAAGAACAGTACACGCTTGAGGTTGAATCCGCGGGACTTGAGCGTCCGCTGATCAAGCCTCAGGACTACGAGCGTTTTGCGGGCAAGGCGGCGCGCGTGCTCACCACCCTCACGATCAACGGCGGGAAGACGCATCGCGGCATCCTGCGCGGCGTGGTAGGTACCAACGTCGTGCTCGATACGCCGCAAGGCGAGTTGCCGCTACCGCTCTCGACCATCAAATCGGCGAACTTGGAGTACGATCCGCGCGACGATCTGCTCCGCGACAAACGTGAACGGAAGAACCATGGCTGAAACGGCAACCGACGAAAAACTTATCGACGTCCTGGTCGACATCGCAAAGGAACGCAACGTCCCCTTCGACATGCTCATCGAAGCGCTCGAAGCGGCACTGCTGACCGCGTACAAGCGCCACTTCGGCGTCGAAGCCAACGCGATCGTCACGGTCGATCGCCAGACCGGCGAATATAAGGTCTATCATCGCCGCACGGTCGCCGACGAAGTCACCGATCCGAAGCTCGAGATCTCGGTCAAGGACGCGGGCGGGCCGTTCCAGGCCGGCGACTTCTTCGACGAAGAGACGACCCCGAAAGACTTCGGGCGCATCGCCGCACAGACTGCCAAGCAGGTGATCGTGCAGCGGATCCGCGAGGCCGAGCGGGATACCGTCTTCAACAAGTACTCGCGCAAGATGAACGATATCGTGACCGGCAAAGTGCAACGCTTCGAACAGCGCAACATGTTCGTCGAACTCGAAGGTAAAGACGAAGCGATCCTTCCGCTCTCCGAACAGGTCCCGGACGAAGCCTTCCGCATCGGCGACTTCATCCGCGCCTACGTGCTCGACGTCCGCAAGGCCGTCAAGGGTCCGCAGGTCGTGCTCTCGCGGACGGCCGAAGGGCTCGTCCAGCGTCTGCTCGAGGCCGAAGTCCCCGAGATCCAGGACGGCATCGTCGAGATCATGGCGATCGCTCGCGATCCGGGCAGCCGTTCCAAGATCGCGGTCCGCACCACGCGCGAAGAGGTCGACCCGATCGGCGCCTGCATCGGCCCGAAGTCGAGCCGCATTCTCAACGTCAGCGACAATTTGCGCGGCGAGAAGATCGACGTCATCCGTTGGGACGACGACCTCTCGACCTTCATCATGAACGCGCTCGCGCCGGCCAAGGTCATCAGCGTCGAACTCTTCGAGGACGATGGCGTGGCCCTGGTCGTGGTTCCCGATTATCAACTCTCGCTTGCGATCGGTCGGGAGGGACAGAACGTCCGACTGGCCGCGCGCATCTCGGGCTGGCGCCTGGATATCGCCGCCGAGTCCGAAGCCGACGAATCGCGCGAACGGTACATGGCCGAGCGCAACGAACGTCCGGCCGAGGGCGAAGCGATCGCCGAAGGCGAGAC
>JBBRTL010000053.1:0-13808 GCA_038244445.1 Vulcanimicrobiales bacterium
CTACGACCTCAAGCCGGAGACCGACACGTACTACGAGATAGGTGTCTCGCATACGTTCTCGAGGAGTCTGACCGGCTACGTGAACTACTTCAACCGGCTCGCCACCAACGTGCTCGACACGACCCAGTTGCTGAACACGCCGCTCTTCGCGGTCTTCAACAACGCGCGCGGGCGCGACGAAGGCTTCGAGGCTCGCTTGTCCGGCACATCGCAGGCGACCGGCGATTCGTGGTTCCTCTCGGCAACGTACTCGAACGCGCAAGCCTCGGGCGTCTCCGGCTCCACGTTCCTGTTCCCTCCGGATGCCGTCTCGGACACGTCGTGGCAACCGGAAGACCACGATCAGACGTACGAGGCGAACGCCGCCTACACGCATCGCTTCGGAGCCGGCCGCGCGTGGTTCGCGACGTTACAGAGCGAGTACGGCAGCGGCTTCCCGGTCGAGTTCGAGAGCGGCGACGGACGCCTGCCGACGCATCTCACGTTCGATCTGGCTCTCGGCAAGCAGGCCGGAGCGGGCAAGGACAAAAGCCTCGGCTTCGATCTCAACATCGAGAACCTGTTGAACCACCAGTTCATCATCAAGATCGCCAACGGCTTCAACACCACCCAGATCGCCAACGGCCGGAAGATCCTCTTCCGCTTGACGGCACCGTTGTAAGCCCGGGATCACAATCGGGGATCATTTGCGAACGACTCCCATTTCTTGCTTCGATCCCTTCGGGCCGGGTTTTGGGATGCTTGCGCCTAACTATCTCGGCTCATGCACGACCTCTCACGCGGCCGGATCGTCGTTACGGGCGGCGCAGGCCTTATCGGCAGCGCGATCATCTGGGCACTCAACCGGCGAGGACTCGACGACATCCTGGTCGTCGACCGGCTCGACACGACCGAGAAGTGGAAGAATCTCGTTCCGCTCCGGTTCGCGGACTATCTCGATGCGGATGATTTCGAGTTGCATATCCTCGACGATGCCGGCGCGTTCGCGGACGTCCGGACGATTTTCCATCTGGGCGCCTGTTCTTCGACCACCGAGGTCGACGCCGACTACCTGATCCGCAACAACTACGAGTACACCAAACGCCTCGCCGCCTGGGGGATCGAGCGCGACGTGCGCATGGTCTACGCGTCTTCCGCTGCGACCTACGGGAGCCTCGAAGCGAGCCTCTCGGACGAATGCGACCTCGCGACCCTGCGTCCGCTCAACATGTACGCATATTCGAAACATCTCTTCGACCTGTATGCGGCGCGCAACGGCTGGAGCGGGTCGCTCTGTGGCGTGAAATACTTCAACATCTTCGGCCCGAACGAACAGCACAAGGCCGACATGCGCAGCATCGTGCATAAGGCGTTCGGCCAGATCGTCACCGGCGGCACCATCAAGCTCTTCAAGAGCTATCGCCCCGAGTTCGCCGACGGCGAGCAAGAGCGCGACTTCCTCTACGTCAAGGACGCGGCCGAGATGACCGTGCATCTGGCGCAGAGCGGAGTCGGCGGCCTGGTGAACGTCGGCTCCGGAGCGCCCCACACGTGGCTCGAACTGGTCAGGCCGATCTTCCGCGCGATGAACGTGCCCGAACGTATCGAGTTCATCGACATGCCCGAGAGCTTGCGCGGCAAGTATCAATATTCTACCTGCGCGCGCATCGATCGCCTCCGCGAAAGTGGCTACGACGCGCCCATCACCCCGCTCGACGAAGCGGTGACCGACTACGTCACCGATTACCTCATCCCCGATCGCCGGCTCGACGAACGTATGCCGGCCACCGCCATTCCGCAGAGGAGCGCATGAGCCAACCCACCCGCACCGCCCGCCGCCACGGAAACCACCACGCCCCGACGCCGAAGGGCCAACGCGATCCGATGACGACCGTCTATATCGGCATCGCCATCGCCATCGTCGCGATCTTCGCCGCCTTCGGCATCTTCAATTGGAAGACGACCAGCGATCTCAATGCGAAGCTCGCCATCGCCGATGCGACTCCGACGCCGGGGCCCAACGCAAAGGCTAAACCCATTCAGATCGTCGACGGAGTCGGTATCGGCAAGGCGGCGTTCGCGCGCGGCGACAATCCGGATGCGGGCAACGGCCAGCCGGTTCGCGGTGTCAAATGCGAGACCGCCGAGCAGGTGACGATGCACGTCCACGCGCACCTCGCGCTCTTCGTCAAAGGTACGCAGATCCAGATCCCGGCGAACATCGGCTTCCCACAGTCGGGCGCGTGTCTGTACTGGACGCACACCCACGACGCGAGCGGATTGATCCATGTCGAAGCTCCCGACTTCACGACGCCCGACGGCGGTCCGTACACGCTCGGCCTGCTCTTCGATATCTGGGGCGAGACCCTCACCCGCACGCAGGTCGCGCGCTACGTCGGACCGGTCACGGCCTACGTGAACGGCGCCAAGTACGACGGCGACCTGAAAGCGATCCCGCTCTCGGCCCACCAGCAGATCACCCTCGAAGTCGGCACGCCGCTCGTACCGCCGCCGAACTACCTGTTCCCGCCGAACGAATAGACCGGGCCTACTTCACGACCTTTTGTATCTGGGCGGCGAGATCGTCGTAGGCGATCTCGCCGCTGGTCGCATACGAGATCTTCTTATCCTTGCCGATGATCACGATCGTCGGATAGCCGCCTTGGTTATAAAGGTCCATGACGGCGAGCTGATCGTCGTACGCGATCGGATACTGCACCGAGAACTTTTTCGCGAACGTGAGAACATCTTGTTGGGAAGCGGGCGAATCCCCATCCATCCCGGTGCTGCTCCCGGAGACGGCGACGAACGCGATCCGCTCGCCGTAAAGCGCATAGAGCTTGTTGATCACCTGCGTCTCGCGCTGGCAGTGCGGGCACCAGGTCGCGAAGACTTCCAAGAAGACCGGCTTCTTGGCCTTCGCCAAGTCGAACGGTCCCGCGGTCGTAGCGGCCGCAAACTCGGGCGCCCTTCCCCCGACGACCGCGGTGACCAGCGGAGCCGCCTTCGACGAACTCGCGGTGGTTGCAGCCGCCTTGGTCTGGCTCCGTTGCTGTTGATCGGTGACGTACAAGAACGCCGCCACGGCGATGACGACCACGAGCAGGCCGATCGATCCGATGGCAATAGTCCGCTGGTTCATGTCTTCTTCAACTTTCCATCGAGAGCGAGCGCGCCGGGTGCGCGCCACGCGACGAACGCACAGAGCGCCGCCAGCAAGAGATCGAACCCGACGTGCGGCCAATCCGCGGTCGCCGCGTCGCCCGGCCCGAAGCATCCGCAGTTCGCCGGAATATGCCGGATTACCGCGCTCGCGATCGCTCCGGCGTAGATGAGGTACTGAGCGGCCGCCACGACGGCGGCGACGCGAGTGAAGAGCCCGACGACCAGGTAGAGTCCGATAAAGACTTCGACGAACGGCAGCACGAACGCGAGCGGCGCGACGATGCCGGCCGGGATCAAGTGGAAGCCGGCGATCGAGGCGGCCAGCTCCGGCGCGTGGCCGATCTTGAGGCCACCTGCGACTGCAAGCAAGCCACCCATGGCGATCCGGATGACCGTCGTCAGCAGTTTCAGCGCCCGCTCTCCGTCTCGAACAGCTTCACCATCGGCAGCACGCCGGGCATGCCGGAGCGGCCGAGATACGGCTGCAACCCGAAGGCGTCTTCGATCGTGTGCAAGAGCGAGTAGTGGTTGTATGGCGTCGCGTCGACCAGGCCGCGCGGGCCGTGGTTGGTGATGACGACGGTCGCGATGTGTCCGCCGCCGATGTTCGCCGGATCGTTCGGATCGTTGCCACAGCACCCGGCGTGGCCGCCGCCGTCGTCTTCGTCGAACGTGATCACGATCGCGGCATTGCCCTTGGCGCTCCATGCGGGCGAGGCCACGATCGCCTCGACGATCTTCTTGATGTTCGCATCGCCGCGCCCGATCAGCTTGTTCCGGACCGCATACGAACAGTCGAGACCGTCGAGCGGGTTGCCGGTGCCGTGCATCTCGTCGCACAGGTTCGGGACGATCAGCGAGAAGTTCGGGACGTCGCCGGTGCGCAGGTCGTCGTAGAGCCGGTCGAAGCCGACCATCTTCTGCGCCAGCTTCGGATCGTTCTGGACCGAGGCGAAGTTGATGAAGCCATCGTGCTTGGAAGCGTACAGATGCGAACTGACCGCGAGCGATCCGGGCTCCGGCAAATCCTCGTTGTAGTTCTTCCAGGTCAGACCGCGCGCGTCCATCAGGCTTGCGAGCGACGGTTGGTCGATCGTGTGGTTCGCATAGTCCGGTCGGTCGCTGTTGCTGCAATGCGGACGCGAATCGTTGGCGTGACAGTAGTACGCATCGTCGTCGCGGATGCCGTAGGTGTATCCGCCGACGATCGCCACATAGTTCGGCTCGCTCGGATGCGTCTCGGCGAAGAACTGCGAGGCGTAGCCGTAAGCATTGGCAAGCGCGGTGATGGTCGGGGCATCCGGACTCCCGACGATCCGCTCCGCGCTCTTGTTCTCTTCGACGATCACGAATATCCGATCGTAGTGCGGCACCTTCGCCGCATGGGCGACGGGCGCAGCGCCGAGGAGCGCAATCGCTAGTGTCATCCTGAGAAGCGAGCGCATCCTACGCACCCACCGCCGAAAGGATCAGGTCGGTGCCGTATGCGACCAGGAAGCCGAGCGCGAGCCCGATCACGCCGATCTCGACGAAGCCGACCCGGCGCGCGACGTGGAGCATTTCGCTGATGACGAAGATGATCGCTCCGGCCGCGAGCGTCAGGAAGAGTACCGAGAGCACCGGCGAGACGAAGCTATAGCCGACGATCGTGCCGAGGAAGGTGGGTGCGCCGCCGATGATACCGGCGAGCAGCAAGAACCGCCACTTCACGTTCTTCGCCTGCATCAGCGGGGCCGCGATGCCGAAACCTTCGGTCGCGTTGTGCAAGCCGAAGCCGATGATCAGCATCAGCGCGAGCTGGATCGCACCGCTCGCGGCGGACTGCCCGATCGCGAGTCCCTCGGCGAAGTTGTGCATGCCGATGCCGGTCGCGATGATCAGCGAGAGCGCCAGCGGATTCTGCCCGCTCGCCTCTTTCGCCGAGCGCAAGAAGCCCTTGGTGCCGTAGACCAGCCCGACCAAGCCGACCGTGATGCCGATGATGAAGACCAGCGTGAGCAGGACGAAGTTATTGATGTCGCCGCCGCCGGTGACCCAGACGTGCAGCGAATCTTCCACCGGCTCGGAGGCTTGCTTGATCACGTCGAAGAGCAGGAAGAACAGGACGCCGATCGCGAGCGAGTTGAGCAGCGACATGGCCTGCGGCGCGACGTTGCGCAGTTTCGCGACGGGAAGCCCGAAGAAGATCGTGAACCCGGCGACCAAACCGAGGATCAGCGTCTCCCAGAAGTTGAGCGGCGGATGCGAGCCGTGCGAAGCACCGCCCATCGCGCTCTCCATTCCGAGAAGCGTGTCCGGCGTGCCTGCGTAATGGAGCGCGGTGATCAGTCCGCCCGGCATGACGTTGCCGTTCATCACGTGATCCGCAATGTGACAGTGGAGGAGCCAGGTGCCCGGGTCCGCATCGGCCTTTACCAACGCATCGACCGTCTGGCCGGGCCCGATATTGATGGTATTCTCGACGTCGTTGTAGGTGACCGGGTTGCCGTCGCGCGCGATGATCTTCATCAGATGCCCGTGCAGGTGCATCGTGTGGAACTCGGTGCCGCTAATGTTGATGAAGCGCAGGCGGATCAGGTCGCCCTTCTTCACTTCGAGCGGCATCGTCTCGGGATACGACTTACCGTTGATCGAGAAGAAGTTCTCCTGATCGCTGTTGATGCGCCACGAGGAGAGGACGATCGGATAGTCGTGCGTGACTTTCGGCGCATGCGGGTCGTCTACGATGAACGCGCCGTAGAGTCCACGGTCGAGTTGATCGAAGTCGTTGAAGTGCGTGTGGTAGAGGTACGTGCCCGGCCGCGTCGCGGTGAAGACGTACGTGAACGAGCCGTGCGGCTGGACGGGCGCCTGGGTGACGCCGGGCACGCCGTCCATGTCGTTGGGAACCAGAATGCCGTGGAAATGGACCACCGTCGGTTCCGGCAGGTCGTTCGTGAAGATGACCTTGACCTTGTCGCCGAGGTTGACGCGGAAGACCGGCCCCGGCACGGTGCCGTCATACGCCCAGGCGTTGACGCGCGTGCCCTTGGTGACTTCCCACGGAATGACCGAGGCCGTGAGGTCGAAGACTTTGGTGCCGTCGGCTTCGATCTTGACCGGCTTGAGGTCGACCAGACCAAGCGAGCCGTCGTCGCCCTTGAGGGTCGGCGGGAGCGGGGTCGGGATCGCGACGGGCATGGCGGGAGCCGAGGCCATCTGCATATCGGCGAGCGCCACGGCGGGCATGGCAACGAGCAAGGCGATCAGAACAAATAGGCGTACGAGCATCTCAAATTAGGTTCGCCTAATCCAGCCTTCGCCCTCCCCAACAAGGCTCAAACGGCGCGACGGGGTATTATCCCGCGAACGCAGATGGACGACCAAGCAACGTTTCTCCGGCAGGCGATGGAGCAATACGGGAAGGCGACCTACAATTTCGCCTTTCGCTTGACGCGCAACGAAGCCGACGCCCGCGACCTCACCCAGGACGCCTTCATCCGCGTTTACAAGGCCTGGAGGTCCTTTCAGCCCGGGACCTCGTTCCTTTCCTGGATCTACCGGATTGTCACGAATCTGCACCGGGACGAACTTCGGCGGCGAAAAGGACGTTATCAGGAAGAACTCCCTGACGACAACGTGCCGCAAGAGTACGGGGGAGAGCGGCCTCTAGCGGTGACGCCGATCGAGGACTACGTCGAAGGCCAGCTCGGAGAACGCCTCCAGCGGGCCCTCGAAGCGCTTTCGACGGATCAGCGACAGGTCGTCGTCCTGGCCGATATCGAGGAGCTGAGCTATCAAGAGATCGCGGACATCGCGGGATGCTCGATCGGGACGGTGAGGTCACGCCTCCACCGCGCCCGCGCGCAGCTGCGGCGATTCGTGGAACACTACGACGCACTGCACACATGAAACATCTAACACAAGACCAACTGATCGACTATCTGCACCACGCGCTCCCTCCCGAGGACGACGCGGCGGTCTTCGCACATCTTGCCGGCTGTCCCGACTGCCAGGCCTCGATGCGCACCGAGACCGCGCTGACCGAAGCGCTGCAGCGCGAAGCGGCCGCCGAAGAGCGCGACCTGCCGGCCGGCGTGGAAGCGAGCATCTGGGCGAGCGTCTACGAACTCGCCTCGCCGCCGAGCCTGCTCGAACGAATGAGCGCGTGGCTGAAGCCCATCGTTCTCGTGCCGCTCGCGGCCGTGCTGGTGCTCGGGCTGTTCTTCGCTCCGCAGATCTTCCGCCGCAACCCGCCTTCGATCGACGCCGCCTATTATCTCGACGATCACGCCGCCGTGAACGGAGCGATGCCGTTCGGCGACGCTTCGGAGACGATTCCCGGCTCGCTCACCACCACCGGAGATCCGGTCAACGCCTCGGCAGTCGCCGTCGATCCCGTGACGTTGACGGCGGATGTTCGTCCGTAACGCGTTCGTAGCCCTCGCCATCCTCGCGCTCGCCGGCATCGCGCCGGCGCATGCCGACGATGCCTCGCGCCTGCTTCGCCTGGCGATCGGCGCGCCGCGCGCGGTCTCGTTCGTCGGCGAAGTGCAGACTCTCGAGATCGGGGAATCGCAGACGCAGGCCAGCGTCTACCGCATCGAGCACCGCGCGCCGGATCTGACGCGGCGCTGGTACCTTGCGCCGCAATCGCTCTATGGCGATTCGATCCTGACCCACGGCGCGAACCGCTACAGCATCGACGTCCAGCGCAACCGGGTGATCGTGGACGAGAACGACGCGATCGACGACCAGGTCGCGATGGACGACAACTTCGGCCTGCTCACCACCAACTACCGCGCCGATTCGGCGCCCGACGAGAACGTCGCCGGCCAGAAGTGCAACGTGGTGATGCTGGTCAACAAGCACACCGGCCAGACCGTCATGCGGATCTGGATGGATGCCAAGACGCATCTGGTGCTGCAAAAGGAACGCTACGCCGCCAACGGCGCGCTCACGTCGCAGACCCGCTTCTCGAACCTGCGCTACACGACGTCGATCCCGACCCAGGTCTTTCAAGTGCCGAGCGGCATGACCACGATCAAAGGCTCGCGCCGCACGCAGCCCTCGAGCGATGTGAAAGCAGCCGTCAAAACGGCGGGTTTCGACGCCCAGAGCCCGCGCTATCTACCCGAAGGCTTCTTGCCGGTGACGGGCGACGTGACCGACGTCAACGGCGTGCGCTCGTTGCACCTGCTCTACAGCGACGGCATCCGCACGATCTCGCTCTTCGAAAACGCCCGCGGCGCCGCCGTCGACCTCTCGCACTACACCGCCAAGACCATTCGCGTCGAAAACCACGACGCGCAGTACGTCGAGCAGGGCCCGATCACGCTGCTCTCGTGGTCGGAAGCGGGACTGCACTTCGCCCTAGTCGGCGAGCTGTCGCGCAGCGAACTTGTGAAAATCGCAGCGTCAGTCGTTCCTTAGGGATGCATTATCCGCGTCGATCTGCGTAAATATGTCCCGGAGTCCATCGACCTCTCGCAATTCTGCGATAATATCACGGGTACGGCTAGCCAAGTTCCGCCACTTTTTGTCGGCCCACAGGGTCGATGCAATAACCCACTCGTTATGTGCGTGGAAGTATGCTTCCAGATCGCGTAACAGAGCCAGCAAACGGATCTGAAGCTCTTCCCAAATTCCGAACCTAAGCAGCGGATGTTCGAGCAGCTCGAGTGCTTGGATGCTATCAAATAACTGGGACATGGTCTCGACATACGAGGGGAGGATCTGATACAAATCGGACCAGTTCTCCCTCTGCCATTCCGGGTCTGAAACCGCGACCAACTCATCGACTACACCACGCAACCGGTTTTCTTCGATGTCAACGTCCCGCTCACTCACCTGTGCCACCGCTCCCGGCGCTCTGTGCTACCTGCCCTTGGCATTGCTCCCCTCGACGCGCCGCTGTTCTCGGTTCGACCTTCGTCGGTTGCTTCAACGATCTGCGCGATCGATTCGGTGAGGGCGTCGATGTCGTAGCCGCCTTCCAGGACGTAGGCGACGTCGGCACCGTGTTCGGCGGCGGTGGCGTTGATGACGGAGGCGAGGTGGGTTGCGGCTTCGATATCGACGCCGAGGTCGCCGACCGGGTCGGCTTTGACGTAGTCGAAGCCGGCGCTGATCACGAACATCGTCGGCTTGACGCGGCGCGCGATCGCCGGCAGCAGTTGCTCCCAAGTTGCGACGAAGGCCTCGGTCGAGACGCCGCTCGCCGGTAGCGGGACGTTGACGATCTCGTTGTTGCCGGGCAGCGTGTAGCTCTGCGCGCCCGTTCCGGGATAGGCGGGGTGCGCGTGCGTCGAGACGTATGATAGACCGTTGCCGGCGAGGTCTTGGGTGCCGTTGCCGTGGTGGTAGTCGAAGTCGACCACGAGGACGCGGCCGCCGTTCTTGTGCAAGTACGAGCGTGCCGCGATGGCGGCGTTGTTGAAGAGACAGAAGCCCATGCCGGCTTTGGCTTCCGCGTGGTGGCCGGGCGGGCGGACGAGGGCGAACGTGGGCTTGCGCGACTCGACGGCGTGCTCCATGGCGACGATCGCGCCGCCGGCGGCTCGGCGGGCGACTGCGAGGGTGGAGTCGTCCACGACGACGTCGCCGGTCGAGAGGTAGTGCGCGCGGCCGACCGCTTCGCACTCTCGTTTGACGAGTTCGAGATAGTCCGGTGTGTGCGCCGCCAGCAGCTCTTCGTCCGTGGCGTCTCGGGCGGCGAGGAAGATCTCTTGGCCGAAGCGGGCGGCTAAACGCGAAGCGACCACCTCTGCTCGCTCGGGGCAGTCAGGCTGCCCGAGGTTGCGGAGATGGTCGCCGTAGATGCGATCGTAGACGATACGCGTAGGGTTACTTCTTCTTGGCGAGGGCCGCGATGTTAGCCGCGATGAGTTTGTACTCTTTCGAGCCCTTCTTCGTCATCGGCAGTAGACGCTTGTAGGCGGCCATCGCCTTGGCCGTCTGCTTTGTGTTCTGGTATGACTTCGCAGCGATGAAGAGCATCTGCGGATTGGCATCCAGGAAGCCCTTGGCGCTGACGTCCAACGCATCGAAGATCTGGCCGGCTTCTTTGTAGTTCTTCAGTTCGAAGTCGGCCCCGGCGACGCACGAGAGCGTCTCGGGTGCGCGCTGGATCTGGAACGAGTTGGAGCAGGCGGCGCGCGAACGCGCGTAGTCGTGTGTATACGAGTACGCTTGGCCGAGCATCGCGAAGCCCTGCGCGTCCGGCGAGACGGCCGTGTAACGCTTCAGGTAGCCGACCGCGTCGGTGGCCTTGTTGTTTGCAAGCGACGACTGGCCCATGCGGAGCAGTGCCTGCGGGTTGTTCTTGTCGAGGCCGAGGGCGGTCTGCCATTCGGTCTGGGCGCGCGAGAGTTGCTTGTTCTGCGCCAGGAAGTCGCCGTAGGCGATGTGCGATCCGGCGACCTTCGGGTACTTCGCTTCGGTGTCGGTCAGGATCGCTTCGGCGATCTGGTTCTTCTTCGAATCGATGTAGTACGAAGCTTTGCGGACAAGAATCGCGACCTTCTGGTCGTCGGTCGGCGCCGCAACGACGGCGTCGTCGAAGGCCTGGCCGACGTGTGCGTCGTCGTGCTGCTTGCCGTAGAGATCGGCCTTGTAGACCAGCACCTGGACGTTCGCCGGGTCGATCTTGAGCGCACGTTCGACGGTCTGGAGCGCCATCGGGATGTTGTTCTGCGCGTTGTAGGTATTCGCGATCTGCACGATCGGCTGAACGTCCTTCGGGTCGAGCACGGCGGCCGCTTCGTACTGCACGCGTGCGTCGTCGAAGTGTCCCTCGCTTGCGTACACGAGGCCCATGTTCTCGAGCGCCTGCGGTTCGGTCTTGTTGAATGTCAGCGCGCGCTTGGCCACGCGCTCGGCATCGGACAGACGGTTCGCGCGGACGTAGAGTTCGGTGAGCTGCGAGAGCACGCCGAGGTTGGTCGGATCGATCGTCGAGGCCTGTTCGAAGTCGGCGAGGGCGCGATCGGTCTGCCCGAGCGATTGGAATGCCGAGCCGTCGAATGCATAGACCTGCGCGGACTTGTTGCCGAGCTTGATCAACTGCTGCGTCAACTGCACCGAGAGATCGGGACGACCGATGCCGAGGAACTGATACGCAAGTTGGAGCATCGCGTCCTGATCGTTCGGGTTGGCCTTGAGGCGCGCCTGAAGACGCGGAATCGCGACCGAGGCCGGCTCCGGGCTGGCCGTCGGCAGTGCGGCCGGCGTCGGCGTGGGGGTTGGCGTTGCGGCCGGGCCGCGCGCGTCGACGGTCGGAGGAGTGGCCAAGAACGCGATGCCCAAGGCAAGCGCGAACGAGGCGGCTAGAGCGAGACGTTTCAAGACCTGGTGTTCCTTCATCAACTCAAGCCTTCCCGGCCTGAATCAGCTTGGTGAGTTCGGGGACGATGGCGAACGCATCGCCGACGACCAGCAAGTCCGAAAACTCGCCGATCGGGGCGCTGCCGTCCTTGTTGATGGCGACGATCGTTCCCGATGACCGCATGCCGACTTTGTGCTGGATAGCGCCGGAGATTCCGGCCGAGATGTAGAGATTCGGGCTGACCGTCTTTCCGGTCTGTCCGATCTGCAGCGAGTAGGGAACCCATCCCGCATCGGCTGCAGCGCGCGATGCGCCGACCGCGCCGCCGAGTGCATCGGCGAGCGGCTTGAGCAACGTCTCGAACGGTTCGGGGCCACCCAGGCCGCGGCCGCCCGCGATCACGACCGGCGCTTCTTCCAGACCGAGTTCGCCCGAGGCTTCCTCGACGTTGGATTCGATCGCCATCGCGTACGTTTTTCCGACGGGCTTCGCAAGCTCCACGACGTTCGCGCCCGCACCGCCGGCTTGCGCCGCGAATGCGTTGGGACGAACCGTCGCGACGCCGAAGTCGCCGTTGAGTTGGCAGGTCGTGATCGCGGCGCCGCCGAGTTTCGGCGAGACGCAGGCGACGTTCCCGCCGTCGATCGTGATATCGGTGACGTCGGCGGTCATGCCGGCGCCGAGGCGCGCGGAGACCCGGCCGGCGATATCGCGGCCGTACATCGTGTTCGGCACGAGCACGAGGGCCGCACCGATCTCGCGGGCGGCGGCTTCGACGTAGTCGACCGACGGATCGATCAAGAACGCATCGACGTCGCCGTCTTCGGCCACGTGCACGGTGTCCAGCGGATAGGTTTTGAGCTGTTCGGCGAGTTCTTTCGCTCCGGCGCCGAGCACGACGGCGTGCGCCTTGCCGCCCAGGGCATCGGCGATCTGCCGCGCATGGGTAGCGAGTTCGAAGGTCACCTTTCGGGTCGAGCCCTTGGAATGCTCGACAAAGATCAAGACGTTATTCATCACACGAGTTTCCGCTCTTTAAGAAAAGCGTATATCGCTTGGGCGCCGCTGGGACCGTCGGCCGCCTCGACCACGCGAGCCTTCTCGCGGGTAGGTGGTGGCGCGACCGCGAGCAGCTCGGTCTTGGCGGCGGCGCCGCCGACCGGGCTCAGGCCAAGATCGGCCGCCGAGAGCACCTCGATGTTCTTTTTCTTCGCGCCCATGATGCCCTTAAGAGAAGCATACCGCGGTTCGCCGATCGCCATCGTCACGCTAACGAGCGCAGGGAGCGGTCCCGTTACCACTTGGTAGCCGGAATCCGTCTCGCGCTGGGCCCTGAGCTTGCCGTCGGCGACCTCGAGGTGACGCGCGTTGGTCAGGCCCGGGACGCCCAGATGCTCGGCCAGTGCGCCCGGCACGCCGCCGGTGCTGCCGTCGTCCGAGAGTCCGCCGCAGATCACGAGGTCGAAGCCGGCCTTCTTCAGGCCGGCGGCCATCGCGGCGGCGGTCGCCGAGACGTCGCTGTCGGCGAGTCCAAGGTCGGTCAGGAGCACCGCATCGTCGGCACCCATCGCGAGCGCCTTGCGCAGCACTTCTTTGTTCGCTTCGGGCGCCATCGAAAAGACGGTGACGGTCGTATCCCCACCGAGCTTCTCTTTCAGTTGTAAGGCAGCTTCAACGGCATACTCGTCGTACGGGTTGAGGACCGTCTCGAGACCGGCGCGCACCAGCCGTTTTGTAGCCGGATCGATGCGCTTTTCGCCGTTCGGGTCGGGGACGAGTTTGACCGTTGCCACGATCTTCACGCGGAAAAGACCTCCAAAAACGCGACGAAACCCGGCGAGGTGCGCCGGGATAACCCGGGTTGATTGGAAGAGCGCGGTCCCCGGACCTGCCAAAATCTGATAAAACTATCAGGTTTTGGAGGCGAGCATCTCCAGCGTATAGGCAGCGCCCAGGCCGTAGGCGGCGTGCGGGATGATGTCCGAGACCCAGTCCAGTGCGCTCCAGCTCGCCGGGTCGGTCACTCCGAGACGTTTGGCGGGCAGATCGCTCGAGGCCATCGCGGCGGCGCCCAGGACGACCGCGCCCACGAGAGGCGGGATGCGGAACCTGGATCGGAGTAGCGCATAGGCGACCGCAACACCGAGGCCGACGCCGAGACCGCTGAGCGAGCCAAGCGCGCTACGCCGGTGCTTGGTATGGCTGCTTGCGTCCTCGCGACCGAATTTGGCCGCCCCGGTCCGTTTGGCCAACTGCTGGACGACCTTCGACGGGGTCTCGCTCGGGGCGCGGCCGCGGACGACCATGTCGGCATAGCCGACGGCATTGAGGGCGGTGGTGCCGGCGGCTCCGGCGGCCA
>JBBRTL010000054.1:0-13643 GCA_038244445.1 Vulcanimicrobiales bacterium
GTGACGTTGACCGCGATCGTCACCGAACGCGCGTGCGCGTCGGTTACCGTGATCGTGGCCGTGCCGACGCCGGTGCCGGTGATCGTGAAGTTGTGATCCGCATCGCCCGCGGCGGTTGCGACCGCAGCGTTCGTCGTGGCATACGTGAACGGTCCGCTATCGCCGCTCTCGGCGATGCCCATGAACTGCGCCGCTTGAATGCCCAGACCGTAGATGTTCACGGCCCGTCCGGGGAAGACGCTCCATGCGGACGTCAACACCATGTGGCCGGCGCACAGGCCTACGCCTGCGATGCCGGTCGCACCGTAGCACAGATACCAGGCCGAGCCGTCGGCCGCGATCGCGACGCCGTTGGGTGCGTCGCCGGTCGATTGGAACGAGAAGCCGTCGGTGATCGGGAACTCCCGAACGCCGTAGGTTCCCGGCGCCACCATGCCGAGCGACTGATTCGCGAGATCCGAGAACGCGACGACGCCGTGTCCGGCGGCGATCGAGTCGGGCACGTAGGCGAAGCCCGGGATCGGGAGGTTGGCGAACGTGCCCGCTGTCGTGAGCGAGTCGAGGCGTCCGTTGTACGGTGAGGTGAACCCCTCACCGCCCGACGTGAGGTAGAGCTTTCCGTCCGTACCGGCGGCGATGAAGCGCGTGAACCCGTTGCCGTGCTGCGGATTGTAGAGCACTTCGCCCGGGGTGATGAACTGATTCGTCGTCACGCCGGCGGTCGTGATCTGATCGACCACGCCGTTGTAGTAGTCGGCGACGTACAGCTTTCCGTCGGCGCCCGAAGCGATGCCGCCGAGCTGGGTGAGGTAGCCGCCCGTTCCGGCCGGGCCGTTCGGAACGGTATACTCGGTGATGCTGCCGGTGACGTACGGTCCGGCCGGATCGATGTTGCCGACCTTGCGGTTTCCGGTGTCGCTGAACCAGAGTTTGCCGTCGGAACCGACCGTCAACGAACGCGGTTTGCCGGTGCCCGGCAGAGCGATCGCGGTGACCGAGCCGGCGTTGAAGGATCCCGCCGGAATGCGCGCGATGAAGCCGCCCGAATTTTCGGCGATCCAGAGCGCGCCGTCGGGCGTGAACTGGAGCGATGAGACCGTGCTGGTCAGCGGGATCTCGACGAACGTACCGGTCAACGGATCGAGCTGTCCGACCGCGCCGTTGGTCCCGCTGCAGAGATTGTTGACGCAGACACGCGCGCCGTAGGTTCCGTAGTAGAACTTTCCGTCGGGCCCGATCGTGGCGGGGAATCCGCTCAGATCGTAGTTGGCGTCTTTCCCGAGCGCGTAGCGGACGATGCCGCTGCCGGGCGTCAGGGTGGCGGTCCCGGTCTTGCCGTCGGCCGATGCGGTGATGGCGATCGCCGCGGTCGGATTGCCGACGTAGGTCGCGGTGATGCCCGACGCGTGGGTCGAGTCGGCGATCGAGGTTGCGCCGAGCGTGACGCCCGTGCTCGCCGAGAGCGCGATCGCGTTATCGTACGTGCCGATGATGGTGGCGCCGCTCGCGTCCTTCGCGACGACGTTCGCGGTCGTGCCGGTCGAACCGACGGCCGCATACGGATCGGCAAGGGTCACGGCGATCGAACCCACGACGCCGCCGAGGGTCAGCGGAACGGTCGTGTTCGCGGTACCCGCGACGATCGTCGCGGTGAGCGAGCCGCTCGAGAGCCGATTGCCGCCGCCGTCGAGTGCGTCGAAGGCGGTGACGGTGAACGCATCGCTACCGGCATTCGCGGCGACGACGATCGAGCACGAGGTCCCGCCGGTACCGGCCGTGCAGTTGGGAGACGACGGCGTCAGGTTCGCGACGACCGCCGGTGACGGCGTTGCCGTTCCGTTGGTCACGACGATCGAGACCGACTTGGTGTTCGAGGAGATGTAGGCCGGCCGGCGCGTGCCGGCGTTCGTGACCGGGTTGGGAACGGTGATCGTAAACGCGGCCGCGCCGACGCCGTTCTGCGCGACGGGCGCGTTCGGCGTCGCCGGCAACGTGGAATGTCCGCCGCCGCCCGAGCAACCCGACGCTACCGCGCCCAGTGCGAGGAGCGCTGCGGTCGCAAGAATGTTTTTCTGCATGCTTTGCTCCTTTAGTTGATCGGAATCGTAGTGGTGGTGACGGTGACGGTTACGGATGCGGTGCGGCTGAGTGCATCGGTCACCGTGATGCCGGTCGTGCCGGCGCCTTTGGCGGTCACCGTGAACGTGCCGGTGCCCGACGCGGGCGAGACGGTCGCGACGTTCGCGTTATTGCCGGAGATCGTAAACGGTCCGACGCCGCTGGCCGCAAACGTCGCGGTCTGGCCGACGGCGGTCAACGTCAACGTCGTCGGCGTCACCACGAACTGCGGGACGGGCGTCGGCGTCGGCGTGGGCGTCGGAGTCGGAGTCGGCGTGGGCGTCGGAGTCGGAGTCGGGGTCGGAGTAGGGCTCGGCGACGGCGTCGGTGACGGCGACGGCGTGTTCGGAGCGATGCTCGGTGCCGGCGTCGGCGTCGAAGCGGCCGAGCTGGTCGCGTAGACGGCGAACGTGTACCGCTGATTCGCGACGAACGTGAAGCCGCCCGAGCCGCCGACGAACGTCACGGTCTGACCGCTGACGCTACCGGGGCCCTCGAAACCATTCTGCCATCCGAGCGACGGACGGAGCGGATCGTAGAGCGCGACGTAGTAGCTCGCACCGGTCGGCAGAACGAAGCCGCTCGGGAGCACGATCGACACCGACGGCGCGCTCGAGAGCGTGACCGACGGGCTGAAGCTCAGTTGGACGTAGACGATCGGCGTAATCGCGCCGGCGACGGCGGCACGCGCAACGGCCGAACGAACGCCGACGCTCTGAAGCGTGGGAAGTCCCGACGGCGCTTGATTGCTGACCGTCTCGGCGACGGTGGTGCCGGCCGAGATGCCGCCGGCGCTTGCCTGCAGTGCGACCGAAGCGGCGATCGGCGCGGAAGCGGGCGCTGCGAGCGTCACCGCTGTCGCTGCGGGAACGGGCGCGCTGGTCGTCACGCTAAAAGGGGCGAGCGTCGCGAGAGGCACCGGTGAGGGGGCGGTCGGCAACGGTGCGATGCTGGTGCCGCTACTGCAGGCCGCGAGGCCAAGCGCGATCAGCGCACCGGTCACGGCAAACACCTGCCCGACTAGAGGGATTCGTTTCAAAACAAGTACTCCAAGGAAATGGCGATGAAACCGCTCCATCTAAATGGCGCGGAGAGGCACGACTAGCTCAGAATACTCTGTCGAAGGACCAAACGCCTACCTCGAAACGGGCAAACATCGTGAAGGAGGCGCGCTAGTGCAAATCTTTTACAATCGTTCCTACGACAATTCCATCTTGTTCCGCTTCGCCGGATGAAAGTTCGATCACGTATTTCGCGACGCCGCGTTCGAGCGGGATGTTCACGTCGGGCATGGTGCGCGGTACGATCGGCACGCGCGTCGCAACGCTGCGCACCGTTCCATCGCTACCGACGAAGACCATGTCGAGCGGAATCAAGGTGTCCTTCATCCAGAACGCGACCGGCCCGTCGGCGGGAAAGACGAAGAGCATGCCCGTGTGCTTGGCAAGCAAGCTGACGTTCATCAGCCCGATCTCGCGCTGATACCCAGTCCTCGCTACTTGCAACGTCAGCGTCGCATGCGGCGCGATAGCGACCAAGGTCGGTAAATGTTGCGCGGGCGGCATCGCGAGGGCGAACGCCAGTGCGAGCGCCTCACGCATCGACAAGCGGCTCCACGTCGTACCAGTTCTTTCCGCTCTTTACGGTCACTTCGAGCGGAACCGAAAGTTCGGCGGCGTGCTCCATCCGATCGCGTACCAGATGCGCGGCCGCGTGCAGCTGGGCACGCGGGACCTCGAAGATCAACTCGTCGTGGATCTGCAGGAGCATGGTCGCCTCGATTCCGGACTCGGTCAGTGCGCGATCGACGTCGACCATCGCGATCTTCATCAGGTCGGCCGCGCTACCTTGTAACGGCGCGTTGGTAGCCTCGCGTTCCGCGGCGGCGCGCAACATGTAGTTCCCGGAGCTGAGGCCCGGCATATACCTGCGCCGGCCGAACAAGGTCGTCACGTAGCCGCGTTCGCGGCCTTCTTCGATCGTCCGGTCGATGTAGGCGCGGACCGACGGGAAGCGCGCGAAGTACGCGGTCGTCATCTCTTTGGCTTCCGCGCGACCGATCTCGAGCCGCTGCGCGAGCCCGAAATCCGACATCCCGTAGAGCAGGCCGAAGTTGACGCTCTTGGCGATCCGGCGTTGATTGTCGTCGGCCTTGGTGCCGGTCGGCACGTCGAAGATCTGGCGTGCGGTGAAGTCGTGGATGTCCTGACCCTCCTCGAACGCGCGCCGCATCGCTTCGTCGCCCGAGAGATGCGCCATCAAGCGCAACTCGATCTGGCTGTAGTCGGCCGCGAGCAAGACGCGATCCTGTCCGCCGGCCACGAACGCCTTGCGGATCGTACGTCCGAGTTCGCCCCGCACCGGGATGTTCTGCAGGTTCGGATTGGTGCTCGAGAGACGCCCGGTCGCGGTCGCCGTCTGGTTGAAGATCGTGCGCAAACGCCCATCGGCGTCGACCAGTGTCGGGATCACGTCGACGTAGGTGTTCTTGAGCTTGGTGACTTCGCGCCACTCCAGCACGAGCGCGCAGATCGGATACTCGCGCGCGAGTCCGCCCAGGATCTCGACGCCCGTCGCCCACCCGGTCTTGGTCTTCTTGCCGCCCGGAATCTCCAAACGCCCGAAGAGCGCGTTCCCGAGTTGGAGCGGCGAGCCGATGTTGAACGCTTCGCCCGCGAGATCGTAGATCTGCTGCTGCAGTCCGGCGATCGTGCGATCGATCTCAACGCTCATCGCGCGCAAGGTCGGCACGTCGATGGCGACGCCGGCCCGTTCCATCTTTGCCAATACGGGCGCGAGTGGAACCTCGGTGCGGCTGTAGAGTTCGAGTTGATCGCGGCCGGCGAGTTCGGCGCGCACGTGATCGCGCAGTCGTAGCGATGCATCTGCGAACGCAGCCGCATCGTCGTCGAGCGCAACACCCAGGAAGGCGGATGCCGCTTCGCCGGCGTTTGCGAACGTCTTGGACGGATCGAGCAGGTGCGCACCGATCATCGGATCGTCCTCGATCGTGCGCGTCGGGATACCGCGCGCGGTGAGCGCATGCAGGACGCGCTTCGCATCGTAGGCGACGCGCGGCCGCTCTAGGTTCCACGCGCGCTCGAACGCGTCGCGCACACTCTGGTGCTGCAATGCGCTCAGTGCGAACGCGACGCCGCTCCCGGCCGAACCGGAGATGCCGAGCGCGTCGCCCGAGAGCGCGAGCGCGAACGTCGGGGCGGTTGCAAGTGCGTCGATGTCGGCGGCGAGCCGGTCGAACTCGGGCGGATCCGTCGACGCGACGTACGACCGATGGGTGCCGTCGATCCGCGCGACCGTCGCGAAGAGCGGCATATCCGTCGGCGGCTGCAAGCGCGAGAGCAAGCCCTTGAATTCGAGTTCGGCGTAGAGGCGGTAGAGCGTATCGTTATCGGGTGCCGCGAAGCGGCTGGCCGTCCAGTCCAGCGTAACCGAAAGATCGTCCTTGATCACCGAAACGTCGCGACAGGTGCGGGCCTGCTCGCCGTACTGCTCGACCAGGCCCTGCAGTTTGACCGTTCCGGCCAGCTCCGGATGCGCGAGCAGATTGTCGAGCGTGCCGGCGGCCTTGATCAGCTTGCTCGCGGTCTTCTCGCCGACGCCCGGAATGCCGGGCAGGTTGTCAGACGGATCGCCCTTGAGCCCGCGATAATCGGGGAGCTGCGACGGGTTCAGGTCGTAGCGTTCGCGGACTGCGTCGGGCGTATAGCGACCGAGATCGGTGATGCCGCGACGCGTCGTCAGGATGGTGGTCGATGCATCGACGATCTGCAACAGATCCAGATCGCCGGTCACCACGACCGAGCGCTTTCCCGACTCGCGTGCTTGGCGCGCGAGCGTCGCGATCACGTCGTCGGCCTCTTCGCCGTCGAACTCCACGATCGGGATGTCGTAGCCGGCCAGCACCCTGCGGACGAGCGGGAACTGCGAGCGGAGTTCGTCCGGCATCGCGGCGCGCTGCGCCTTGTACTCTTTGAACATCGCCACGCGCGCGGCGGGCAGCCCCTTGTCGAAGGCCGCGATCACGTGCGTCGGCTTCTCGTCGGCGAGCAGCTTGCCGAGCATCATCGCGAACCCGTAGACCGCGTTGATCGGAACGCCGGCCGACGTCGTCAATCCGGGGAGCGCGAAGAACGCGCGATAGACCAGCCCGTACGTGTCGAGCAGCATCAGGGTCGTCTCGTCGCTCATCGTACCTCCACGTTCGACGAGGCGGCGGCCACTCGCCCGTCGTCGTCGACCCGCAAGACCGAAAGGACGTAGTTGCCGGCCTCGGCCGGGACGACGAACGAAAAGCCTTCCGCGGTCGCGCGGCCGACCTTCCAATAGACGGCACGGGTATCGGCGGATGCGAGCACGACGTCCTGGGGCGGTTGCGAGCGCCGGGAGAAGCCCGGGATCCGGACGCGGTCGCCCGACGCGGCAACCGACGGATGCCAAGTCGGATCGGCCGGCGCGCTCGAGACGGTCGAGGTCACGTCGACGTCGAGCAGGGCCGGCGCGCTCTCGAAGGTCGCGCCACCCGAAGGCGCGCCGCGGGTCAAGCGGACGATCACCGTCCCGGAACCACCCGGCATCTGCACGAGTGCCGTCGTGCCCGCGCGGAGCGGTCCGTCGGGAAGCGTGAGGACGCTCGCGATCGCTCGGCCGGGCGCGTCGAGGGCGAGCGACGCGACGTTCCATTCGAGCGCACCGTCGCGCACGAATACCGCCCCGATCCGAACGACACCGGGTGCGTCGGCGATGCGGAACGAGGTCGCGGCAGCACTGCCCACCGTCGGAACGACGGTGAACTCCGGGCCGAGCGCGTCTTCGAGAGTCAGCAACGCATCGCCGACCGAGCCCGCGTCGCTCGCGTTTGCGCGCACGGTCTCGCCCGCGCGATAGAGCGCGCGGTCCGGTAGGATGCGGACGCTCGCGCTCGAATTGTCGGCGGTCGCGTCGTCGGCCTGCAACGCGACTTCGATTTGCGCGGCGTCGCTCGCGATCGCGTCGCCGGCGTCCGCCGTCGCGACGATCAGCGACGAACCGAGAGGCGCGCTCGCGAACGAGCCGCGTCCGAAACCGTTCGCGTCGAGCCGGATCTGTTGACGCTGGACGTCGCCGCCGTGGCGTAACTCCACGGTCGTCTGCAGGCCGCCGGCCGGACGGCCGTTCGCGGGGTCGATCGCGGCCACCGAGAAGTTCGCGGGCGTTCCAAGCGCGATCCGGTCTCGATCCGGAAGGACGCGCAACGCGATCCGCGCGGTCGGAACCACGATCCGCGTATTCGCGGTCGCGGAGCCGGACTGCAGACTCACGCCGTAGGTCGATGCGAGCCCGTCGGTCGGATGCGGTACGATCACGCTCGCGAGCCCGTCCGCGCCGGTCGTCGTCGTTTCGTCGAGCCAGGTCGTCAGTCCCCACGCGTTCGCCTCATCGCCGCCGACGTGCGGCGAGCGTACGACGGTCACGCGCACCGGCACGCCCGCGGCGGGCGCGTCGCCGCGCATCGCGCGAACCCGGAGCGGAATATCCGCAGCGGCGAGACACGGTCCGCCGCATTGCGTCGAGACGGCGAGCGCGAGCCCGCCGGCGTTCCCGTCGACGTGGACGGTCGCACCGCCGACGCCGCCCTCGGCGGTCGCAAGGATCGCGTAGTCGCCGGCGCGCGCACCGGCCGGGATCGCAAAGGAGGTCGAGAACGCCCCGGACGCATCGAGCGGAGCGTTCTTCTGCGCGATCAGATCGGGACCGTTCCGCAACGCGATCTGTGTTGTGCCGCTCGCCGCGTGGAGCGCGGAACCGCGACGCGTACGCGCGAACCCTGCGATGCGGACCGTGTCGCCCGCGTGCACGACGGCGGAGTCGGTTCGTATCGCAACGATCGTAGTCGGAAGCGGCGCTTGCGGCGGCGGCGAGAGGAACGCGTAGCTCTTCCCCCACTGGGCGAGCGCGAAGGCGGGACGCGTGCCCGACGACGCCCCCCAACGCAGGAGCCCGTGCTCGTCGGTAAAGCGCGTCGTCAACCGCGCGCCCGAGAGCAGTTGCACGCGCATCTGCGAGAGGGCTTTACCGGTGCCGAGGTCGGCACCGTAGATGGTCAGTTCCGACGGCGTCTGTTTCACGATCAGTCCGACCCGCGTCCGGTTGACCCAGACCTGCTCGGCCACGTTCCCGCGGCGCGCTTCGACGACGAAGAAGCCTTCCTGCGAGCCGAGCGGCACCGCGATCGTACTGGTCTGGAACTGATAACCGCCCGGCGGCGTGAACCGCCAGGTCGCGACCGGCTTGAGCTTGCGCGTATCGATCGCGCGCGGTCGCGCGTTGGAGCCGGCCGTGACGACGTCGACCGGGTCGACGGCGTAGGCGGCAAAGTCGACCTCGGCGCTCGAATACGTGTCCAGGCGGACGTTCGTCGGCTTCCACGGCACGTTTGAGTCCGGCGCGTACAGGGCAAAGTACGCGTCCAAGGTATGCATATCGACGATCGGTCGCGCGGCGTCGGCCGTCGCGGCGACGACCAACAGCAAGGCGACCCCGCAGATCGCCAGGCGAATCGAACGGAACATGGGTCGGGTCAGCTTCGACGACCCGGCCGTGCCGCCTTGCCTGCAGGGCTTCCACTTCCATCTACTATAGAACGCAGCACAATGACGAACACCCTCCCGCGCGTACTCGCGCTCGTCGCTCTGGCCCTCGCGCTCGCCGTTCCGGCCGGCGCCGCCACCCGTACGCCCCAACCGATGCCGACGATCCGCTTCTCGAAGGTGCCTTTGCACACCGAGTTCGTGGTCGAAGTGAACAAGCGCGGCCAAGTCGTCCGAGTGAAGTCGGGCAAAGACTGCCCGAACCTGACGTTCAACGCGCAGACCTACGGGAACGTCCTGCAGATGTGGATCCGCCACCCCGACGGCAGCGCCGAGGTCGGTCTCTACAAGGTCACCTTCGACTACACGCCGGCGAATCACGCCGTCCACCGCCGGATCGCGCTGGTCAAGGCCGGCGGGAATTGGGGCGACAAGCAAGGCGCCGCCGATCAGATGATGGACCTCTATCGGAAGAACGAGTCCAAGGGTGCGGTCAAACCGAATCTGCCCTCGCTCAACGCGATCACCGGCGAGCCGAGCCCGAAGCCGTAGGACCCGGAGACGACGGGTGCGCTACATAAGCTACTACGACGAGCGCGGCGCCGTTCGGCCCGGCGTTCTCGACGGCGAATCGATCCGCGCGATCGACGCGCCATCGCTGCTCGACTTCATCGCGCTTCCGCAGAGCGAGCGCGCATCGCATCTGACCGACCGGATGGTGCCGTTTGCGGGGACGCGCTTGGATGCGCCGGTCCGGCCGGCGCGCAACGTCTTCTGCGTCGGACGGAACTATCTCGAACATGCCCTCGAAGGCGCGCGCGCGCTCGGCAAGGATCTCAAGCTTCCCGACGTACCCACCTTCTTCACCAAAGCCACGACGGCGGTCGCGGCTCCGGACGCCACGTTGCATCTGCAGGCGCGCGTCTCGCCGGCCTACGATTTCGAGGCCGAACTCGCGATCGTCATCGGCACGCGCTGCCGCGACGTGCCTGAAGCGCGCGCGCTCGACGTGGTCTTCGGCTACACGTGCTTGAACGACGTGACCGCGCGCGATCTTCAGCGCGCGCACCTGCAGTGGTTCAAGGGCAAGAGCCTCGACGACACCTGTCCGATCGGCCCGTGGATCGTCGGAACCGACGAGATCGCCGACCCCCAGACGCTCGGCATCGCGATGCACGTGAACGGCGTCGAGAAGCAGCGGAGCACGACCGCGCAGATGATCTTCTCCGTCGCGCGCGTGATCGCCGAACTGAGCCGCGGCATGACGCTCCTACCCGGCGACGTGATCGCGACCGGCACGCCGGAGGGCGTCGGCTTCGCCCGCACGCCTCCCGAGTTTCTCGCGGACGGAGACGCGCTCGACGTCACGATCGATCGCATCGGCACGCTCCACAACATCGTGAGGATCACTTGATGTTCAAACGCTTCGGCACCGCACTCGTTGCAGCAGGTCTGCTCGTCCTGCCGCTCGGCTCTTCGGCCGCAAACGCGCCCGTCGCCTCGCTCGCGACACCATACGCGCAGTTCGGATTCGATCTGCTCCGGGTCGTGCGCGCGGACGGACCGGCCAAGAACGTCTTCATCTCGCCGACCGGCATCGCGGTCGCACTCGCGTTCGCGGCGGACGGCGCGCGCGGTGCGACCCGCAACGGGATACTGCGCGTTCTGCACGCGACCGGCTCGGCCGCATCGTTTGACGCGGCCAATCGCGCGCTCGCCGATGGGATCGCCAAGACGACCGCCGTCAAATTGACGATGGCCAACGCCCTGTGGCTGCAGACGGGCTTCGCGGTCAAGCCACAGTTCGTGACGGTCGCGCGTCAGGTCTTCGGCGCGCAAGCTGCCAACCTCGACTTCCGCAAGAGCGGTGCGGTCAATACCGTCAACGCCTGGGCGAAGGCGCATACGAACGGCTTGATCCCGAAGGTGCTCGACGAGATCGATCCGTCGACCGTCGTGATGATCGCAAACGCGATCGCGTTCGACGGCAAGTGGAAGCTCAAATTCGACAAAGCCGCAACCAGGACGCACCCGTTCCACATCGCCTGGACGTCGAACGGCAGCGTGAAGATGATGAACAACACGGCGAAGTACGGCTACGTCGAGGGGAACGGCCTGCAGACCATCCGGCTACCCTATGCAGACGGTTCGTTTGCGATGTACGTCGTGCTACCGAAGGACGCCGCGACGCTGGATGCGTTCGTCAAGAACGCTTCCGCGGCAAGCTTCGAGACGCTGCGCACGTCGCTCGTCGAGCGGAATGGTTCGATCGCGCTGCCGCGCTTCCACATCGCCTTCAACCGGAAGATCAACGGCGACCTGGCGCGCCTCGGCATGTCGCAGGCGTTCCAGCACGACGCCGACTTCGGGAACATCCATACACCGCCGCCGGTGCTCGCGATCGGCGACGTGCACCACGCGTCGTATCTGAAGGTCGATGAGAACGGCACGCAGGCCGCCGCGGTCACGACCGTGGGCATGAAGCTGCTCTCGATCCGCGTCGAGCAACCGCCGTTCACGATGGTGGTCGACCGGCCGTTCGTGGTCGCGATCCGCGACGAAACCAGCGGGCAGCTGCTCTTCCTCGGTACGATCGTCGACCCGGGATGATCGTCGACGTCCTCATCTGGGTTGCGGCCGCCGGCCTCGTCGGCATCGGCGCCGCCGCGCTCGTCGTGCCGAACGCGCTCTCGCAGCTCTATGGCGCCCCGGTCAGCGAGGCCAACGCGATCGCGTTCGTGCGTGCGGCGGGCGCGCGCGACATCCTGATCGCCGGGATCCTCGCGTTCGCGCAGAGCCGGGACATCGCATCCGTCGTGACGCTGACGCTTGCCGCCGGTGCGCTGCTGGCGCTGACCGACTTCGCCCTCTCGCGGCACCTCTCGCATGCCGTCGGCGTCGTCGGGTTCGCAATCCTGACATATCTCTCCATCCGCTAGACAGCGCAGGTTTCGCGCGAAGGGTACGCTAACGCTCGCCCCCTATGATCGTGGCCGTTTCGCGTGAGGCGGCGTCCGGCGAACGCCGCGTCGCACTCGTTCCAGAGACCGTTTCCAAACTCGTCAAAAGCGGAGCGACCGTTCGGGTCGCGCGCGGTGCCGGCGAACGCGCCGCGTTCCCGGATGCACTCTACACGCAGGCCGGAGCGTCGCTCGCCGACGACCCGGCCTCGCTCGTCGCAGGCGCGGACGTCGTGCTCTGCGTCGGACGTCCCGACGAAGCGCTCCTCGCCGCGATGAAGCCCGGTGCCGCACTGGTCGGCTTCCTGGCTCCACTCGGCGACCCCGACTACGTCGCACGCCTGGCGAAGTCGGGCGCGACTGCGTTTGCGATGGAGATGATCCCGCGGATCACGCGCGCCCAGTCGATGGACGCGCTCTCCTCGCAGAACAACATCGCCGGCTATAAGGCCGTGCTGATCGGCGCGAGCTACTTACCGAAGTTCTTCCCGATGCTGACGACCGCCGCCGGTACGATTCCACCCGCCAAAGTGCTGGTGCTCGGCGCCGGCGTCTCCGGGCTGCAGGCGATCGCGACCGCACGTCGGCTGGGTGCGGTCGTGACCGGCTACGACGTGCGGGCCGCCGCGCGCGAACAAGTGCAGTCGCTAGGCGCGTCGTTCCTCGAGTTCGATATCGGCGATGCCGAGGGTACCGGCGGCTACGCCAAGGAGCTGACGCCCGAACAAGCGGAGGCGCAGAAGCGTTTCATGGTCGAGAACATCGGCAAGACCGACGTCGTCATCACGACCGCGCTCGTCCCGGGCCGGCGCGCGCCGATCCTGGTGACCGACGATGCGGTCGCGGCGATGGCGCCGGGCTCGGTGATCGTGGACCTCGCGGCCGAAGCCGGCGGCAACTGCTCGCAGACGAAGCGCGACGAGGTCGTCACGTCGGCGAACGGCGTCACCATCGTCGGCACGACCAATCTTCCGTCGACGATGCCGTACGACGCGAGCCGGCTGTACTCGCGCAACGTCTTCGCGTTGCTCGCACCGATGATCAAAGACGGCGCGTTCGCGCCCGACTTCGAGGACGAGGTCGTCAAAGGCGCGTGCGTCGCGCGCAACGGCGAAGCCAAGGGAGCTGCATGAACGACATCAACGTCTTCCTCGGATTGCTGACCGTGCTGGTGTTGGCGATCTTCGTCGGCTTCGAGGTGATCTCGAAGGTCCCGACGACGTTGCACACGCCGCTGATGTCGGCGACCAATGCGATCCACGGCATCGTGCTGATCGGCGCGATGGTCGCGACCGCGAGCCTGATAAACGCGCACCTGCTCTCGCCCTGGCTGACGGTGGCGGCGACCGCTGCCGTCACGCTCGGCGCGATCAACGTCTTCGGCGGATTCGCGGTGACCGAACGGATGCTCCAGATGTTCCGCCGGAAGGACTCGAAATGACGGCGACCGCCATCGGAGCGATCGGCGATCTGTTCTCGATCGCGCTCTTCATCCTCGGCCTGCACTATCTCAATGCGCCTGCGACCGCGCGACTCGGCAATCGTCTGGCGATGGTCGGCATGGCCCTCGCGCTCGCGTTCGCCTCGTGGCAGACGCTCGGCAGCGCCGGGCTTCCGATCGCGATCGGCGTGATCATCGGCGGAGCGATCGGCGTGATCGCGGCGCTCCGCGTCAAGATGACCGCGATGCCGCAGATGGTCGCGCTCTACAACGGCGCCGGCGGCGGTGCGGCCGCGCTGATCTCGCTCGTCGAGTTCTACGTCTTGAGCAACGGTGGGCACGGGCTCTATCCGGTGATCGGTGTCTCGCTCGTGCTCTCCGCGATCATCGGCGCGGTCTCGTTCTCCGGCTCGATCATCGCGTTCTTGAAATTGCAAGAGCTGATGACGGGCCGCCCGATCACGTATCCGGGTCAGCAGATCGTGAACGGCCTGATCGCACTCGCGGTGCTCGGCTTGGCCGCCTGGTTCGTCGCGA
>JBBRTL010000055.1:0-13623 GCA_038244445.1 Vulcanimicrobiales bacterium
GTTCGGATCGACGCGTTCGGAACGGTCGCGGCCTCGGTCCGCCTTCCGGAGAAGGCCGCACTCGGTTCGTACGCCATTCGGGTCGGCCCGACCCTATCGACCGACGTCTCGATCCTGGCGTACAAGAAGCCCGAGTATGAGATCGCGTTCGCTCCCGACAAACCGTTCGTGGTCGGCGGTGACGCCGCGACGTTCACGCTTTCGGCGAAATATTTCTTCGGTCGCCCGGCGGCCGGACTGCATCTGCACTACGTCGCGCACCTGCAGCCGCATTGCTGGTACTTCCCCGGTCCGTTCGCGTCGAGCGCCGACTATGGCCGACGTGGCGATTGCTATGCACGACCCGTGGTGGCCGAGGGCGATTTCGCCACCGACGGACAGGGCATGCACCGCTTCTCACTCCCTACGAAGCCGGTTACCGGCGAAGAAGAACTCTCGATCGAGGCCGACGGGCGCGACGCGTCCGGCCGGACAGTCCAGGTGAGCGGATCGCTCCGCGTGGTCCCGGCGGCGTTCTCTCTGTCGATATCGAGCGACGAATGGTTCGCGCAGGCCGGCAAGCCCGCGCATCTCGCGCTATCGTCGCGGACGTACGACGACAAGCCGCAACCGAACGCGAACGTGGCGCTGGCCATCATCGGCTCGCATTGGGACGCGAAACGATCGAAGTACGTCGAGGTCTCGCGTGAAACGCGTGCCCTCACGACGGGCGTCGACGGGAAGCTCGCGTTCGACTGGACGCCGAAGGCCGGTGGTTCGTATTCGTTCGAGGCGACGTCGAAGGACGATCGCGGGAACGTCGCCCACGGCTACTTCTACATGTGGGTGCTGGACGACGGCGAGCGGTCCTGGTTCCAACCATCCGATCAGCCGCGCGTGATCGCGCAGAAGGACGCGTTTGCACCGGGCGAACGTCCTCGCGTACTGATCACTTTGCCGAAGCCGGATCGCGACGTGCTCGTCGTCGAGGCGACCGACCGGTTCGTGTCGACCCGGGTCGTGCACGTCGCAGGGATGACCGCGTCGCTTGCGCTGGACGCACCTGCCGATGCCGCCCGGTTCACGGTGACCGTCCAGATGCCGAACGAAAACGGCGTCTCGAGCGCGCAGACGACGATCAAACTCGTCCCGGCTCCCAAGGCGTTGTTCGTCACCGTTCGTCCGGACAAGGCACGCTATGCACCCGGCGAGCGCGCGACGTTTGCGATCGAAGCGCGTGACCTGCGCGGCCGGGGCGTTCGAGCGGAACTCGCGCTCGGGGTCGTGGACGAGGCGCTCTACGCGGTCCAGGCCGCGTCGCCGATCGATCCGATGGCGACGTTCTATGAGCGCGATGCCTATTTCTATCCGACGTTCTCGTGGTTCCGTCCGAACGAAGGCGAGTTGGCGCGAGCAGGGACGACGGCGGATACGTATACCCTCAACGCATCGACGAAGTCGCTTTCTTCCGGTCGCTTGAACTCCGCCTACGCGGCGCCTACAGCGGGTCAGCAGGTCGTCCGCTCGAACTTCCAGGACACCGCCTACTGGTCGCCGTCGATCGTGACGGATGCGGACGGTCGTACGACCGTGACGTTCGTCTGGCCGGACAATCTGACGACCTGGCGGACCGACGGTCTGGCCGTTACGCGCGACACCTCGCTCGGCACCACCCGCGCCACCTCGCTCGTCACGAAAGACTTTCTCGTGCGCCTCGAAACGCCGCGCTTCGCGCGCGCCGGCGACACCACCGAGATCGTCGGCATCGTGCAAGGCATGCCCGATCGCTCGAACGTTTCCCTGAAGCTGGATACGGGCGCGCTCGGTCTCGGGACGCTCGAGCGGTCGCTGACGTTGGATGCCAATCGTAGTGCGGATACGGCCTGGCCGATCAAGGTGCCGGGAACCGGATCGGTCTCGCTGACCCTCTTCGGGAACGACGGCGCACGCACCGACGCGGTCCGTCAGGAGCTGCCCTTGCTCGCCGCCACCGCCGCCGAACACGTTCGTAGCGCAGGCTCGCTTCCGAGGGACCCGAGTCTGGTCGTGACGGTTCCGCAGGGCGGCTACCTCGGCGGCGACGTCACCGTCTCGCTCACGCCGAGCGTCGTCGCGGGACTCGTGCAGAACCTGCGCCTGCTCGGCGTCTATCCATACTACTGCACCGAGCAGACGATGTCGGCGGCGCTTCCGGCGATCTTCGTCGACCGTATCCTCAAGCGTTCCGGTTTGCGCGCGCCCGACGACATCCAACCCGGCCCGATCGTCGCGAATGCGATCGCACGCTTGAGCGAACTGCAGCATCCCGACGGGTCGTGGGGATGGTGGGAGAACGACCCCGGCCATCCGTTCATGACGGCCTATGCGCTCTACGGGCTTGCCGAGATGCGCCAGGGCGGTTACCACGTCTCGGACTACACCTACGACCGCGGCGTCGCGAGTCTCCTCTCGCAGTTGGAGCGCTCCAACACCGACACGTTGCGCTTCTGGGGTGGCGCGCAGGACGGCTCGGAGTGGAATACGCGCGCCTACATGCTGTTCTCACTCGCGGAAGCCGCCCCGGACCGCGCGAAGGGCGTTGCGGCGACCTGGTACGTGCAGACCCTGGCGCACGCTAAGCAGCTCAATCCGTATGCGCTCGCGGTCCTCGGGCTCGCCGAACATCGCCTCGGCAACGAGTCGGCGGCCCGTTCGCTTCTCGCGCTGCTGGATGCGCGCGCGATCACGGATGGCGCGTTCACGTACTGGAGCGGCGACACGTGGCATTACGCATGGGAAGACGATCCGATCGAGACGACGGCGTACGCGCTTCGGCTCGAATCGGCGCTCGCTCCCGATTCGCCGCGCGTCGCCCGAACGATCGCGTTCCTGCGCGCGCAACAACGCGGCAACTGGTGGTACACGACCAAAGACACCGCCGCGAGCATCTATGCGCTGGCAGAAGCTCTGCATCCGGATGCGAGCGAGTTCCATCCGGACGAACACGTCCGGGTGTTGCTCGACGGCGTCGAGGTCGGGTCGGTACACATCACTTCGCCGATCCTGGATGCGGCCGCCGCACAGATCGTGATCCCCGCGGCCAAGGCACGCAACGGCGGAACCCTGACGTTCGAGAAGACCGGGATCGGTTCGCTCTATTGGGCGACCGACGCGGTGCGCTACGTCCCACCGGGCGCGACGACCGCGAGCGACCCCGACCGCGGCCTGTTCGCGCGGCTCTTCGCCAAGGGACCGGAGTTCTCGATCGACCGCACGTACGATGTCGGCCACCCCGGCCCGTGGCGGGTCGGGGACGAAGTCAACGTCACGGTTACCGTCCGGACCCGCCAGGCGGTCCAGTACGTGCTGGTCGAGGATCCGTTCCCGGCCGGAGCCGAGCATCAGGACGAGCAGGGCCAGGCGGCCTCCCAGTCCTGGAGCGGGGTCCAGATCCTGGACGACCACGCCGCCTTCTTCGCGGACCGTCTCGACCCGAGCTATCCGCTCACGATCCGCTACACCCTACGGGTTACGACCCCGGGCACCTACACGGCGCCGGCCCCGACCGCCAATGCCATGTACGGCCCACCCGTCTCGGCCGTCGGCAAGGGCACGACCATCCAGGTTGTACCTTAAGGCCACTCGTGGTAGCATGGCCGAGGCCCGCGAGACGGGTCTGAATTTTCGCGTGCCTTCGGGCCGCGGCCGAGAGGGGGGTTGTTACACTATGGAAGTCCGCGTATCACCGGGCGAGCCCATCGAGAGCGCGTTGCGCCGTTTCAAGAAAGCCACCCAAAAGGCCGGCATTCTGGCTGAAGCACGTAAGCACGAGCACTACGAAAAGCCCAGCGTCCGCAAAAAGAAGAAGTCGGCCGCCGCGCGTAAGCGCCGCACGTAGTCGATGGCAGCCCTCAAGGACCGCATCGCCGCCGACATGGTCGCGGCGATGAAGGCCAGAGATCAGGTTCGGGTCGACACGCTGCGGTCGGCCCTTTCCGGTTTTACCTACAAACGCTCCGAAGCGGGCGTCGACCTTTCCGAGGCCGACGAACTGGCGGTCGTCGCCAAGCAGGTCAAACAACGGACCGACTCGTTCACCGAGTTCACCAAGGCCGGACGGACCGACCTCGCTTCGAAAGAGGCGACCGAACGCGAGATCCTCCAGGCCTACCTGCCCGCTCAGAAAACCGTCGAAGAGATCCGCACGATCGTGCAAGCCGCGGTCGATTCGTTGCCGGTCGAAGCGCGCAATCAGGGCGCGATCATGAAGATCGTCATGCCGCAGCTCAAAGGCCTCGCCGACGGCAACCTCGTCCGCGAAGCCGTCACCGCCGCTCTCGCCTAGGCATTCGGCGTAACTTCCGCCAAGCGGGCGGGTAGTGCTACGCATGAACGCCCGTCGACTGCGCGCCTCACTGTGGATCGCTCTCCTTCTCGTCGGCTTGTTCGGCTTGGGGATGACCTCGCTCTCCTCGGCGCCGTCCGGGCAGGTAGAAGTCATCCACATCGACGGCACCGTCGATGACGGCATGGCCCATCTGGTGCAGCGCGGCGTCGCCGATGCGAACGCCTCCCACGCCCGTGCGATCGTCCTCGACATCAACAGCGGCGGCGGTTTGGTCGAAGCGGCTTTCTTGATCCGCGACGCGATCTTCAGCGCGCAAGAACCGGTCATCGCGTACGTCGACGGGCGCGCCTACTCGGCCGCCGCGCTAATCGCGCTCTCCGCAAATCGGATCGTGATGGGCCCCGGTGCCAGCATCGGCGCCGCCGAACCGATCCCCAACACCGGCAAGATGATCTCCGCCCTGCGCGGCGAGTTCGAATCGACCGCGTTACGCAACCATCGTAGCGCGAACGTCGCGGGCGCGATGGTCGACAAGAACGTCGATCTGCCGGACTACAAACATACGGGCGCAATTCTCACGCTCAACACTCAGGACGCCGTCCGCGCGCACATCGCCGATGCGACCGCGCCGACGCTCGATGCGGCGCTCGCGGGTTCGAACCTGCAAGGCGTTCCACGCGTCGAAGCCGGCTACACGCTCGGCGAACAGATCGCGCGTTTCGCGACCGATCCGATCGTGAGCGGACTTCTGCTGACGATCGGCATGCTCGGCCTGTTGATCGAGATGCAGACGTTGCACGGCATCGCCGGGGTGATCGGCGTGATGGCCTTCGTGCTGTTCTTCGGCACGCACATCTACGCCGGATTCTCGAACGGGTTGGTGGTCGTACTCGCGATCGCGGGTGTCCTGGGCATCCTCTTCGAGTTACACGTCGTGCCCGGGCATGGTCTGCCGGGCATCCTCGGCGGCGTTCTTCTGATCGCGGCGGTCGCGCTCGCGTTCGGATTGCAATCGTTCACGGTCGCGGCGGAGACGATGGCGACGGCGATCGTGTTGACCGTTATCCTGTTCGCGATGGCAGTGCGCGCGTTCCCGGAGAACGCCTGGATGCGCCGGCTGACGCTGCTCGCGGAACAGGGCCCCGACTACGTTACCTCTGCCGACTTCACCTATCTACGCGGTCGTACCGGCACGGCGGCATCGCTGCTCCGTCCGGCCGGCATCGCTTCGATCGACGGCCGTCGCGTCGACGTGCTCACCTCGGGTGAGTTCATCGCGCTCGGCACGCCGGTCCGCGTCATCCGCGTCGAGGGCGCGCGTGTCTTCGTCGAACCCGTAACGCTACCCAGCTACAAGGAGTAATTCGTGGCCGCTTTCGGCATCGGAATGATCATCGTCTTCGTCGTTGCGATCGTTCTGTTTTTCATGTTCCTGTACTACTTCCCGATCGGGTTGTGGATCCGGACGATCGCGGCCGGCGTGCCGCTCGGGATCATCTCGCTCGTACGAATGCGCTTGATCGGGATTCCGCCGAGCGTGATCGTCTCGAACTACGTGCGGGCCCGCAAGGCGGGCCTCGCGTTGACGGTCGACCAGATGCAGTCGCATTACCTCGCCGGCGGTAACGTCGACAAGGTGACGCTTGCGATGATCGCCGCCCAGCGCGCCCAGATCCCGCTCGAGTGGCAGCGCGCCGCCGCTATCGACCTGGCCGGACGCGACGTCCTCGAAGCGCTCCAGACCTCGGTCAATCCGAAGGTCATCGAGACCCCGATCTTCCAAGGCGTCGCGCAGAACGGCATTCAGTTGAACGTCAAGGCGCGAATCACGGTGCGCAGCAATCTCGATCGCTACGTCGGCGGTGCCGGCGAACCGACGATCGTGGCGCGCGTTGGCGAAGGCGTCGTCTCGGCCGTCGGTGCGGCCATCGATCATAAAGAAGTGCTCGAGTATCCGGATCGTATCTCGAAGGCGGTGCTCGCCAAGGGCCTCGACGCCGGAACCGCCTTCGAGATCGTCTCGATCGATATCGCAGACGTCGACGTCGGAAAGAACATCGGCGCGGAACTCCAGACCAGCCAAGCCGAAGCCGACCGTCGGATCGCGCAAGCCAAGGCCGCCGAACGGCAGTACGCCGCCATGGCCTCGGAGCAGGAACAGAAAGCCGAGACCCAGGCCATGCGCGCAAAGGTCGTCGAAGCCGAAGCGACCGTCCCGCTCGCGATCGCCGAAGCGTTCCGGAGCGGCAATCTGGGCGTGATGGACTACTACAAGATCAAGAACATCCAAGCGGATACCGAAATGCGCGGCGCGATCGGTGGATCGGCCGAGGGAGACGCGCCCGACCCGGGCACGCCGCCGCCGCTCCCGAACAAGTAGCCCATGCATCTCGACTCGATCGGCCCGTGGATCTGGGTGGTCATCGTCGGCCTCGGCATCGTCAGTAGCATTCGGAAGAAGGCTGCTGCCGGTGCTCGGCCCGGCAATGCCGCAGACGTGCAGGCGGCCCAGGCGCAAGCCGACGAGGTCGAATTGCGCAAGCAGGCCTACTTCGCGATGGTCGCTCGGCAGCGCGAAGCCGCCTATGCGGCCTCGCGGCAGGCGGCGGTTCCGCAGGCCAATCCCCAACTGACCACGGCCCAGCAGATCGCGGTTCAGCAAGCCCAGCGGGCGGCTCCGAGACCGGATGTCGCTCCAATTCCGGTCGCGGCCATGCGACCGATCCCGCCGGCCCAGATCGCGGCCCCGGTCGCCCCGGCCCCGCCGGCGCCTCCGCCGCCCGCGATCTTGCATGCGCCGGTGACGCCGCATCGAACCGGGGTATTAAAGGGACTGTTCGAAACACGCAAGAGCATCTTGCGCGGCATCGTCGCCGCCGAAGTGCTCGGTCGACCTAAAGCCTTATCGGAGTACCCCTACTGGACGCCGCCTACCGGACGCTAGATATTGCTCGACTGGACGATCGCGTTCGTCTGTTCGGGCCGTTCGATGCAAATCTCACCGCCGTCGAAAATGTCTGCGCCGTTTCGGTGCACGCCGACGGCGACAAGCTCGTGATCGCCGGCGGCGAAGACGCGGTCATACGCGCCGTGCGCGTCGTTCGCGGGATGCTCGACGCTGCAGTACGCGGCGCGCAATTGACACCCGACGATGTGACCATGGCCCTCGCCGACGCCAACTCCGAACCGATTCCGCGAGATCTTCCGGATACGTTGATCCGTACCAACCGGGGCAAGCAGGTCCGGCCGCGTACGCCCGGTCAGCGCACCTTCGTCGACGCGATCGCGAGCCACGATCTGACGTTCGGCATCGGGCCCGCCGGAACGGGTAAGACGTTCCTCGCGGTCGTGATGGCGGTGCGCGCGCTCAAGGAGCGACGCGTCAGCCGGATCGTGCTCTCGCGGCCGGCCGTCGAAGCCGGCGAGAAGCTCGGCTTTCTGCCGGGCGACGTGAAGGAGAAGGTCGACCCGTATCTCCGGCCGCTCTACGATGCGCTCGCCGAATTGATCGACGACGGTGTGGTCGCGAAATATCTAGAACGCGGAACGATCGAGATCGCGCCGCTCGCGTTCATGCGCGGGCGCACGCTCGCCGACGCGTTCGTCATCCTGGACGAAGCCCAGAACGCGACCCGCGAACAGCTTAAGATGTTCCTCACGCGCCTGGGCGAAGGTTCGACCATGGTGGTGACCGGCGACGTCACCCAGATCGATCTGCCGCGAGGCGCGCACAGCGGCCTACCCGAGGTGCCCCGGCGGTTCGGCGGGATCGATGAGATCGGCGTGGTGGAACTGACCGAGAGCGACATCGTGCGCCATCCGCTCGTCAACATCATCGTCCGCGCCTACGCCGCGGGTCCGTGATCTACTACCGCAACGACGTGCGCAAGAGCGGCGTCGACGGACGCGCATTGCGCGCGGCCGCGAAGCGCTTGCTGGTGGCGGCCGGTGAAGAAGGCTCGTCGCTCTCGCTCACGTTGATCGGCGACGACGCGATGCGCGAACTCAACCGCGATCATCGCAGCAAGGACAAGCCCACCGACGTGTTGAGCTTCCCCCTCGAGCCCGATCACCCCGAGGTCGAGCGGATGATCGGGGATGTCGTGATCTCGATCGATACGGCCCGAAGGCAGGCGGCCGAGTACGATGCGCCGTTGCAGCGCGAACTCGAACGGTTGCTGATCCATGGGATCCTGCACGTGCTCGGGCACGATCATATGAAGGCCGGCGAACGGAAGATCATGGAGGCCGAAGAGCGGCGCCTGGCCTCCGCCATCGGCATGCCCTGGCCGTACCTCGTATGAAGTTGCTCCGCTCGTTCAATCACGCCTTCGAAGGCATCATGTACGCGGCGCGGACGCAGCCGAACATGCGGATCCATCTGGTCGTCGCAGCGCTGGTGCTGATCGCAACCCTGCTCTTGCGGCTCGACCGGTTCTACGTCATCGCCGTAATCGTGCTGATCGCCTTGGTGCTCGCGCTCGAACTGGTCAACACCGCGATCGAGGCGATCGTGGATCTGCTGACCGTCGCCCACCATCCGCTCGCCAAGACTGCCAAGGATGCGGCCGCCGGCGCCGTGCTGATCGCTTCGAGCGCGGCCGTGGTGGTCGGCTATCTGGTCTTCTACCAGGGCATCACGAGCGGCGGCGCGAGCGTCTTTGCTGCCGTCCGGGCGGTGCCCGCCAACGTGGCCCTGATCGCGCTTGCGGTCGCCGCCATCCTGACGGTCGTGGCCAAGGCCTGGACCGGACGAGGTTCGGCCCTCCAAGGCGGCGCGGTGAGCGGACATGCGGCCCTGGCCTTCGCGGCCGCAACCCTGCTCGCCATGCTCTACCAGCGGCCCTTGCCGGCGCTCCTGGGCTATCTGATCGCGGCCTTGGTCGCCCAGTCGCGGGTCGAGGCGAAGATCCACTCGATCTTCGAGGTCATCTGGGGGGCGATTCTGGGCTCGCTGGTCGCCCTCGCGGTCTACCTCCTCGTGCACGCGCACGGTGTGCTATAATGGCCCGGCTTTGTCGAACACGACCCCACCCCGACCCCACGAGCCCCCTGGTACCATCGTGACCACGGGGGCCACCTCATGACCCAAGCGCAGGATCTGCAGATCGTCGCCCTCGTGGTGCTGGTCTTTGCGGCCGCATTCTTCGCCGCATCCGAGGGTGCGCTGATCTCCGTCTCGCGCCTGCGCGTGCGCGGCATGGTCGAGCGCGGTGTGAAGCGCTCGAAGCCGTTGCTCAAAATCCTGGACGACCGGAACCGGTTCCTGACGACTGTCTTGATCGGAAACACGATCGTATTGCTGGGCGCCGATTCGCTCGCGACCTATCTGTTCATCCAGCTCGGCTTCCCGGACGCCGCCCTGATCTCGACGGCCGTGATGACGTTCGTCATCCTGCTCTTCGGCGAGATCATTCCCAAGACGGTCACGGTCTCCGACGGCGATCGCTGGGCTCTGCGGCTCGCGCCGATGATGAGCGTCGTCGCGTGGGTGTTGAACCCACTCGTGGCGTTCTTCCAATTTTTGCGCGACCTTCTGTTGCGACCGCTCGGCGTGAAGAACGCGCACCAGATCTTCGTAACGGAAGAAGATATCCGCACGCTGGTCAACGTCGGTGCCGAACAGCGCGTGATCGAGGAACAGGAACGCGAGATGATCCATTCGATCATCGAATTCGGCGACACGATCGTGCGCGAGGTCATGACTCCGCGCCCCGAGATCGTGGCGATCTCGATCGACGAGTCGCCGCGCCGCGCGCTGGATCTCGTGATCGCCGAAGGCTACTCCAAGCTACCCGTCTATCAGGAGTCGAAGGACGACGTGGTCGGCGTGGTGCACGACCGCGAACTTCTGATCGCACTGTCCAATGGGACGCTCGCGCAGTCGTCGCTGCGCTCGCTGATGCGGCACGTCTCGCACGTCCCCGAGACCAAGAAGATCGCCGAACTCCTGCGCGAGATGCAACGCGACAAGTTCTCGATGTCGATCGTGGTCGACGAGTATGGCGGTACCGCCGGCTTGGTGACGATGGAAGATCTGCTCGAAGAGATCGTCGGCGAGATCCGCGACGAGCACGACGAGGACGAACAGGAGCCGATCCGGATCGTCAACGAGAACGAGGCCGTGGTCGACGCCGGCGTCAACATCGAAGACGTCAATGCCAAGCTCGGCACGCGTCTGCCGACCGAAGAGTTCGAGACGCTCGGCGGCTACACCGTCGGCCTGTTCGGACGTCTGCCCGTCGAGGGCGAAGAGGTCGATGCCGACGCGCGCACGCGCCTGCGGGTCGATCGCACGCGCGGTCGCCGGATCATGGCCGTGCACGTGTACTCGACCAACGGCCGGAGCAAGCATGCCGGCGGTGACGACAGCGAGATCGAAGAGATCGAGGAGACCGACGATGCCCACTGACGACGCGCTGCTCGCAGCGGCCCGCGCCGCTCGCGCCAGCGCCTATGCGCCATATTCCAACTTCGCGGTCGGCGCGGCCGTGCGCGCCGAGGACGGCACCATCGTCACCGGTTGCAACGTCGAGAATGCGAGTTACGGCTTGGGGATCTGCGCCGAGCGTAACGCGCTGACGACCGCGGTCGCACAAGGACTGCGCCGTTTCACCGAGATCGCGATCGCCGGCCCGGCCGGGATCGCGACCGCGCCGTGCGGTGCCTGCCGGCAGTTCATCGCGGAGTTCGATCCGGCACTTCCCATCACGTACACCGGCCCGGGCGAACCGGTCCGGACCACGCTCGCGCATCTGCTGCCGGAATCGTTCGGCCCGCACGCGCTCGGGAAATAGGCCTGCGGCGTGAGCCAACCCCGCGCCTACAAAGCGCGCGGCATCGTGCTCCGCGCGCGGAACCTCGGCGAAGCGGACAAGATCGTGACGTTCTTCACCGACGAGCGCGGGAAGCTCGACGCGGTCGCGAAGGGCGTTCGCCGCGCCAAGAGCCATCTGGCCGGACGCCTGGAGTTCGGTTCGGAGAGCGCCCTCACGCTTCATCGCGGACGCAATCTGGATATCATCGTCGGCGCGGATCTGATGACGTCGCGCTGGATCGTCGAGCCGGGCGCGTTCGCGGCCGCAAGCGTCATGCTCGAGACGATCGAAGCCCTCTGCGAACCGGATTTGCCGATGCCGGAGGTCTACGCGCTGCTCTCGGGCGCGCTCACCGCTCTTGCCGAGAGTGCCGATCCGACCGGGCTCTTGCCCCGCTTTCAACTTCGCTTGCTCGACGCGCTCGGAGTGGCGCCGCCCGCCGATCGCTGCGCGCGCTGTGGAAAGGCCCTGGATGGGCGCGGCGCGTGGCTCGATGAGGACCACGGCTCGTTTGCGGGGCCGGAGTGCCGGGAGAGTTGGCGCGATGCACTGGAGCTGGACGCCGACGACGTCGCGAACCTAGCGGCACTCGGCGCCCCGCGCGGGGGAGGCGCGGCCCTCTCGGCCCGCCCGCGCGTCGCAATCGCGGTGGACCGTCTGATCTCGCACCACGTCGGGCGCCGCTTGCGAGCGGGAGCACACGCGGCCGAGTTCGTAAGAGTCAAGCCGTGAGCGTGATGGCATTGGATGTGGGTAGCAAGCGGATCGGGATCGCGATCTCGGACCCGGGCGACAGCTTCGCGTTGCCGGTCGGGACGATCGAGCGGACGAATCTTCGGGCCGATTTCGCGCGTATCACCGAGTATGTCGAATCCTACGGGGCGCGCGAACTGGTCGTCGGCGATCCGGTCTCGCTCTCGGGCGAGCGCGGGATCGCAGCCGAGAAGATGGACGCCTTCGTAACCGCCTTGCGCGGCGTCTTTTCGGGAACGATCCACCGCGTGGACGAGCGGATGACGACCGCTCAAGTGACCAAGACCCTGATCGCCGCGGACGTCTCGCGGGCGAAGCGCAAGACCGTCGTCGACAAGATGGCCGCCGCTCTGATCCTCGAGAGCTTCCTCGCGCGCCGCCGGCGCGAGGGCGAGGGCCGCTGATGCGTCGCTTCTTCGCCGGCGCGATCGGTGCCGTGCTCGCCGTGGTCTTGGTAGCGGGCGGCTGGTTCTACGATGCGGCATTTCATGCGACGTCCGATCCCGCCCAGCCGACACACGTCGTGATCCCGCGCGGCTCGTCGTTTGCGGAGATCACTGCGGTACTGGCCGACCATGGCGTGATTGCCAACGCCTTCGCGTTCCGCGTACTGGCGAAATTGACGCACGCCGATACCGACGTGCACGCCGGCGAGTACAAGTTCGACGCGCATTTGACCGAGCGTAGCGTGCTCGATCAACTTCGCAGCGGCGGCGCCCAGATCGCCGTATGGGTGACGATTCCCGAAGGTTTCACCGCCAAAGAGATCGCCGAACGGCTGGCGGATGCGCACCTGGGATCGGCCGTGGATTTCGAGCGGGCATTCAAGGGTCACGAAGGCTTCCTGTTCCCGTCGACCTACCTGGTTCCGACCGATGCGTCTGCGGACGCGGTCGAGAAGCTGCTGACCGATCAGTTCGCCCTGGAACTTCCACCGAACGCAGCGGCCAAGGCGAAGGCCTTGCACATGACGATTCCGCAGGTGGTCATCGTCGCGTCGCTGATCGAGCGCGAGGCCAAGGTCGACTCAGAGCGCCCGCTGATGGCCGGCGTCTACTACAACCGGTTGCGGATCGGAATGCCGCTCGAGGTCGACGCGACCATCGAGTATGCGCTCCCGGAACACAAGACCGCGCTCTCGTTTGCGGACCTCGCGATCGACTCGCCCTACAACAGCTACAAGTATTCCGGGCTGCCGCCGACGCCGATCGCCAACCCGGGCAAGGCATCGCTCGACGCCGCGTTCAATCCGGAGAAGTCCGACTATCTCTACTACGTCTATAAAGGCGACGGCCACCACGCCTTCGCCAAGACCCTCGCAGAACACAACGCGAACGTCGCCAAGTATCTGAAATAACAGGACCTGAGAGGAACAACATGGGCTCGAACAACGGAGAATCTAGCCACAAGGTCGGGTGCGAACACGACGGCGACCACGCGCACGATCACGCGCACGGGCACGACCACGGGCACGACCACGGGCCGCTCGAGCTGAAAGAAGTACTCATGATCGAGACCAAGGACGGCAAGGAACTGCCGTTCGAAGTGGTCGGCACGCTGGAAGATCCCGACGACGGCAAGACCTACGCCGTGTTGATGTACGAAGACGAGGCGAAGGACGAGCAGGAGTTCATCGTGACCGACGTCGAGGGCAATCTGCTCGATGACGAGGGTCTTGCACAAGAGATCCTGGACGAGTTTCTGCTCTTCGCCGAAGAAGCCGGCGAAGGCGAGGAGAGCGCCAAC
>JBBRTL010000056.1:0-13572 GCA_038244445.1 Vulcanimicrobiales bacterium
ATCGGCGCCGCCATGATCGGCTGGTTCGGCACGGCGATGCTCTGCTACGTCACGCCGAAAGAACACCTCGGTCTACCGAACAAGAAAGACGTCAAGGACGGCGTGATCGCGTACAAGATCGCGGCCCACGCGGCCGACGTCGCCAAGGGCCATCCGCGCGCGCGCCACTGGGACGACACGCTCTCGAAGGCACGCTTCGAGTTCCGGTGGGAGGATCAGTTCGATCTTTCGCTCGATCCGGAGACGGCCCGCGAGTTCCACGACGAGACGCTCCCGGCCGCCGGCGCCAAGGTCGCGCACTTCTGTTCGATGTGCGGACCGCACTTCTGCTCGATGAAGATCACCCAAGAAGTGCGCGAGTACGCCGAGTCCGGCATGGCCGAGAAATCTCGCGAGTTCGCCGAAGCCGGTGCGGAAGTCTACGTCGCGGCGACGTGAGGGTGTGCGCCGTGTTCTTCGATCGCGACGAGACGTTGATCGAGGACGTTCCGTATAACGGCGATCCGACCAGGGTCGTCCCGTTACCGGGCGCGCGCGAAGCGCTGGATGCGCTACGCGCGGCCGGGATCCCGGTCGCGGTCGTGAGCAACCAGAGCGGCGTCGGACGTGGGCTGATCGCGCTCGCGCAGGTGGATGCGGTCAACGCGCGCGTCGACGAACTGCTCGGACCGTTCGGCGGGTTCTTCGTATGTCCGCACGGACCGGGGGACGGATGCGACTGTCGCAAACCTCATCCTCGGCTGATTCTCGATGCGGCGCGTGCGCTCGGTGTGGAGCCGGCCTGCTGCGTGGTGATCGGAGATAAAGAGAGCGACGTCCAAGCCGCACGAAACGCCGGCGCGGTCGGCGTGCGCGTCGACGCTTCGCACACGGTGCGCGAAGCGGTCGCGGAGATCCTGAAGAGTCTTTAGTTCCCCGACCAGTAGCGGACGTCGGGTGCGTCCGGCGCCGCGTTCCGGGCGGCCGCGAGCGGCAGGCGCAACGTGAGTTCGATGTGACGCATCGCTCGCATCACGCGCACGACGTAGTGCTGGGTCTCGGCGTACGGCGGGATGCCACCGAAGCGCACGACCGCCTGCGGGCCGGCGTTATACGCCGCGCACGCCAGGGCTAAGCGGTTGGACTTGGTGGAGAAGCGGTCGAGCAGGCCGCTCAGATAGCGCGCCGACCCCGAGAGATTCTGGGCGACGTTGTGCGGATTCACGTGGAGTGCAGCCGCCGTGCCGGGCATCAACTGCCCGAGTCCGATCGCGCCGACGCGCGAACGCGCGTGGGTGCGCCAGCGCGACTCGACCGTCACGAGCGCGGCCAACAGATTCGGATCGATCTTCCAGTGCGACGCGTTGCGGAGCAGACGGCTCGCGAGATCTTTGCTCTGCCACTGCGGGAGTTGCGGATTGATCGTGCGCAGAACGGTCGCATAGGCCGCGATCTTGAGCGGGGAGGCGGCCGCGTTCACCGGAGCGGCCTGGGCCGTCGCGGAACAACAAAAAAGAACCAAGAGCCCCACGAAAAGAGCGGCGAACCTCGAAAGCATATGTGCTAGTATCGGAGACGCAGCCCCACTCCTTTAGAGGTGAGACCTTCAGCGCATGAGCCGTTTCTCAGGAATGTCCCCCGCCAAGCGCCGCATGTGGGGATTTGGCGTGATCGGGTTCTTCGTCGTCATGTGCGGCCTGATCTATTTCTCGACGTGGTGGGCGTATAACAAAAATGTTCCGGCATACGAGAAGACCAACGCCGCGCGGGCGCACGGCTCTCCATGACGCTCGACTGGCGTAACGTTCTAGCCGTCGCGCTCGGCGGCGGCTTCGGATCAACCCTGCGGTATCTGTTCGGCATCGCGGCGCTCCACTGGTTCGGCGTGAGCTTTCCGTGGGGCACGCTGATCATCAACCTTGGCGGCAGCTTCGCGATCGGGGTCGTCGGCGAACTCGTCCTCGGCCACGCGTTCGGCATGACGAACGTCGCCCGGCTCTTTCTCATGGTCGGCGTGCTCGGCGGATTCACGACCTTCTCGGCCTTCTCGCTTGAGGCGCTCGGCATGCTCGGCGGACGGACGCCCCTCGTCGGGTTCGCATACGTCGGCGCGAGCGTCGTGGTCGGAATCGCGGCGTGTTATGGCGGAATCGTCCTGGGGCGCATTTTGATTCATCTTTGATTCGCGCGCGGTAGGAAAACCGGCGACGAAAGTGCAGGCGTACCGGGCACGCCTTCTTCACGGAGTAGCCACTTGCGCCGTTTTGTCGTCCCGACCGTTCTTTGCGTCGCCCTCGCCGCGGCGGCCTTGCCCGCGCGATCGGCGCGTCCGAGCCCCGCTCCGAGTCCAAGCCCGAGCGGGAGCCCGAGCGCTGCGGCGAGCGCGGCGCCGAAGCCGACCCCGACGCCGACCCCCGGGCCACCGCTCGCGCACATGGATTGGCGCGAGGTCGGTCCGGCCGCCGGCGGTGGTCGCGTGAGCGCGGTCGCAGGATCCTCGACCGATCCGAAGCTCTACTGGCTCGGCTCGGCCGGCGGCGGCGCGTGGAAGAGCGCGAACGGCGGACAGACCTGGGATGCGAAGTTCACCAAGATCGGCGCGATCGGCGACGTCGCGATCGACCCGCACGACAACGATACGGTCTGGATCGGAACCGGCGAAGCGAATCCGCGCAACGACGTCTCGTACGGCAACGGCATCTGGAAGACGACCGACGGCGGCGATACCTGGGCGAACATGGGCCTGAAGACCTCGCGCCAGATCTCGCGCATCCTGATCGATCCGACCGACGCGAAACACGTGATCGTCGGCGTGCTCGGCGACCTGTTCGCCGACAGCGTCGACCGCGGAGTTTACGTCACCTGGGACGGCGGCAAGAACTGGGACAAAACCCTCTACGTCGGGCCGGCCAGCGGCGCCAGCGACATGGCGATGAGTGTGCAACACCCGAACGTGATCTACGCCGGCATCTGGCAGTTCCGTCGCCAGCCATGGAACTTCTCGAGTGGGGGTCCCGACGACGGCTTGTACAAGTCGACCGACGGTGGCAAGACCTGGACGAAGCTGAGCGGCCACGGCCTACCCGAAGGCACGACCGGACGTTACGGATTGGCGATCGCACCGAGCGACGACAACCGCGTCTACGCGCTGATCGAATCGACCTCGGGCATCCTCTGGCGCAGCGACGACGCCGGTACGAACTGGACGCTCGTCAGCAGCGACACCAACGCGAACCAGCGTCCGTTCTACTTCTCGCACGTGACGGTCGATCCGAAGAACAAAGATCGCGTCTACGGCATCTCCAATCATCTGACCGTCTCGACCGACGGCGGCAAGAAATTCCACACGATCGCGAAGTCGACGCACGTCGACTACCATTCGATGTGGATCGCCCCGGACGATCCGACTCGGATGATCGTCGGCGAAGACGGCGGCTACGCGATCACCAACGATAAGGGCGCCAACTGGTTCTTCTCGGCAAACCTGCCGATCGCCCAGATCTATCACGTCGGCCTTTCGAACGAGAACCCGTATGCGATCTGCGCGGGTCTGCAAGATAACGATGCGTGGTGCGGGACCTCGAACTCGCTCGATCCAAGCGGCATCGGGAACAAATACTGGTTCACCTCGACGGGGGGCGACGGTGAATGGGCCGTGCCCGATCCGATCGACCCGGACTGGATCTGGAGCGACTCCGAGAACGGTTTCCTGACGCTCTACAACAAGAAGACGCAAGACGGCTGGCTCGCGATCCCGTACTTCTCGACCTCGCAAGAGTCGTACGATCTCTCGACCTCCAAGTATCGCTTCAACTGGGATTCGCCGGTCGCGTTTGCGCCCTGGAACGGGCATATCGCCTGGATCGGGGCGAACGTGGTCTTCCAATCGACCGATCGCGGGATCAGCTGGAAGCCGATCTCGCCGGATCTGACCGTCAACGACAAGGCGCATCAGAAGCCGACCGGTGGCCCGATGGTACACGACGTCTCGGGCGCAGAGTACAGCGACACGATCCTCGACATCGAGGGTTCGTCGCTCAAGAGCGGCGAGATCTGGGTCGGCACTGACGATGGTCTGGTGCAGCTGACCCGCGACGGCGGCAAACATTGGAGCGACGTCACGCCGCCGAACCTGCCGTCGTTCGGTCGCGTCGAGACGATCGCGCCGTCGCCGCTGGTCGCAGGAACGGCATACATGATCTTGGACCGTCACTTCTCCGGCGATCTTAAGCCGTATGCGTTCGTCACGCACGACTACGGCAAGAGCTGGAACTCGATCGTCGCAGGCCTCGCCGACGATATCTACCTGCGCACGATCCGTCCGGACGCGCGGAACAAGGACGTCGTCTATCTCGGCACCGAGCAGGGCATCCAGGTCTCGTTCGACGGTGCCAAGACGTGGCAGTCGTTCCAGAACGAGATGCCGGCCTCGTCGGTTCAGGACATCCGCACGCAGACGCAGGCGAACGATCTGGTCGTCGCAACGCACGGCCGTTCGATCTACATCATGGACGATCTTGCGCCGGTGCAAGGCCTGCACGGCGCACTCGCGGGCGACGCCTACCTGTTCGCACCGCGTCCGGCCTATCAGTACAATCTGCACCGGAACGGCGAAGGTTGGGACTACACCGCCTACGCCGGCGACAATCCGCCGTACGGCGCGATCGTCTCGTTCTATCAGAAACAGCCGGCCAAGGTCGCGCCGAAGATCGAGATCATCGACGCGACCGGCAAGGTGATCCGCACGGTCTCGGGCACGCACAAGGTCGGCGGCAAAGAGGCTCCGTACGTCGACAACGCCTCGGGCGTCAATCGCTACGTCTGGGACTTCCAGATCGACGGTCCCGTCAAGTGGGACGGCGGCGCGCACGGCTTCCAGGGGCCGAATGAAGGCCCGGCGGCCCCGCCCGGCCGCTACGGCGTCCGGCTGACGCTCGACGGAAAGACCTGGATGCAGAAATTCGTCGCGAAGTTCGATCCGCGGACGGCCTTCACGCAGGCGCAGGTCGACGCCGGCTACGCGTTCTCGAAGAAGTACATGGGCGCGCTCTCGACGCTCGACACCGCGCTCAACAATCTCGACAGCGTGAAGAAGGCGCTCGACGCCGCATCGGCCGACGCGAAGAAGAACGATCTTACGGATCTGGAGACGACGCTCGACGCGGCGACCGCCGCGCACAAGGCGCTTTTCGATCTGCTGACCGCGAACTTCCAGAACGGCGAAGACTCGATCCAACGTCCGGGTGCGCTGCGCGAGGATATCGGCGGTCTGATGTTCACCGGACTGGTCACGCCGCCGGTCGTCTCGTTCGCGAAGCGGATGGACGTCGCGTTCGCGGACGGCATGGGCAAGTACAACGCCTATGTCGGTACGCTCCCGGCCGTCAACGCGGCTCTCAAAGCCGCCGGCAAGAAAGAACTCCCGTCAATAAAGACGTTGAAAACGACGCCGTAGGCTGTCATCCGCCGAGTAAGCCCTCGGCGCCCCAGTCCTCGTGGTGGTATCGCGAGGCCGCGCCCCCTTCGTGTCGAAACGCGCAGATATGTGCGTTAGCGACTCTCGATCCGGCTTTTCCCGAGCGGCATTTCTGGGCGCGAGCGCGGTCGCCGCGCTTCCGCTCTTCACCGAGCCTGCACGCGCGCTCGATCGGATGCAGAAGATCGCCGGCAGCGCCGCGTTGCCGCCCGTACCGCAAGGGCTCTCCTCCGCGAACGAGCGAGCTGCCTACATCGCTTACGGTTCGTCGTTCGTGCGCGCACAGTTCCATGCGATAACGGCGCTCGCGAAATCGATCGGCGATGCGAAGATGCGCAAAGCCGGCACGGCACTCCTGAGCGATCCGGCGCCGCAGTACGCCAAGCGCTACCCGACGCACGAGTCGCGGGTCGCGCTACGCGACGCGATGGCGCGGGCCGGCTTCATCAAGGCCGACGACCCGGTCGAGGGCATCTTCCCGCGCGGGACCGAGCGGGCCGGACTCGTCCAGCCGTTCTGGTCGACGCCGGGCTCCGCCGACGATTCGCACCACGCCTATCCGGGCGGCCTGCTCGTGCACGAGCTTTTCAACGGCCGAATGGCCGAGCAGTTCGCGAACACCTACGACGGCATCTATTTCGACAAGCGCGGGGCGGTGAATCGCGACACCGTCATCCTGGCGGCGCTCTTCCACGACGTGATGAAGACGGTCGTCTTCCAGTACAACGACGACGGCACGTTTTTCAAGGAGCTGAACATCGGCGACACCGGCGGGCATCACGTGCTCTCCGGCGCCGAGGCGATCGTGCGCGGGCACGACGCGCGCTTCGTGACGGTGCTGCTCTCGGCGCACGCCGCACCCTCGCTCGGCGACGAGAAGAAGGTCGCGACGTGGTGCGCCGCCGCCGCGCTGCTGGCCGGCGTCGATCCGTACCAGTACGGCCTGCTCAAGCGCGACGCGAGCGGCCACGGCGTGCTCGCGAACCTGCCGCCGATGGAGTCGTTCGTCAACTTCCTAAGCGATCACGACTGGGTGCTGAGCGTCTATGCCGCCCACGAGATCCGCCCGTACCTCGATGCGCTCGCACCGAAATACGATGTAAAACCCGGCGACACCGCCGGCCTGGCCTGGTGGCGCCTGGACGTCACGGGCAAGGCCTCGATCATCGCGCTCTATCACGAACTGACCAAAGGCGAGTCGGCATTCGCCGCCGCCGTCGCCGAATCTCGAAGGATGGAATAGTTTGAAACGCTTACTTGGAACGTTGCTCTCGGTTGTGGCCGCATGTGCGCTGTTGTGCGCGCCGGCGGCGGCGAAGGTACCGAAGTTCGATCACATCGTGATCATCATGCTCGAGAATCACAGTCAACAGAGCGTGATCGGGAACGCGGCCGCACCGCACATCTCGGCGCTCGCGAAGAAGTATGCCTACGCCGCCGCGTACTACGGCGTCACCCATCCGAGCCTCCCAAACTACATCGCGATCACGTCGGGCAACAATTGGTACTCGAATAGCGACGACCCGGCCCAGCGCTTCGATCACGTGAATATCGTCGATCAACTCGAGACGGCTCATATCTCGTGGACGGCGTACATGGAGTCGATGCCGTACTCCGGCTTCATGGGCGCGTACTACCCGACCGACCCGAACAAGGCGCTCTACGTCGCTCGCCACAATCCATTCGTGCTCTACGACGACATCCGCACGAACCTGGTTCGCCTCAAGCACGACGTGCCGCTGACCCAGCTCGACACCGACCTGAAGAAGGGCCAGATCTCTCAGTACGTGTGGATCTCGCCGAACGTCTGCCGCGACATGCACGGCCAGCCGGCCGACGAGTGCCCGTATTCCAACGACATGAAGCTGCGCGTCGACGGCGATGCGTTCGTCGGTCAATGGGTCGCCAAGATCACCGCTTCGAAAGCGTGGACCAAGAATTCGGTGATCTTCGTGATGACCGACGAAACCGATTATAACGGCGATAAGGCAACCGGCGGATGGCTCAATGCGGATGCGTGCTGCAACTCGCCGTTCGTTCCGCCCGGGGCGTCGTTCTTTCCGGCGGGCGGCCAGTACGGCGGCGGCTTGAGCCCGTTCGTCGCGGTCGGCGACCCGGTCAAGCGCGGCTTCGCGGGTCAGATCAAATACAACCACTATTCGGTGTTGCGCACGATCGAAGAGTCGTGGCATCTCCCGCTCCTCGGCATGGCCACCGATACCATCAACGTCAAAGCCCTCGACGACCTATTCTGCTAGCTCCCTTTGCGACGTAGCACGTGGCAACGCGATGACAAGAACGCGGCTAACGCCGCTAGGGCTACGTGAACAGCCGCTTCAGGAACGCCTTGTGGTTGTAGGTGGCTTTTTGGCCGAAGTGTACGACGATCAGCTTCTGCGACGGGACGACGTACATCGCTTGACCGCCGGAGCCGCTTGCGTAGAACAGATCTTCGGGCGCATCCTTCGCACCGAGCCACCAGCCTAAGCCGTAGCGCGGATTCGCATCGGATCCGCGCAGCGCTTCCTCGAACCCACCGGCCGCGACGAACGCGCCGTACTTCGCCCACTCGCGTGCCGTGATGTAGACGCCGGTCGGCAACGGGTGCGTGCCGTCGGCGAGCGCTCGCCAGGACTCGTAGCTTACGCCGATCGGATCGAGTACGCGTGCTTTCAGATACTCGTGCGGCGTCTGCCCGCGCGACTCGAGCTTGCGTGCGAGAACTGCGCCGAAGACCTGAAGCGGAATCCCGCCGTACGTAAAGGTCGAGCCGGGAACGTCTTTGACCGCAACCTGCAACGCCTTCTGGTAGTTGGGAACGGCGTTCCCGAGGCCACCGAACCCGATGCCCGAGGTGAGGTTGAGGAGCATGCGTAACGTCACCGCGCGTCGCTTCTCGTCTTCGTCCCAGATCGGGAAGGTCGCACCGACGGTCTCTTCGAGGTCGAGGATCCCGTCCGTCTGCGCGCAGAGGGCGGTCGTTCCCCAGAAGCTCTTGGTCCCGCTGTAGATCGCGTGCGCCTTCTCGGCATTCCAGCCGGAGTCGTACTCCTCGAAGACGGTCTCGCCGTCGCGGACGATCAGGAGGCCCGCGAGTTGGTGCCGTTTGGCGTATGCGACGGCGATATCTTGGCTCATGCGGGCCGCTTCTCCGCCCCGGAAGCGGGTGCCCGCCCCGGGGCGGCGAAGCGCAGTTCATGGACGGTCTGCATTGCTTCCGCTGTGGCGGCACCGACATCACCTACAAGAAGTGCAAAGTCTTCTGCGTCCGGTGCGGGCAACTGATCGCCAACTGCTGCGGTGACTAAACCGCGAGAAGGATTGACCTCATAATGACCAAGCGGTTCATCGCATTTATCGGCGCTTGTGCGCTGCTTACGGCTCCCGTCCTGGCGGCCGATTCGATCGACGCCATCATCGCCAACCCGAGCGCGTTCGACGGCAAGTCGGTCCAGGTCCACGGCACGGTCGCGGACGTCAAACAGAAGACCTCACGCAAGGGCAACGACTACACGCTCTTCGACGTCTGCGAGACCAAGTGCGTACACATCTACGCGCGCGGAAAAGTCGGCGTCAACGACGGCGCGACCGTAACGATCAGCGGCACGTTCACCGCCGTCAAGCATATGGGCAACTTCGACATCACCAACCAGATCGAAGCGAACGACGGCAGCGGCACGCCCGCTCCGGCGCCCGCGGCGTCGGTAGCTCCCCCGGTGCGGTGAGCCGCGCCTTCGTCAAAGACGATGACGACCGGCCGGAACCAGCGATCGTTCCGGCTCGCGCCCCCTACTACGTTCTCGACAACGCGCTCGCGCATCTCGATGAAGAGAAGCGCGAGCGCGCCGTCGTTTTCGACCGTCCGAAGGCCGGCGTTGCCGGCTTCGGATCGCGCGTACACGTGCGCGACGAAGGCGGGGCGGACTCGAGCTCCCTGATCGTCAACGACGAGGAGTCGGACCCCGTCTCCGGAGCGATCGGTTACAGTTCGCCGCTCGCGCAGGCGCTACTGGGAGCGCGCAAGGGCAAGAAGGTCCTCTGGCGTCGCCCCGTGGGCGACGCCGTCCTCACGGTCGAGCGGGTGGAGTGAGTTCGAAATGTGTGCTCCGCGCCGCGCCCGCTCGAGCGAGCATCCCGGCTTCAACGAGTTCGTTGATATCGCGCGACGCCGTATCGATCGACACATGGTTCATCGTGGCCCATTTCTTCGTGGTCATGTGACCTTCGAAATCACCGAGGAGGCGTGAGATCGTCCTGCGTTGACGCTCGTTCAACGTCGTCGAGGCATGCACGACCCAGAAGCGGCTCCGCATGACGATGTCGTCGATGACGTGCAACGATGCTTCGATCGCGCGCGCGTAGCAGCCGGCGTACCACTCCATCCAGGACGTGACGTCGAGCATCGATCCTCGCTGGATGCGTTGCAATGCGGCATAGTATGCGGCACGCTCCGTTCGGATCTGCGCGGACATGCTGAAGTAGCGCTTGCCGGAGCGTTCGGATCGGGCGAGTGCAGCGTCGGCGATCGCGCGTGCGATGCGTCCGTTGCCGTCGACGAACGGGTGAATCGTAACGAACCAGAGATGCGCGAGGGCGCTGTCGAGTAGCCCATTTACCGAGGGCGTCTGATTGAACCACTCGAGGAACCGGGCCATATCCGACGTTACGCGCGCGCCGGGAGGTGCTTCGTAGAGAACGCGCTGTCGTCCGAACGGTCCCGTAACGACTTGCTCGTCGCCGTCGGATTGGGTGCGGAAGCGTCCCCGCCAGGGCTCCTCGGAGCCGACGAAGAGGCCGTCATGCCAATAGCGGAGACGCTCGGTTGTCAGAGGTGCATCAAAGTTCTGGGTTGCGTCGATGAGCATCTCGACCACGCCGTCGGTCTTGCGATCCGGCGGGCGGGTGCCGCCGATATCGAATCCGAGTTGTTGCGCGACCGATGAACGCGTCGCTTCGGGGTCGAGCTCTTCGCCTTCGATCGCGCTCGACTGGATGGCTTCGGCCGTTACTGCAGCGACCTCCGCAAAGTGCTCATCCGGAACGGCGGCGTTTCGGAGCGCGCCGTATAGCTCGCCCCGCCGGGCTGCTGCGCGGGTGAGAGGACCCGCCAGAGCCTCTTGATCCCACGTGAGTGCCGGCCAGCCATGGAGTTGCCAAACGTATCTCCGCATATTATGCGGAGATACTAGCACGAATCTCCGCTTATCGCAATATCTCCGCATCTCTTGCGGAGATACTCGGTCAAATCTTCACTTGGCTCACGCGCGTTCTCGCCGCGTGGTCTCGCCATCGCTCATGCGGCCCTCGGCTGGAGCCGGTCGAGGCAGCGTAGCAGAATCGCGCCCGTGACCTGCGCGTCGGCAAGCGCGCGGTGCGCCGCGAGCCCGCGGAGCAGCGGATCGCGATCGATGCCGAGGTACGCGCGCAGGGTTTGATTCTTGTGATTCGGTGCGTGCGGGAACGCCCGCCGCGCGAGCGCGAGCGTGCAGATGACGGGTCGCATCTGGAGCGCGGTCAGGAAGCTCAGGTCGAATGCGGCGTTATGCGCGACGACCGTGGCGCCGTCGCAGAGCGCGAACAGCTCGCCCTCGACCTCGGCGTAGGTGGGCGATTGCGCGACATCGTCGTCGGCGATTCCGTGGACGCCGGTCGCATAGACCGGGATCGGCCGCTCCGGATTGACGAGGGTACTCCAGCGCTGCTCGACTCGTCCGTCCTGGATGATGACGCAAGCGACTTCGACGACCCGGTCGGAGGCCGGGCTAAAGCCCGTCGTCTCGACGTCGACCACGGCGTACCGGCCCGGTCGGGCCATCTGAGGGAACCACATGCCCGCATTCTGCACCCCTCGGGTGCCATACGGGTGGCATTTAGGCGTGGGGCGCCGAAGGGCGGCGCATGAACCGGCCGGCGCTCAAGACCAGCGAGAACAGTCCGCTTCGGATCGCCGAGGTCACGGTCGACGGCGGGTCGGGACTGATCGGCATCACGATCTGCCCGGGGAAGATCGATCCGCACGCGATGACCGGTCCGACCGAACGGAATCTGGATATCGATATCTGCCGCATCCGCGCTTGGGGTGCGCGCGCGGTCCTTACGTTGCTCGAGGATGCGGAGATGGTGGAGTTGCACGTAACCGGGCTCGGTGCTGCCGTTGAAAGCTATGGTATGACGTGGATCGATCTGCCGATCTGCGACCTCTCGGTCCCCGACGCGACGTTCGAAGCTGGGTGGAAGAGCGCCGGGCCGCGCCTCGAAGCGATCCTACGCGACGGCGGGCGGGTGCTGGTGCACTGCCGCGGCGGACTCGGGCGATCGGGAACGATCGCCGCTCGCATGTTGGTCGAAATGGGAACGCCGACGGACGCGGCTATCGCGCGCGTTCGTGCCGCGCGCCCCGCCGCCATCGAGACGGCGGAGCAAGAAGCCTACGTTCGCGCGATCCTGCCTTAGCGCTTCGTGGCCTTGTATTCCGCGAGGCTGGCGTCGAAGAGCCGCTTCACGGTGCCGTCGCCGATCAGGCGCGTGATGTCTTTCGAAAACGCCGCCGAGAGCCGCGCGCCGCACGACGAACCCTTACCGAACGCGAGGTAGAGGCCCTCCGTCACGAAATTCTTCTCGACGATATGGATGGTCGTCGGCGCGTCGGCGATCGCGGCGTAGTAGCCGACGAGACCGTAGTCTGCTTGTTTGTCGAGCACGGCCTGGTAGACGCCTGCGAAGCCGGTAGTTTCTTGTATCGTCAACCGCTCGTGCATGAACGTATCGAACGCGTGGCCGTACGCCTCGCCTTTGCTGACGGCGCCCTTCTTGCCGATCAAACTGTTCCAGTTCTTGTAGACGAACGGATCGCCGGTACGTACGACAACGGCCGACGGGTCCGGCGCGATCGCAGGTTGCACGTAGTCGTAGAACGGCAGGCGCGCCTGGGTGCGATAGATCCCGACGATCGCATCCGCCTTGCCGGATTTGACGGCGGCCTGCGCCGCATCCCAACTGCCTTCGTTGATGACGGTGATCGGAACGCCGGCATCTTTCGCGAGCCGCTCGACGACTCGGATCCCGGCACCGTGCAAGGTGGCGCCATCGGCCCATGCGACCGGCGGATACGTCGGATGACCGGTCAGCACGAGCTTCGTGCATGCCTGCGACGAAGCAGCGACGGCCGGAGCGAGCGTTGCGAACGCCAGCGCAGCCGCGATGGGAAGGGCGGAGAGCGAAATCTTCATACGCCGCGCTTCGGCGCTCGCGTAGCGAAAGCCCGCGGCGCTCTGCGGTGAGGGACTAGCGGATCGGGACGGGCAATAGGTGTATGCGTGCCCGCCTACAGCGTTAGTCAGGTGGCCGCACTCATGCGGCATGCCACAATGTCGACGACCTACAAGCCGGCGCTTCTGAAAGCGCTGGTTCGCGTCTGCCGTAAGACCGATGCTCTGGAGATTCCGCTTCCCGAGCTAGGACACGAGATCGCGAAGATGTACTGGAATCAGACCGTTGTCTACCATCTTCGCCAAGCGGCAGTGATCGGCAAGGAGGCAGAAGTCGTGCGGCGGTTGCGCGCGCTTTCGGTAGCGTATGGCGTACGCTCGTTTTCCGACCTGCCACCGGATGGGCGGCGCCGGGTCGAAACATCCATGTCGCAGGTCCTGGCGATCAACGTCTTGGAGCTCTTTCATCGCAGCAAGCCTCTAGATATGCAGCCGCTCTACGTTTGGAAGAGAGGTTCCGCTGCGATCGTTCTCACTGCCGCGTCGAGTCGTTTCATTCGCGAACATGGCAACACGCTCGAGCTCATCGCAAACTATCATTGGGCGGACTATCTCGAAGGCTGCAATCGTCTGGCCCCGCGGATCATACAGAAGGTTGCGCGTGACGGAGCAAAGCGCGGAGCGCTCGTCAAGTATCTCAAGATGCTGACCGATGACGGCGTCGGCTCGTGCTTCTACTGCGAGCGTACCTTCACACCGGAGAATCGCGCGGTTGTCGATCATGTGATTCCCTGGAGCTTCTTACTTGAGGACCCGCTCTGGGACTTGGTCCCGGCCTGTGCGCGGTGCAACGGTCAGAAGTCCGACTGGCTCCCCGAGGCGAAATATCTCGACCGGCTGCTCGTGCGC
>JBBRTL010000057.1:0-13556 GCA_038244445.1 Vulcanimicrobiales bacterium
CAAAACGCGGTCGGCGGCGGAGTAGGGGTCGACGCCGGCCGCGATGTCGGTGCGGAGTTCTCGTTCGAGGCGACGTTGAAAACGGCCGAGCGCGAGTTGCCTTACCTGATGGGTGAACGCTTCACGGCGCTTGGTCGCGATTTCGCCGCTTGAGACGAGCCAGGCGGCGTGATGTTCGATCGCCTTCCAGAGATCGTCGATGCCGTCGCCCGATAAAGCTTGCGTCGAGATCAGTTCCGGAACCCAACCGCTGAAGTCGAGCATCTCCATCATGCCGCGGATCTCGCGGCGGAGCTGGTTCGCCATCGGGTGATCGGACTTGTTGATCACGAAGATGTCGGCGATCTCCATGATGCCGGCCTTGATCACCTGGATCGAATCACCGCTGCCGGGTTGGAGAGCGACGATCGTGGTCTGCGCGAGTTCGGCGACCTCAAGCTCGCTCTGTCCGACGCCGACCGTTTCGATCAGGATGACGTCGAGACCAAACGCGTCCATCAGCAGCATCGCATCGGCGGTCGCGCCGGCGACGCCGCCTAGGTGGCCGCGGCTCGCCATCGAGCGAATGAAGACGTTCTCGTCGGTGAAATGTTCGGTCAGGCGGATGCGGTCGCCGAGCAGCGCGCCGTGCGAGAACGGCGAAGACGGGTCGACCGAGATCACACCCACGCTCTTGCCGAGCGAGCGAGCTTTGCGGACCAGGGCCGAGGCGAGCGTCGATTTGCCGACGCCCGGCGGGCCCGTCAAGCCCAACGTGAGCGCGCGGCCGGTCCGTCCGAAGAGATGGCGGATGAGTTCGCCGCCACGACCGGCCTCGGCGACCGAGATGGCGCGCGCCAGCGCACGCGGACGCCTGGCGTCGAAATCGCGAAGTAGCGCGGCTACACTCTCATAGGCGGACACGCCGATAGGATTGCCGCCGCCGCAAAGCCGGACCTTCCGCTATCCGGCGCCGAAGGGGGGAGGATGCTTCCGCCGCCCGCCGTTCTCGCGCGACTCGATGCAACCGTGCGGTTCGTCATGCGCGAGCAACACATCGACGGGTTGGTGGTCGGCGTGAGCCGCGACGGTGTGACCATCGTCGTTCGCGGGTACGGGTACGCGGACCGCGCGCATCGGCACAGCGTCGACGCGCGTACGATCTTCTCGATCGGCTCGCTCACCAAATCGTTCACCGCCGCGCTCGTGCGCGATCGCCTACAACCGGAGGACGCCCTCGCGCGTTACCTCCCCGAGTATCCCAACGCCCAGGAGATCACCATCGACGAACTGTTGCGCGGCACGGCCGGCATCCCGGACTACTCCGCGGACGACGTTTTCGACCGCTCGTCGCGCGCGCCGGTCTCGCCACAGGCCCTCGTAGCGCGGCTTGCAGCGATGCCGCCCACGTTCGCGCCCGGCACGGATGCGTCGTACTCGAACGGGAACTATCTGCTCGCGGCCTTCGCTTACCAACGCGCGACCGGTGTGCCCTATGCCGCCGCGCTACAGCAGCGCATCCTCGGACCTCTCGGGCTGGCGCGCACTGCGGTTGCGAATGGCTTCGTTCCCGATGCGGATCGCGCAACGGGGAACCTGCCGGCGGGCTCCGCGACGCTCGGTTTCGGGAGCGCCGATCTCGAATCGGACGTGCCCGATTTGCTCGCGTGGTACGCGGCGCTCGACGCCGAAACGCGCGTCAAACGCCCGCGCTATCTACCCGCGTATGCCGACGGCTTCTACGACGGCACGGCATTCGAACAGCCGATGCGCTTCGCGTCGGGCTACGTCGCCGGCTTCTCCGCGTTCGGCGCGACGCTCCTCAATGCGCACGCGAGCGTGATCGTGCTTGCGAATCGAGATGCCGTCGACCTCAGCCCGCTCGGCCGAAGTGCGTTGGCGCTCGCGATCGGGCTTCCCGACGCGTCGCCGGACGCCACGCTGTGATCCACGCCATCTTCGCTGCGATCCTCTCCGCGCAGACGCTGATGGTGCCGATGACCGGCTCGCGCGCGCGACCGACCCAGAGCGCGACCCTCTTCCACACGCTCTTCACCGACTTCTTCGACGAGCCCGACGGAACGACGTACGTGCAGACGGGCGACATCCCAGCCATGTGGCTGCGCGACTCGTCCGCCCAGACGATTCCGTATCTGCGCTTCGAGCAGACCTTTCCAGTGCTGCGCACCAAATTCGCCGGCGTGAACGAGCGGAACGCGCGCAATATCGCGACCGATCCATACGCGAATGCGTTCATGGCGAACTACCACGTCTGGGAACGCAAGTGGGAGATCGATTCGCTCGCCGCCCCCTCCATCTTGGCGCGCATCTACTGGCGTAGCACGGGCGACCGCACGATCTTCACGCCCGCCCTTCGGCGCGCTCTCAAGATCGTCGTCGATACGTTTCGCTGCGAACAGATCCACGCGACCTGTAGCCCGTACCGCTATCCGTATCACGTCCGTACGAACGAGGCCTACGCGGCCGGCACCGGGCTGATCTGGAGCGCCTTCCGGCCGTCGGACGACGAGGTCAAGTATCGCTTCAACATCCCGCAGAACGCCGCCGCCGTCGTCGCCCTGCGCGCGATCGCCGAGATGGCGCGCTACGGATACGGCGATGCGAACGTCGCCGACGAAGCGACCTCGGTCGCCAACGCGGTGCAGATCGGGATCGCGCGCTACGGCGTGGTCTGGAACGAGCAGCGGAAGGTCTGGATGTACGCTTACGAAGTCGACGGCTACGGCCGCGCCAACTTCATGGACGATGCGAATATCCCGAACCTGACCACCCTGCCGTATCTGGGCTGGTGCTCGACGTACGATCCGGTCTATCTGAACACGCGCGCCTTCGCGCTCTCGTCCGCGAATCCGTACTACTACGCCGGGACCTACGCATCCGGACTCGGCAGTCCGCACACGCCGGCCGACTTCGTCTGGCCGCTCGGGATCATCGGGCGCGCGCTCACCGCGACCGGCAGCGATGAGGTCGCGCAATCGATCACGACGCTCGCCGAGACCGACGGGAAGGACGGATTGATCCATGAGAGCTTCTACGACGGTGGCTACTGGCGGTACACGCGCGCCGAGTTCGGTTGGGCGAACGCGCTCTACGCCGAGCTGCTCTTCCGCACCACGGCCGGCTTCAACGCGATGTCGTTCGTGAACGCAGACGAGGCGATCGTCCCGTACCAACGTGCCGCGCGCACGCCGCCGCTCGCATCACCGCTGGTGCAGATCCGCAACGCCGGCCTCCTCTACGCCACGCTCGGCGACTTGCTTCAGCCACCGAACCGGCGCTGACGATCGCCGAATCCGCGCACCGCATCGGCGAAGATCGCCTGATCGAAGTCGGGCCAGAGCGTCGGCAGCGCGAGCAGTTCCGTGTAGGCGATCTGGTAGAGCAGAAAGTTCGAGACGCGCAGATCCCCACCGGTCCGGATCAGCAGATCCGGGTCGGGCGCGTAAGGTGCGTACATCCGATCGCGGAGCGCCGCCTCGTCGACGTCCGCGACGCTCAAGCGGCCGCGCGCGACGTCGGTCGCGATCGCTCGGGCCGCGCGCAGGATCTCGGCGCGGCCGCTGTAGTTGAGCGCGAGTGCGAGGGTCATCCCACGATTGTTCGCGGTCGCCCGGACCAGGTCGCGGAGCGCGGCGCGCACCGGTAGCGCGAACGCATCCAGGTCTCCGATCGTCTCGACCCGGATCCCGCGGGCCGCAAGCGCGCGGAGTTCACTGCGGGCGGCTCCGATGCAGACCTGCATGATCAGGTCCACCTCACCGGCATCGCGCCGCCAGTTCTCGGTCGAGAATCCGTAGACGGTCAGCCGGCTCACCCCATGGGCGAGAGCGGCTGCGGCGGTATTCCGGAGCGAGATCACCCCGCGCCGATAGCCCTCGATCAATGGGAGCCCGTTGGCCCGGGCCCAGCGACGGTTTCCATCCATAATCACGGCGACATGCATGGTTACTTTGTAACACAAAGTAACTTGGCAACGCAAGCCGGGATGAGGGGCGTCCCCGGGTCGCCAACCATGAGCGAGCCTATGGAAAACGGATATTACCGGTACCCGACCATCTCGGGAGACCGCATCGTCTTCGTCTGTGAAGACGACCTCTGGAGCGTTCCCGCGAGCGGCGGCACCGCGACCAGGCTGACGGTCAGTTTCGGCGCATGCTCGTCCCCCAAGCTCTCGCCCGACGGAAAGTGGATCGCGTTCGTCTCGACCGATGAAGGCAACCCCGAGATCTTCGTGATGCCGGCGAGCGGCGGCCGACCCGAGCGCTTGACGCACATGGGCGGCACGATCGTCGCGGTGAACGGCTGGAGCGACGACTCCGAGACGGTCTACGCGACCGCGAATCCGGCTGCGTGGTACGACCGCTCGACCGAAGGGTTTGCGATTCCGCGGACCGGCGGTTCGCCCGCACCGCTGCGCTACGGTCCGATCAAGCGCGTCACGTTCGGACCGAACGGCGCGGTCGCGGTCGGCCGGAACAGCGACGATCCCGCCCGCTGGAAACGCTATCGCGGTGGAACGAGCGGCGAGATCTGGGTCGACGCCCGCGGCAGCGGCGAGTTCGAACATCTGCGCCTGCCCGACGGAAACCCGACCTGGCCGATGTGGATCTCCGGGCGCGTCTTCTTCGTCGCCGACCACGAAGGCATCGGCAACCTGTATTCGTGCGCGCCGGACGGAACCGACGTGCGCCGTCACTCGCACGAAGGCGAATACTACGTCCGCTATCCCTCGACCGACGGCACCCGGGTCATCTACGGCGCGGGTGGCGCGATCTCGCTCTACGACGCGAGCGACGACTCCGTCCGCGAAGTCGCGATCGACGCGCCCTCGGCGCAACCGCAGACCAATCGCCGGTTCGAGAGCGCGTCGGGCGAACTCGACGACATCGCACCGCATCCGGACGGCACGCGCCTCGCGCTGATCGCGCGCGGCCAGCCGTATACGATGCCGTTCTTCGAGGGCGCCGTGTTGCACCGCGGTAGCGATAGCAAGGCACGCTATCGCCTGGCCCGTTGGATGCACGACGGCAAACGCTTCGCCTGCGTCACGGATCTGGCCGGCTACGAACAGATCGCGCTCTTCAGCGAAGATTCGGACGAACCGGTCTTCGTGACGACCGGCGACGTCGGCCGTATCACCGACCTTGCGTGTTCTCCGACCAACGATACGATCGCATTCGCGAACCATCGCCACGAACTCTGCGTGGTCGACGTCGCGGACTCTCGCGTACGCACGCTCGATTCGAGTCCGGCCGACCGGATCGCGGACCTGGCGTTCTCGCCGGACGGGCGCTTCGTCGCGTACGTGTGGTGGCCGACCCAGGGCACCTCGATCATCCGGGTCGCCAAGCTGAAGTCCGGCAAGGTCCGCGACATCACGTCGGCGCTCCGCGTGGATCGTTCGCCGTCGTGGGATCCGGAAGGCAGATATCTCTACTTCCTCTCGACCCGCGACTTCAATCCGGTCTACGACGCATTGCAGTTCGACCTCTCGTTCCCGCAGGCGGAACGTCCGTTCTTGGTCACGCTGCGCGCCGACGTGCCGTCCCCGTTCGTGCCGAAATCGCGGCCGCTCCATCGCGACCACGATCATCACGATCACCACGAGGCCGACGACGATGCGAAGAAGGACGCCAAAGACGGCAAGGATGCCAAGAAGATCGACGACGTCAAGATCGACTTCGACGGCATCACCGGGCGCATTCTCGGCTTCCCGGTCGACGAAGGCAACTACGGCGAACTGATCGCGCTCAAGGAGCGCGTCGTCTTCACCAAGTTCGAGGTCCGCGGCATCAAGCCCGAAGGCCGCAACTGGGATGAGGACGACGACGCGGGCGTCCTACTCGCCTACGACTTCGAGGGTCAGCGCCTCGCGACGCTCGCGACCGACGTCACCGACATCAGCCTCTCGGCCGACGGCCGGACGTTGCTCTACACCTCGGCCGAGAAACTGCGCGCGATCGATGCGCTCGGCGACCTGCCCGAGGACGGCGACGATCCCAAGCCCGCGACCGATCCCGGTCGCAAGAGCGGTTTCATCGATCTGGACCGCGTCCAGATCGAGATCGTACCGCGCGACGAATGGGCCCAGATGTACCGCGAAGCCTGGCGCTTGCAGACCGAGCAGTTCTGGGTCGAAGACATGAGCGACATCGACTGGGATCGCGTCTACGACCGCTACGAAGCCGTGCTCCCGCGCGTCCGCACGCGCGGCGAACTCTCGGATCTGATCTGGGAGATGCAGGGCGAACTCGGGACCTCGCACGCCTACGAATTCGGTGGCGACTATCGGATCCCACCGCAATACCAACGCGGCTTCCTCGGCGCGGATCTCGCGTGGGATAAAGATCGCGGCGGCTACCGCATCGAGAAGATCCTGCGCGGCGATAGTTGGAACCGCACCTCGGATTCACCGCTCGCGGAGCCCGGCCTGGACGTGCGCGAAGGCGACGTCATCACCGCCATCGGCGGCAAGAAGCTCTCCCGCAAGGCCACGCCGGATGCGCTGCTGATCAATACGGCCGATCGCGACGTCACGCTGACGGTCGCGTCGGGCAAGAGCGATCCGCGCACCATTCTCGTGAAAGCGCTCCGGAGCGAGAGCGATCTGCGCTATCGAGCGTGGGTCGAACGCAATCGCGCCCTCGTCCACGAGAAGACCAACGGCGCGGTCGGCTACGTGCATATCCCCGACATGGGACCGTGGGGCTTCTCAGAGTTCCATCGCGGCTACTTGAGCGAGTTCGACCGGCGCGGTTTGATCGTCGACGTCCGCTACAACCGCGGTGGCCACGTCTCGCCGTTGCTGCTCGAGAAGTTGGCGCGCAAGCGCGTCGGCTACGACGTGCCGCGCTACGGCAAGGCCGTTCCGTATCCGCCCGAGTCGGTCGCCGGACCGATCGTCGCGATCACCAACCAGCACGCCGGCAGCGACGGCGATATCTTCAGCCATTGCTTCAAGCTCTACAAGCTCGGGCCACTCGTCGGCAAGCGCACCTGGGGCGGCGTGATCGGGATCAATCCGTATCACCGCCTGGTCGACGGCACGATCACCACCCAGCCGGAGTTCTCGTTCTGGTTCACCGACGTCGGCTGGAAGGTCGAGAACTACGGGACCGATCCGGACTACGACGTGGACATCGCTCCCGACGACTACCGCGACGGCAAAGACCCGCAGATGGATCTGGCCCTCCGGCTAGTCCAAACCGCCGTCGACGGCCACACGCCCGAAGCCCCGGACCTCGGTACCAAGCCCTCGCTGCCGTTGCCGACGTTACAGTAACGCGCTGTCATGAGGGGGGACGCCAAATTACGAGAGAGACGTACGTCACGTGACAAGCGAGGCGAGCGCCCTAAGCGACGATCAGACTTGCGATCAGCTTGCGCTTCGCTCGCGATGAGATCGAGGTCGCTCGCAATCGCTGGGCCAGTACCGCGCGATCCACCAATCCCCGCGCCGCCGCTTCCTCGAAATACGCGATATCCTTATCGCGCGTCGCGACCAACTTTGCGATGATCAGATCGTGCGGTTCCAAGCAATGCCCGATAACGCCGGCGCCCGCATCGAACCGCGCCGTGCGCGTTTCCCAACCGGCCGGCAGGATCGCCGTGCCGGGGTCGACGGCATCGGCGTAGTACCCGTTCTCGGAGTGGAAGTCGGAGAACTCGCCGATCTCCGCAAGCATGTCGCTGAGCGCGGGTACGTCGCGCGGATAGAGGTCCACCTCGATCGAGCGCACCAGAACGCCGTCGCGCAGATCCGGATGTGCGCCGAGAATGGCTTGCGAGCCGATCACCACGAAGTCGTGCTGCCCGGTGATGTCCGCGGCGGCGCGCAGGACGTGCGCGAGATGTTCGGCCCTCACGGGCGATGCGCGCGCGCGAGCAACTCGACCTCGAACTGATCGAGCACGCCCGCGAACGGCGAAGACGAGCGCAGCTGCATGCCCTCGTCGTCGACGCGTAGCATCGCGTAGAGCACTTCTGCCAGGTCGTTGCGGTCGAGCAGCTCTTGCCAGTGCTCGATCGCGGGCGTCGCGCCGTTCCGCTCGGTCCAGCGACGCACGTTTGCGCGCGCGATTTCGAGCAAGGTCGGATCGCGCATCAATTTCGCGGCGATCATACCGTGCGCGGCCAGATTGCGCAGATGGATGCGATCTTGCGGCGTCTTGGGCGTACGCTCGCGATGGCGCGCCTGCTTGGCGGCGTTGCGGCACGACGGCGAGCAATAGTCGGCGCGTGCGCCGACGCGTTCGGCGTTGACCAGGCGTCGGGCCGGAATCGGACTCCCACATCGCGAGCATCGCATGCCGGAAGCATATCGTAAATAACCGGGTTATGCAATGTGTAATCGCCTTTGTGTATGAGAGGAATCGTGCGTAGAGTAACCGGGTTATGCATTCGATGGTTGACCATCGACCGTTCAGTCAATATAACTCTAGGCACAGCGAAAGGAGCCAGCCCATGATCGACCGCGCCGCCCTTCTCGAGAACCGTTGGAAGACCGACCCGCGCTGGACCGGAACAACGCGCAACTATCGGGGCGCCGACGTCGCGCGCCTTGCCGGCAGCGTGATCGTCGAGCAGACCCTTGCGCGTATCGGCGCGGAGCGGCTGTGGTCCTCGCTCCACGAAGCGGATCCGATCGCCGCGCTCGGCACGCTCTCGGGCGGGCAAGCGATCCAGGCCGCCAAAGCCGGTCTGCGCGCGATCTACTGCAGCGGCTGGCAGGTCGCCGCCGACGCCAACTCGTCGGGCAGCGTCTACCCGGATCAGAGCCTCTATCCGGTCAACAGCGTGCCCCAACTGGTTAAGCGCATCAACAACGCGTTCGCGCGCTTGGACCAGATCGAGACGCAAGACGGCAACGGCGGCACACATCACTATCTGCCGATCGTGGCGGACGCGGAAGCCGGTTTCGGCGGCGCGCTCAACGTGTTCGAGTTGATGAAGGCGATGATCGAGGCCGGCGCGGCCGGCGTCCATCTCGAAGATCAGCTCAGCTCGGAGAAGAAGTGCGGCCATCTCGGAGGCAAGGTGTTGATCCCGACCCAGACGGCCGTCCGCCATCTGCTAGCGGCGCGCCTCGCGGCCGACGTGCTCGACGTGCCGACGTTGCTGATCGCCCGTACCGACGCGAACGGCGCGCAACTGATCACGAGCGACGTGGATTCGCGCGATCGCGCGTTCCTGACCGGCGAACGGACGCCCGAGGGCTTCTACCGCATGCGGGGCGGCCTGGACGCCGCGATCGCGCGGGGTCTCGCCTACGCGCCGTACTGCGACCTGCTCTGGGTCGAGACGTCGGAGCCGAACCTGGACGAAGCGCGCCGCTTCGCCGACGCGATCCACGCACAACACCCGGGCAAGCTGCTCGCGTACAACTGCTCGCCCTCGTTCAATTGGAAGAAGAAGCTGGACGATGCGACCATCGCCCGCTTCCGCGACGAACTCGGCGCGATGGGCTACAAGTTCCAGTTCATCACGCTGGCCGGCTTCCACTCGCTCAACCACGGTTTCTTCGAACTCTCGCGGGACTTCAAAGACCGCGGCATGAGCGCATATGCGGAGTTCCAGGAGCGCGAGTTCGCAAGCGAAGCGTACGGCTACACGGCCACGCGTCACCAGCGCGAGGTCGGGACCGGCTATTTCGACGACGTCGCCAACGTGATCAGCGAGGGCTCGTCCTCGACGACGGCGCTTGCGGGTTCGACCGAAGCCGAGCAGTTCGGGCGGGAAGCCGCCGAGGTCGGCGAACTCATAGGGACATGACGTTCGCGGAGTTCTATCAACCGTTGCATCGGCGTTTCACGCCGGAGCGCGATCGCTTGGTCGCCGCGCGGGCCGTTCGGCTCGCGCGTTCCCAAGCCGGCGACCTGCCCGACTTTGCGCCGCCCTCGGCGGCGACGACCACCGCGTGGCAGATCGATCTGCCCGCCTGGGTGCGCGATCAGCGCAACCAGATGACCGGCCCGGCCGACGACGCCGCGCTAGTCGTCAAGATGCTGAACTCCGGCGCACCCGGCGTGATGCTTGACCTCGAAGACTCGATGGTCAACGAAGACGCGCAGCTCGAGAACGGCTACGCGAACGTGATTGCCGCACTCTACGGCGTGCTCACCTACGATGACAAGAAGCGCCATAAGACGGTCTCGATCGAGCCGAGCGAGACCGTCACGTTCGTGCGCGTGCGCGGCCTGCACCTCGCCCAGCATCACAAGATCGCGGGCGGCGAACATACCAGCGGATCGCTCTACGATCTCGCGCGCCTGATCTTCGAGATCGACTACGCGCGCCTCAAGCATCCGCTCTGCATCTACATCCCCAAGTCCGAGTCCGCCGAAGAGGCGCTATGGTGGCGCGACGTCTTCGACACACTCTCCGAGATGAAGGGCTGGGCGCCCGACGCGATCCGCTGCATGGCACTCGTCGAAGCGCATCCGCTCGCGTACGCGATGGAAGAGTTCCTCTACAACCTGCGCGACCGGATCCTCGGGTTGAACCTCGGACGTTGGGATTACATGGCGAGCCTGATCCACTTCAATCTCTCGGATCCCGATTGGGTACTGCCGGACCGCAACACCATTCCGGTCGACGTGCCGTTCTTCCAACACGTGCGCACGCTGATGCCCGAACTCTGTCACAAGCACGGCGCGCTTGCGATCGGCGGCATGACCGCGCTCTTCCCCTCGCGCGAGGATGCGGAGTTGAATGCCCGCGCGCTCGACGCGCTCGAACGCGACAAGCAGAACGAAGCTTCGTGCCTGATGGATGGCGCCTGGACCGGGCACCCGGATCAGAACGCGATCGCGGTCGGGCAGTTCCCGGTCCCGAACCAGCTCGACCGGCGTCCGAGCATCACGCCCGATGACCTGGACCTGCGCCCGTCGCCCAAGGGCGTCGGCAAGACCACCCTCGACGGCACGCGCGCCGCGGTCCGCACGGTCATCCGTTATCGGCACGGCGTGCTCGACGGGCTCGGCGCCTCGTTGCTCGACGGCTACATGGAAGATCTTGCGACCGACCGGATCTACCGCTTGATGATCGCGCAGCGCGTCAAATTCCCGAGCGCCGCAACGCCGCCCTCGCTGAGCGCGCTCTTCGACGAGGAGCTTGCCCGGATTCTGCGCGAGTTGCCTGAGGATGCGACCGAGATCGATCGCGATCGCTATTGCGAGGCGCGCCGCCAGTCGCAGGCGATGATCGAGAGCGGCGTCTTCGACCCGTCGTGAGGACGAGGTAGCGGGCGGCCGCCGCACGAAGGGCGCCCCTCCGGGCACTCTCGGCTGTAAGGAGTCGCCATGTCACGCATCCTGTCGCTCGTCGCACTGATCGCGCTTGCCTTCACCCCGGTTGCGGCGCTCGCCGACTATCAGATCACCGTCGTCCTGGGATCGGGTCTGACGCAAGATTTCAGCCAGATGTGCTCATCGCAGAACGGTCTTTGGAACTGTTCGAGCGGCGGCAGTCTAACCGTTCACGATTCCTTCGGCTCGTGCACGTTTTCGTTCCAGTCGACGCACCCCGTGTTCGGTCAGAATTCGTGGTCGGTCTTCACCTCGAACGGTTGTTCATACAACTTCCAAGGCCAAGAGACCCTCCGGCTGAACGCGCGAACGCATGCGCCCGGACCGACGCCGACGCCGTTCAACCCCCCGCATACGCCGACCCCCGCCCCCACCCCGACCCCGGTGCCGCAACCGGCGCTCCTCGTCCTCACCCTCAAGAGCCCGCTCACCTACGTCTCCGGTCCGTGCGTCGCCGTACCCAGCTCGGGCGGTCAGCTCGGCTCGGGACCGTCCTACAACTGCAGCGGATCCGGCACCATCGTCGTCAAGGCGGGCGCCAAGCTCACGTGCGCCATCGGCATCACCCCGCCGCCGACCTGGCAGGCGAACGGCTCGTGGACCGCCATCATGACCGGTACCTGTAGGAACGTCCTCAAAGGCGGCAACCAGCTCGACATCCGGCCGCGCTAACACCCCCGATCCGCACGCATCCCGCTCGTCACACACCGTTTGACGAGCGGGAGTTCTTCGCGCTATGAGTGAGCGGATGATCCGATCCGATAGTCGGCGGCACGGCCTCGTACTCTTCGCGCTCTTCACGGCCATCGGGGCGTTCAGCTTCGGCTACCACTATTTCGACGATCTCGCGCGGAATATTCCGGATACGGCCTTACCGCGTGGAATCGAAGAGTTCACCGGCGCGTATGCGGCGCTCGCGCTCTTGCCGTTCGTGGTCTGGATCGTACGGCGCTACGGCTTCGGGTGTCGCTTCGCCTGGCCGCTCGCGCTCGGAGTACAGATCCTCGGCATGATCGTCTACTCGTTCGCACACACCAGCCTGATGGCGGTCTCGCGCGCGATCATCTTCCCGCTCGCCCACCTCGGGCCGTACGACTACGGCAACATGCTCTTCCGCTATCCGATGGAGGCCTCGAACGACGTCGTCTCGTTCGCCCTGATGGCCGGAGCGATCTACTTCTTCGACCACCTCGATCGCGCGCGCGCGACCGAACTTGCCGCCGCCGACCTCCAGCGCAAGCTCGCAGAGGCACAGCTCGATAACCTGCGCCTGCAGCTCCAGCCGCACTTCTTGTTCAACACCCTGAACGCGATCTCGTCGGTGATGTACGAGGACGTCGATCGAGCCGATGCCATGCTCGCCAAGCTGAGCGCGTTTCTGCGCGCGATCCTGGCATCTAGCGACGCGCGCGAAGTCTCCCTTCGCGAGGAGATCGAAATCGAGCGTATGTACGTCGAGATCATGACCGGGCGTCTGGAGAGCGCGCTCACCTTCGACGCGCACCTCGACCCGGACTCGGTCGACGCGGCCGTTCCGCCGATGATCCTCCAGCCGATCGTCGAGAACGCGATCCGTCACGGGATGCCCACCGGGCGGAACGCCCTGCGCATCGCCATCTCGGCTACGCGGACGAACGGCCGGGTCGAAGTCCGCCTTGACGACGACGGCGTCGGCATCTCCCCGGACGCGCGCACCGATGGACGCGGCCTCGAAAATGTACGTTCGCGTTTGGCCCAGCTCTACGACAACGAGTACACCTTCGAGGTCGCGCCGAACACCGCCGGCGGTACCGCCGCCCACCTCAGCTTCCCGTACCGGGCCGTCGCGGAGCGCGCGTCGTGACCCTACGCGCACTCATCGCCGATGACGAAGCCCCCGCGCGGCGCAAGCTCGCGCGCTTTCTCGCCGAGCGCGACGACGTCACCCTCGTCGGCGAGGCAAGCGGCGGGGAAGAGGCGATCGCGCTCGCACGCGAGCTACGCCCGGACGTGCTCTTCCTCGACATCTCGATGCCCGAGGTCGACGGCTTCGATGTGGTCGCAGCGCTCGCGGACGACGAATCCATCCCGCGCGTGGTCTTCGTCACCGCCTTCGATCAGCACGCGATCCGCGCATTCGACGTCAGCGCGCTCGACTATCTGCTCAAGCCCCTCGAACGCGAACGTCTAGACGAAGCGATCGCGCGCGCGCAACGCGCTGTCCGTCCGGAGGCGTCCGCCGATCGCGCGCGTCTGATCGAGATGCTCGAC
>JBBRTL010000058.1:0-13413 GCA_038244445.1 Vulcanimicrobiales bacterium
GGAAGTTCACATCCTGTGAAGATCAAAAATCGAGAAGCCCGTCGGCGCAACGTCGCCGCGCCCCGTCCCACCCAAAAGCCGGTCTGAGAGGCTATACTTCGCGTATTCGATTTCGTGCGGTATCGGAGCGAGCGAGTACGGAGTTATCTCCGTAGCTTACCGATGAACGTCATTTCGGGCGGTTTTGGTGTGCGGCGCGGTGACGTTGTGGCGGAGGGCGTCTCGATGAACGAGCATCACAGGATGTGATTACTTCCTTACTGCGTACTCTCGTTCAGCGAGTCGAGTGAGTGGAGCGCAGGATGCGCGGAGCGAGCGTCCCGGAGCCGCAATGTCGCCGCGACGCTCGCCCAAACCACCCGGAATGACGATGCGCCGCCTCTAGTCGGCGGAGTCACTCCAAGGGAGCGAGGGTATGCGGAAGTAGTGCGCGATCGCGTTCAGCTCCGGGCCGTACGTCGCGCGCAATCTCGTGTAGTCGTGCCAGGCCGCTTCGGGGTCGCGGAGCGTGTATCCGGATGCGTGGAGGCGGGCGCAGTGGCGGGTGAAGTGATCGCGGGTAGAGCCGGCGTCGCGGTGCGTACCGATGCGGTGATGCGCGGAGAGTTTATGGGCGGCGTTGCGGCCGACCGCAAGTAAGAGTTCGGCTTCGCCTTTGGGGAGGCCGTCGACGGTGGTGACGACGAGCGTTGCGGCATCGAGCAGTAGGCCGAGTGTGAGCACCCACGACTGATGGATCTCGTTCGAGCGGAAGAACGAGAGGACCGGATAGGCGGTCTGGCTTTGCACCAGGGCGGCGGCCCAGGCTTGGCCGTCGTGGAAGACGTTCGGGAGCGCGTCGATCAACTTCGCGTAGCCGTGCGTTTCGAGAAGCGCGGAGCCGCTCGGTGGGGTGCCGGCGCGGGCACCGAGTTCGATCACGTAGCGTTCGCGCGCGGCGAACGAGCCGAAGATCGAGAACAGATACGACGTCACCACCGCGACCAGACCGAGGCCGCTCGCGCCGTCCATGATGGCGAGCGCGCGCGCGAGGATCGTGTGCGGCACGATATCCCCGAAGCCGATCGTGAGCATGGTCGTGTATGCGAAGTAGATCGCGCCGAGCAGACCGATCGGTCCCGGGCCGAGGTGATCGTGGATCGAGAAGAAGAGCAACCCGTACCCGAGGCCGAGCAGGCTCGCCCACAACACCAGGAGCGCGATCATATCGAACGGTGCGAACGCGCCGAGGACGTCCTCGCGGCGTTGTGCCGAGCGATAGAGACGCGTGACCTGCGGCCAGAACGCCCAGAGAACTCTGGTGAGGACCGTGCTCGGGCGCAAGTTGGCGAAGGGCGCGCGCGGCACGACCACCGTTTGAAAAACATCGCGTGAGGTGAGCAGGACCAGCAAGACCCCGGCGATAGCTGAGATAATCTCCAGCGACATGAGCGCGAACTTCGTCATCGCCCCGGTCCGTCCCGGGGAGCCTGCATCCGAGGCACCGCCGTGCGACGTTCTAGGGCTCGTGGAGTTGAAACCGTGAGCGTCGCGCTCGTCGTCGTCGTCCTGATGTGCGTGGTCACCGGGCTTGCGCTCGTGGCCAAGCGGATCAACGTGCCGTTCCCGGTCGCCTTCGTGCTCGGAGGCGCGGCCCTTGCGTTCATCCCGAACCTGCCGCCGGTCCATCTCGACCCGGACTGGATATTCTTGATGGTGTTGCCGCCATTGCTCTTCTCGGGTGGCTGGTCGACGGACTACGTCGAGTTCAAGCGGAACCGGCGCTCGATCGGGCTGCTCGCGATCGGGCTTGTCGTCTTCTCGACCGTGATCGTGGCGGTGGTCGCGCATGCGTTGCTGCCGGCGCTCACCTGGCCGCTCGCGTTCGTGCTCGGCGCGGTGGTCGCGCCGCCGGATGCGGTCGCGGCCGAAGCGATCCTGCAGAAGCTCGCGGTCCCGCGGCGCATCGCCGCGATTCTCTCGGGCGAGAGTCTGGTCAACGATGCGACTGCGCTCGTCTTCTATCGGTTTGCGACGGCGGCGGTGGTCGGCGGCGCGTTCTCGATCGCGCAGGCCGGCGCTGCCTTCGTGCTCGTCTCGATCGGCGGCGTCGCGGTCGGGCTCGCGATCGCGTTCGGGTTCGAGGTCGTCATGAAGTTCCTCTCGCGCAAACATCTCGACGATCCCGTCATCTCGAATGCGATCGGCTTGATCGCGCCGTTCGCGTCGTATCTTCCGGCCGAAGCGATCCACGCCTCGGGGGTGCTCGCGGCCGTGACCGCCGGGATGTATCTCGGACGACGCTCCGCACACTTCTGGGATTCCGAGACGCGCTTGATCGGCAGCGCCGTGTGGGAAGTGATGATCTTCCTGCTCAACGGCTTCGTCTTCGTGATCATCGGCTTGCAACTGCCGCAGATCATCCAGGGGCTCAGCAACGCGCCTTGGCACTACATCTCGGCGGCGGTGGTCGTGAGTATCGTGGTGATCCTGATACGCCCGCTCTGGATCTTTCCGGCGACATATCTGCCGCGCATGTTCAGCAAGAAGCTGCGCGATGCCGACCCCGCGCCGAGCTGGCGCGCGGTCGCGGTGATCTCCTGGGCAGGCATGCGGGGGATCGTCTCGCTCGCGGCGGCGCTCGCGATCCCCTTGAGTTACAACCTTGGCGGGCACGTTATCGATCTCGGCGAAGCGCGCAACGAGATCCTGTTCGTCACCTTCTGCGTGATCTTCGCGACGCTGATCGTGCAAGGGTTCACGCTCGCGCCGATGATCCGCTACCTCGGCGTGGCCGAAAGCAGTTCGCGCGAGAAGGCCGAGACCGAAGTGCGGATCGACGCGCTCGAAGCCGGTATCGAAGAACTGCACGCGCAAGAGCGCCACTTCGATTCGGCGTTGGAGTGGGAGACGGTCGGACGTCTGCTCAGCGAGTACGGCCAGCGCATCGAGCATCTACGCGGGCATCTGACCGCCGAAGACGGGCAAGAAGAGCCGGTCGAAAACACGATCGACCATCGCTTACAAAAAGGGGCGCTCGAAGCCGAGCGCCGCAAGATCAAGGAACTACGTGCCGCCGGGAAGATCCCGGATGACGTCTTCCGCAACATCCAGTACGATCTGGATCTGGCGGACGTGCGGCTTACGTAGCGGGCGTCGCGGTGGCGGCCGGTCTTGCCGGCAACGGCGTCGGCCCGACCTGGGCGGACGGCGTGATCTTGATGTAGTCGGCCGAGACGGTCTTGTCCTTACGGACAAGGATATCTTCGGTGCCGGAGGCGTAGCCGGGCGAACGCGCGGTCACCGTCTGCGTACCGGTCGGAATACCGGTCAGGGTGAAGGCGCCCTGCGGATCGGCGTAGGCCGTGAAGAGCGAGCCGACCGAGACCAATGCGCCGCCGACCGGCTGGTTCGTGTACGCGTCGATGACGCGCCCGGTGATGGAACCGTAGTCCTGAACGCCGACCGGGCTGCCGCTACAGCCGCCGCCGTTCGCGCCCAAGCCGAGCAGCAAGACCAGTCCGAGGATGCCGAAACGCAGTTTCATGATGTAAGAGTACCATCGGAGACGAGTGAACGCCTGTGAGCGAGCCCCGGAAGGGCTGCCCTTGTCGCCTCGTGAGCGAGCGTCGTTCGCCCAGGTAATTCGGACTGGTCGTGGTATCCAAGGGGTGCCTATGACCCCCTATCTTCCGGTTGCGATCTTTTTTCTCGTCGCCCTGGGCTTTGCATCGCTGTTCACGTTCTTGCCGGGTCTGCTCGGCAAGGCCAAGCCGAACCCGCAAAAGCAAGAGGCGTACGAGTGCGGCGTCGAGCCGACGTCTGCCGTCGCCGGACGTTTTCCGGTGCGGTTCTACATCATCGCGATGCTCTTCGTGGTCTTCGATGTCGAGGCCGCGTCGTTCTATCCGTGGGCGGTCATGATGCATCAACTGCGGGTCTTCGGGCTGATCGAGATGGTCGTTTTCGTGATCGTGCTGGCCGTCGGTTACGCCTATGTATGGAAGAAGGGTGGATTCGCGTGGAGGTAAGTCCCGGTCATTTTCTGCTCGCACGGCTGGACGACGTCGCGCGCTGGGCGCAGGCATCCTCGGTCTGGCCGTTGACGATGGGCCTGGCCTGTTGTGCGATCGAGATGATGACGGTCACCTCGGCCGAGTACGACATCGCGCGCCTCGGGTCGGAAGTCTTCCGTTCCTCGCCGCGCCAGGCTGACCTGATGATCGTCTCCGGCCGGGTCGCCCAGAAGATGGCGCCGGTCGTGAAGCGCCTCTACGATCAGATGGCCGACCCGAAGTGGGTGATCTCGATGGGCGCGTGCGCGAGCAGCGGCGGCGTCTTCGACAACTATGCGATCGTCCAAGGCGTCGATACGATCGTGCCGGTGGACGTCTACGTTCCCGGTTGTCCGCCGACGCCGGACGGATTGCTCTACGCCGTCAACCTGATCCAGCAGCAGATCCGCGAAGGCGGCCGCGGCGGCATTTTGGCGCGCGCGTAACTCTTCCACGCACGAGGCGAACACGTAAACGATGCCCAGCACTCAAACTCCGCCGATCGCCGGTCTCGCGACCGACCCGACGAGCCTGCGCCCCAACATCGCCGACGCGACCATCGAACGCGTCGACGCGAGCGGCGTTCGCGCGCGCCTCGAAGCTCTCAAGGCCGAGGGCTACACCATGCTGCTCGATCTCGGCGCGGTCGACTACCCGGAACGCACGCCCCGCTTCGACGTCGTCTATCATCTGCTGAAGCTGCCGGTCGGTGCGACTAGCGTCGCGGCCGCCGGAGCGCCGCAGCGTTTTCGCCTGCTGTGCGGCGTCGACGGCGAAAAGCCCGTCGTGCCGACCGTGACCGATCTGTGGAAGTCCGCGGATTGGGCCGAGCGCGAAGTCTTCGACCTGTTCGGCATCGCGTTCGACGGTCACCCGGACCTGCGCCGGATCCAGATGCCGCACGACTGGGAAGGCTACCCACTGCGCAAGGACTACCCGCTCCGCGGCCCCGCGCGCGAGCGCGCGCCACGCCCGGCGTTTGCGTCGAAGTCGAACGTCCAAGCCGGCACGCCGCCCTCCGGCAAGACACTCGAAGCGCTCCAAGAGCAAGTCAAGAAGGCCTCCTTCGCGAAGCCGGCTGCGCCGGTACCTCAGGATAAACTATGAGTCTTTCGTCGACGCCGCTGACGCCCGAGATCGTCTCGCACGAAGGCAACGTGATGGTCCTCTCGATGGGGCCGCAGCATCCTTCGACGCACGGCGTCCTGCAGATCATGCTCGAGATCGAGGGCGAGACCGTACTCAAGGCCGAGCCCGAGATCGGCTATCTGCACACCGGCATCGAGAAGAGCGCCGAGAACCTGTTCTGGTCGCAGGCCCAGACCGTGATCGAGCGGATGGACTACCTCGCGCCCTCGAGCAACGCGCTCTGCTACGTGCTCGCGGTCGAGCAGCTGCTCGGCATCACCGACAAGATCCCGGAACGCGCGTCGCAGATCCGCGTGCTCCAAGCCGAACTGACGCGGATCGCTTCGCATTGCGTCTGGCTCGGCACGAGTTGCATCGATCTCGGCGCGATCTCGATCTTTTTCTATTGCTTCGATATGCGGGAGAACATCCTCGATCTGCAAGAAGCGGCCGGCGGCGCGCGCATGCATCCCAACTACATGCGCGTCGGTGGCGTTAACGGCGACCTGCCCGAAGGCTATCTCGCCAAGCTCGACGCGCTGATCGCGAAGTTCCCGGGGCGCATGAAAGATCTGCGCGATCTGCTGCAGGCCAATCCGATCTTCCAGGACCGCACGATCGACGTCGGCTACCTCTCGCCCGAAGATGCGCTCCAATGGAACGTGACCGGCCCGGCGTTGCGCGGCAGCGGCATTGCCTACGACATACGTAAGGCGTTTCCGTACTGCGGCTACGAACAGTACGAGTTCGACGTCCCGACGCGCACCGAAGGCGACGCCTACGCGCGCTTCCTGGTCCGGCTCGACGAGATGGATCAAGCCATGCGCATCATCGAACAGGCCCGCGAGAAGCTGCGGGCGCCGGGTCCGGTGATGATCGACGACACCAAGGTCGCGGCGCCGCCCAAAGAGACGATCGCGCTCTCGATGGAAGCGCTGATCCATCACTTCAAGATCGTGAGCGAAGGCTTCCGGGTTCCGCCGGGCGACGTCTATCAGCCGGTCGAATCGCCGCGCGGCGAACTCGGCTTCTACGTCGTGAGCGACGGGGGCAACCGGCCGTATCGCATTCGCACGCGGCCGCCGTCGCTGTACAACTTGCAGGCGCTCAAGGGCATGGCGGCTGGGGCGTTCATCGCGGATCTGGTGGTGCAGATCGGCTCGCTCGACCCGGTCTTCGGCGAGGTGGACCGATGATGCTCCTTGTCATCCCGAGCGTAGCGAAGCGTAGTCGAGGGACGCAACAAGAGCATTGCATCGCGGCGGTCCCTCGACTACGGCGCTTCGCGCCTACGCTCGGCATGACAAAAGGGGCGCACGATGAGCGATAGGATCGCAGCGTTCCCGTCGTTGCTCGCGGAGTTGCGGCCGCAGTGCGAGGCGTTGATCGCGCAGTACGAGCAGCCGCGTTCGGCGCTCTTGCCGATCATCCATCTGTTCCAGTCGCGCGAAGGGTTCGCGAGTCCCGAGGCGCAGCGCGCTACCGCAGAAATGCTGAATCTCACGCCGGCGGTGGTCGAATCGACCGTCTCGTTCTACACGTTGTTCTTCCGTAAGCCGGTCGGCAAGTACGTCTTGCAGGTCTGCCGCGGGCTTTCGTGTTCGATCAACGGTGCGAGCGAGATCATGCGGTACTTCCGCGAGCAGCTCGGGGTCGGGCATCTGCAGACGACCGAGGACGGCCTGTTCTCGTATGAAGAGGTCGAGTGTCTGGCGGCCTGCGACAAGCCGACCTGCATGCAGGTGAACTTGGACTTCGTCTACTCGCTCACGCCGGCCGCGATCGACGAGATGCTGGCCGCGATGCGCGCCGGGACGTATGCGACCGCGCCGATGGTCCAGACCGAGGCGCCGGGCAAGTCCTGGCAGGTCAAGCAAGATTCGGAAGTCTCGATGGGACGGAAGAGCAAGGGCGCGACCGGGGTGAGCGATCCGAACAACGCGGGCGGTTTGGGCGATAAGGCGGGCGTGATCATGCTCGATCGGATCGTCGAACGCGACTTCGCGTTCCGCGGACGGACGAACGAGCGCGTCGTGCGCGAGGATCCGCAACAGATCAAAGAACTCGTCAACGAGGACGCGCAGCACTGATGGCGGCCGTAGTAACACCCGTTCTGACCGCCGGCATCGGCGAGGCGAACCTGCGCGATATCGGCGTCTATCGTCAGCGCGGCGGCTACAAGCAGTGGGAGCGCGCCGTGCGCGAACTCAAGTCCGCCGACGTACTCGAAGCGGCCGATAAATCCGGCCTGCGCGGCCGCGGCGGTGCCGGCTTCCCGACCGGTAAGAAGTGGTCGTTCTTGCCGAACAACGACAAGCCGCGCTATCTCGTCTGCAACTGCGACGAAGCCGAACCGGGCACGTTCAAAGATCACATGCTTCTCGTAGAGACGCCGCATCTGGTGCTCGAGGGCATGCTGCTCGGCGCCTACGGCATCGGTTCGAACCACGCGTTCATCTATATCCGCGGTGAGTTCAAGGCCGGCTACGCGATCTTCATGGCGGCGCTCGACGAAGCGCGCAAGGCGGGCCTGGTCGGTAAAAATCTGTTCGGGACCGGCTACGACCTCGAAGTGACCGTCCATCGCGGTGCCGGCGCCTATATCTGCGGCGAAGAGACCGCGTTGCTCAACTCGCTCGAAGGCAAACGCGGCGAGCCGCGTCTGAAGCCGCCGTTCCCGGCGGTCGAAGGTCTGTACGGCGCGCCGACGGTCGTCAACAACGTCGAGACACTCGCCTATCTGGTGCCGATCCTCGAAAAGGGCGCCGCGTGGTTCGCCGCGGTCGGCACCGAGAAGAGCAAGGGCTACAAGATCATCTCGATCTCGGGCCACGTGCAGAAGCCGGGCAACTACGAAGTCCCGCTCGGCACCACCGTCCGCGAGCTGGTCGAGATCGCGGGCGGCATGCGCCCGGGACGAAAACTGGTCGCGATCCAGCCGGGCGGCGGTTCGTCGGCCTGCATCTTCGAAGAACACTTCGACGATCCGTACGACTACGAGAGCATGGCAAAGGCGGGCTCGATGCTCGGTTCGGGCGCGTTCGTCGCGTTCGACGACACCACCGACTTCGTCGCGGCCGCGCACAACCTGGTGCGTTTCTTCGCGCACGAATCGTGCGGCCAGTGCACGCCCTGCCGCGAAGGCGGCCACTGGCTCGAGATCGTCCTCGAGCGCTTCATCGAAGGCCGCGGCCTGATGTCGGACCTCGACATGATGAAGCGCGTCTCGTCGACCATCACGGGCCTGAACCTGTGCGCCCTCGGCGACTCGATCGAACCGTTCCTCAAGTCCGTCCTGCTCCGCTTCCCCGCCCAGTTCGAAAGCCGCGTGTTGAAGGAAGCGGTGACGAAGTGAGTCGCATCGGCACGCGGAGCGTAGGCGGCCGTACCGTACCGCGCATCACGAGTGCAGGCACTGTCATCCCGAGCGTAGCGGCGAAGCCGCGTAGTCGAGGGGCGACGCAACGGCGATGCATCGCGGCGGTCCCACGACTCCGCTTCGCTACAACAAGCGCGCTACGCCTTGCTACGACACTCGCTTCTCTTGGTGATACACCGTAATGGCAGACCTCGTAACCGTAACGATCGACGGCGTGGCCGTGCAGGTGCCGAAGGGCACCCTGCTCGTCGAAGCGGCGAAGAAGATCAAGCAAGAGATTCCGATCTATTGCTATCACACCAAACTCGGACCGGCCGGACTCTGCCGCATCTGCCTCGTGGAGATCGAGGGGATGCCGAAGTTGCAGATCGCGTGCAATACGGCGGTCTCCGACGGCATGGTCGTGCACACCCAGAACGACAAGGTCAATACCGGCCGCTCGATGGTCGTCGAACTCTTCCTGGTCAATCACCCGCTCGACTGCCCGATCTGCGACAAAGGCGGCGAGTGCGAACTGCAGGACTACTCGTTGGCGTACGGACGCGGGTCGTCCGACCTCGTCGACCCGAAGACGAGCAAGCCGAAGGGTGTCGACCTCGGCCCGACTATCGTGCTGGACGAAGAGCGTTGCGTCATCTGCCAGCGCTGCGTGCGCTTCGACGACATCATCGTCGACGACCAGCAACTCGTGCTCAAGGATCGCGGCGTGAAGGATATGATCGCGACCGCGACCGGCGAGCCCTATCATCACAACTTCACCGGCAACGTGACCGAGCTTTGCCCGGTCGGTGCGCTCACCTCGAAGGCCTATCGTTTCAAGTCGCGGCCGTGGGATCTCGCGCGCACCCAGACGACCTGCACCCAGTGCCCGGTCGGCTGTCAGGCATTCGTCGATACGCGCTTCGGAGGCGTCCAGCGCATGATGTCGGTCGAGAGCGACGACGCGATCTCGGACGGCTGGCTCTGCGACCGCGGCCGCTACAACACCGGCTTCTACGCCTCACGCGATCGCGTGACCCAGCCGTTATTGAAGAAGAACGGCGAGTTCGTCCAGATCGGCTGGGACGATGCCTTCGCGCTCTGGGCCAAGGCGATCTCGGCGGATACGACCAACGCCGGCGCCGTCGGTGGCGGACGCCTGACGAACGAAGAAGCGTATCTGCTCCAGCACGTGTTCCGCGCCGCAGGCGTTGCGAACGTGGACTGGCGGGCGGGCACACAACGCGTCGCGACGCCGTTCGGCAAGAGCGGCACGTATGCCGAGTTGGAAGAAGCCAAACTGGTGCTGATCGTCGGCGAATCGCCGGCGGAGCGTGCTCCGGTGATGGACCTTCGCATCAAGAAGGCCGCCCGCAAAGGCGCCCGCGTGGTCGCGGTCACGAATGCAGCCGACGTGAAAGCAGCGCTCCAAGGCGCGACGGCCGTCGCACTCATCTGGGACGGCGTCAACGCCGCTCTCGCGAAAAGCATAGCCTCTGTCATCCCGAGCGTAGGCACCGCAGGTGCCGTAGTCGAGGGACCACTCGTCTACATCGCAAGCGAACAGGCCAACGCGCGCGGCGCCGAAGCGATGGGCGTGCTGCCGGAGAGCGGCGCGAAGAGCTTCGATGCGATGCTGGCCGGTGGGCTGAAGTCGCTCTCGCTCTTCGGCGTGAACCCGGTGCTCAATCATCCGAACCGCGAAGCCGTCGTTGCGGCGCTCGCGGCGATCCCGTTCGTGGTGGTGAGCGATCTGTTCCTGACCGAGACCGCGCAAGCCGCGACGCTGGTGCTGCCCGCCAAGGGCGCGTTCGAGAAGAACGGGACGACCATCGATCTGGCCGGCGATCTGCTGCCGGTGAACCAATCGCTGGACGCTCCGGCAGGCACGCTCTCGGATCTGGAGATGTTGATCGGGCTCGCGCAGCAGTTGGATATCGCCTTGCCGACGAGCGAAGCGCTCGAGCGTGCGGTCGTTGAGGCGGCGGTGAAAGCGGGGGTGTCGTCCCTCGACTCCGGTCGCTTCGCTCCCGACGCTCGGGATGACAAGGGAGGTGCTTCCGCCGGATCCGCGCGGCCCACCCATCTGTTCGCGGGTGGTGGTACTTCCGCGCACGATGAGCGCATCGCTGCGCTCCGACCCGTGGCGGCTGTCGAAGAAGTGGAGGCGTAATGGATCTGCTCCACTCGATCGTCACCGCGCCGTTCTGGCCGTTCGTGTTGCTCAAATCGTTCGTGCTCGCATTCGTGGTGATCACGACGTTTGCGTACGCGATGCTGTTCGAGCGCAAGGTGCTCGGCTGGATGCAGCTGCGTCCCGGTCCGAATCGGGTCGGTCCGTGGGGGATGCTCCAACCGGCCGCCGATGCGGCCAAGCTCATCCTGAAAGAAGACCTCACGCCGAAGACAGCCGACCCGCTGATCTATCGCCTCGCGCCGTTCATCTCGCTGCTGACGGCGTTTGCGGTCTACGCGATCATCCCATTCGGCGAATCGAAAGACGGGGTCTGGGCGGTCGGCAACGTCAACGCCGGCATCCTGTTGCTGATGGCGATCAGCTCGCTCGGGATCTACGGCATCACGCTCGGCGGCTGGGCCTCGGGCTCCAAATATCCGCTGCTCGGTTCGATCCGTTCGACTGCGCAGATGATCAGCTACGAACTCGCGATGACCATGTCGTTCGTCGGCGTGCTGATCCTGGCGGGCACGACATCGCTCGACGGGATCGTCCACGCGCAGGCCAAGTGGTGGTTCATCGGTCCGCAGATCGTCGGCTTCTTGCTCTACGCGATCACCGCGGTCGCCGAGACCAATCGGACCCCGTTCGACCTGGTCGAAGCCGAGACCGAGCTGGTCGCCGGGTTCCACACCGAGTACTCGGGTCTGCGCTTCGGCCTGTTCTTCATCGCCGAGTACGTCAACATGCTGACCGTCTCGTGCATCGCGACCCTCCTCTTCCTGGGCGGTTGGAACCCGGCGTTCGGGATCACCGCGATCCCGGGCATCGTCTGGTTCTTGCTCAAGGTCGGTGCATTCATGTTCTTCTATATGTGGCTGCGCGCGACGCTGCCGCGCTTCCGCTACGATCGTCTGATGGCGTTCGGCTGGAAGGTCTTGCTCCCGGTCGCCACGCTCAATCTCATCGCGACGGCTGTCGTCGTGGCGATCTGGGGATAACGATGGCAATACGTAAACAGCTCTTCAACGTCGGCGCGATTCTCAAGGGCATGTCGGTCACGTTCGGCTACATGTTCAAGAAGAAGCCGACGATCGAGTACCCGTCGGTTAAGAAGCAGCACGCCCCGCGCTTCCACGGCCTCCACGAACTGCGCCGCTACGACGACGCCAAGGAGCGCTGCATCGGCTGCGAACTCTGCTCGGTCGCCTGTCCGGCGAACGCCATCACCGTCGTCGGTGCGGAGAACGCGCCGGACGACCGGCGCTCGCCCGGCGAACGCTTCGCCGCACGCTACGAGATCGACGAACTACGCTGCATCTTTTGCGGGATGTGCGAAGAGGCGTGCCCGACCGACGCGATCGTGCTGACGCCGCGCTTCGAGATGGCCGACTACCGCCGCGGCTCGTTCATCTACAGCAAGGACCGTCTGCTCGTGCCGCCCGAGGCGGGCGTGGGTGAAGCGCCGGACGAGCGTCCCGGTGGCATCCCGTCGGACCTCGGTAGAGTCGCCGACGAGAAGTCGACCACCAACATCGCCGAGGGCTACTCCGCGACCTGGCGCGGCGAGATCCTCAAAACCGAACGCAAGGGGTTGGCCGTCCTTCGAGACGTGCCTAAAGGCACTCCTCAGGATGACACACCATGATAGGGTTCTCTTTTCTGGCCGTGGTGCTGATCGCGACCGCCGTTTGGGTGGTGAGCGCGAAGAAGCCGGTCTACAGCGTGATCGGACTGCTCGCGCACTTCGCGGCGCTAGCCGCGATGTACATCACGCTCTCCGCCGAGTTTCTCGGCGTCGTACAGATCATCGTCTATAGCGGCGCGATCCTGGTGCTCTTCGTCTTCGTGATCGCGCTGCTCAGCAGCGGCGTCGATCCGTTCTCGTCCGGCCCGAACCGGATGCCCAAGGCTGCCATTCCGGCGGGTCTGCTGGTGCTCGGGCTGCTCGGGCTGACCGCGTATGCGGTGCGCAACGTCACGACCGTCGGCCCGCGCCCGAGCGCCGCGGCGCTGGCCGCCCAGGCCGGCGATGCGAACGCCTTCGGGAGCGTCGCCGACTTCGGCAAGGCGCTCTTCACCGTCCATCTGCTCCCGTTCGAAATCACCGCCTTCGTGCTGATGGTCGCCGTGATCGGCGTCATTCTGCTCGCCGGCGACAAGGCGGCGCTGTCGGGTTCACCCGCACAAGCCGCCAAAGCGCGGCGCGAGATGCGCGAAGCGATCGTCCGCGCGGGTGACGAGTAGATGCTGCAGGTCGCCGTCACCAACTACATCGCGCTTTCGTCGATCATCTTCTTCATCGGGGTGGCGGGCGTGTTGCTCCGCCGCAATCCGCTGATCATGCTGATGTCGATCGAACTGATGTGGAACGCCGCCAACCTGCTCTTCCTGACGTTCTCGCGGATGTGGCAGAACAACGCCGGGCACGTGTTCGCGTTCCTGGTCATCACCGTCGCCGCGGCCGAAGCCGCGATCGGGCTTGCAATCATCGTGATCGTCTTCAGGAATGCCAAGAACGTGGATGTGGATGAAGTCGCGGGGCTGCGCGGATGATGCATCACCTGATGGGCGTCGACGGGTCCTACCCGTTCATCCTGGCCGTCTGGCTCTTGCCGTTGCTCGGCGCGGTCCTGCTGTGGGCGTTCGGCCCGCAACTCGGCCGGCTCGCCGGTCCGCTCGGTTCGGCTTTGGTCGGGGTGGCGTTCGTGTTCGCC
>JBBRTL010000059.1:0-13374 GCA_038244445.1 Vulcanimicrobiales bacterium
CATGCCGCGCCTGGCCACGTTGCGACTCCAGATCGTTACGACCGTTCCGGGAGCACCCGTCGAGACCGCGACGCGCGTCCTGTTGGATCGTCGTTCGCCCGACGGGAAGAGCATCGATCCGTCCTGGACCCCGGTGAGGACGGCCTACGCCATGACGCAACAGACCACGCTCCTCGCGATGAGCGGAGATTTCAGCGACACGTTCGCGCTCAAAGCCGGGCTCACGGAGACGTTGCGCTACGGAGCTGCCGCCGCGTACGGCGTGGCCGGAGGAGTCGGCACGCAGCAACCACCGGCCGACATGGGCTCGGCCTTTCCGGTCGACGTGATGCGCTTCTATCAGATGGACGCTGCCGTCCGAGAACGGCTCGAAGCGCAGACCACCGGCCTGCGCTTTCTCTACACCGCACCGATGATCGTCGGCGTCTCTCGCGGTTTCACGTACGACGGCAAGAGCGCCGGCGTCGCCGAACGCATCGACATCGTCTCCAACGCGATGACGGCGGCGGGCGTCGCCGGCGCGGCCACCGCCAACGCCGTCCGCGGTTACGAGGACACCGCGATCGAACAGCATCTGCTCGGCATTCCGACCGACGGCGGCACGCCCGCGTACATGAACGCCGCCGCGAACGCCGGCGTCGCCACGATCGTGAGCGACGATCCGCGCTACGGCGGCGTCGCGATCGTGCCGAAGAGCGCGGTCAGCTTCGCGGGTCGCGAGCGGATGGGCTGGTGGCAGATCGATCCCGCGACCGGCAACCTGGTCGGACGCATGGACGACGGCGCAGGCCAGGCAGCCGCCGAGTACGTGACCCAGATGAACGATACGATGTCGATGTACTCGGCGATCAGTTTCTACGCCGACATGTTGCGCTGCCAGGTCGTCGGAATGACCGGACCACTGCGCGGTGAATCCGGCGGAAACGCGGCCTTCACGTATTATTCGTGCATCAAGTCCGCCGCCTGCAGTTTCTTGACCGGTTACGCGGCCGGCGAACTCTACGCACGTCAAGACGCGGACCTTCAGGCGTTGGCCTACAATCTGCTCGATCTCAGTTTCGATACGCACATGGGCGTTTCGAAGGGTTCTTGGAGCCCTCCGGGCGCTTGGTGCGCCGCCTACGCACCCAGTCCGTAAGCCCATCTCCCGAAAGGATACTCGTTGAAACAGCTCTCCATCGCTTTGGTCATGGTCTTCGCTCTCGCCGCGTGTTCGGGCACGGCGAACGCCACTCGTTCCGATGCGGCAAGCAGCGCACCAGTCGCGGCCGCGAGTTCCGTTCCGGCCGCCGCCGCGACCGACGCGTGTGCGCTGGTGACCCGGGCCGAAGCCTCGACTGCGCTCGGTTCCAAGGCCTCGGCGGGTATCGCCAAAGCCGGTCACGACGGATATGGTTCGTGCCGATACTACGACGCGACCAAGACCAAGAACGTCTTCGTCCAGTTCGTCGATCCGAAGCTGGCCGCCGGCATGGGCTCAATGGGCGCCACAGACGTCCCCGGTATCGGCGACAAGGCCTTTTGGTTCGGTGGCGCGATCTTCGTCTCGAAGGGCGACAAGGCGGCCCAGGTCAGCCTTTATCTGGGCGCCGGGAGCATAAAGACGATCGACCCGGGCGAGGTCGACCTCGCCAAGATCGCCGCAACGCGGATGTAGACCCGCCCTCCTAAGGGGTTCGCCGGGGGCCGCCGAAGAGCCAATCGATGCGTTGGCTCATTACCGGCGGCCTCGGGTTTATCGGGTCGAACTTCGTGCGCCTCTCGCTGCGCGAGCGTCCCGATCTCGAGATCGTCAACCTAGATGCGATGACCTATGCCGGCAATCCGGCCAATCTGCGCGACGTCGAAGCCGACCCGCGTTACCGGTTCGTCAAGGGCGACATCTGCGATCCCGACGCCGTTCGCGAAGCCATCGGCGACGGCGCGGACGCGATCGTCAACTTCGCCGCCGAGACGCACGTGGATCGCTCGATCCTGGCGCCCGAAGCATTTCTGAAGACCGACATCCTCGGCACCCACGTGCTGCTCGAAGCGGTCCGCGAACACGAGATCCCGCGCTATCTCCAGGTCTCGACCGACGAGGTCTACGGCGACGTCGCCGAAGGCGAATCGCGCGAAGACGATCCGCTCAAGCCGCGTAGCCCGTACAGCGCGAGCAAGGCCGGCGGCGACCTGCAAGTGCTTGCGTACTGGAACACCTACGGAACGCCCGTGCTGATCACGCGCGGCAGCAATACCTACGGGCCGTATCAGTATCCGGAGAAGTTGATCCCGCTCTTCATCACCAATCTAGTGGACGACGAAGCCGTGCCGGTCTACGGCGACGGCCTGCAGATCCGCGATTGGCTGCACGTCGACGATCACGCGCGCGGCATCGCGCACGTGATCGCGCACGGCGAACTCGGGCAGATCTACAACGTCGGCGGCGGCAATCCACGCACGAATCTCGAGATCACCGAACGCCTGCTCGAGGGCTGCGGCCGTTCAAAAGAAACGCACGTCCGACACGTCACCGACCGCCCCGGACACGATCGCCGCTACGCGATCGACACCGCCAAAGCCGCCGCGATCGGATGGCAACCCCAGGTCGAGTTCGAAGCCGGCCTACGCGAGACCATCGACTGGTACCGCGAGAACGAGTCCTGGTGGCGTCCGCTCAAGTCCGGCGAGTTCCGCGACTACTACACCCGTCAATACGCAGGAAGATAGCCGCGAAATCCCGTTACAGACGCTGAGCCGCAATCGTGAACTCCAAACAGGTTGCGTACATCGGTGGGAGTTGGCCGGCCGCTTCGAGCGACTTCAGTTCTGCGGCGAGATCCGCAAGATCCGCGTCGGATCGCACGATGATCGGATCGATCGTCAATCTGCCGGAGAACGGCGTGATCCGCGATTGATAGTGCTCGCGTAGGATGTTCGTCTGGATTCTGCAGCCGAGCGCTTCGAGCACCGCCGCCACTTCGGGCGCGGTGACGTAAAAAAACGTCCCGATGCCGTCCGCCGGCCTCCCCATCGCTGCGGTCCACTTCTCGGCTTGGGCGCGCGGCATGAAGCGCGGCCAAGGCATACAGTAGTGCGTATCGTAGGACATGCGGTAGTCGGGCGCGCGTAGGTCGAGCCAGCCTCCGCGTTTGGTGACCCGGACGGCCTCATAGAGCACCGAGCGCAAGTCACTCACGTGTTCCAAGACGTGGTAGCTCGAGACGAGATCGAACGACTCATTTTCGAAGGGCAGCTTGCCGGCATCGCAGATGACCACCCGATCGGACCATGCTTCGGGCAGGTTCTGCGCGCGAAGCCATTTCTTGGCTAGGTCGATCTTGCCGTCGTCGAGGTCGACCCCGTATGCATCGTGCCCGGCGCGCAGACCTCGAAAGACGAGCGTGCCCGGCCCACAACCGATGTCGAGGAACTTCAGCGGCGTCGTACCCATCGCCGTATCGCCCGTGACGGTTGCGAGTTCCGTGAGTCGAAAGTCATGCGCGTTCGGATCGATCAACGCGCGCAGGTTGCTCTCGTAGAGCGATGCCGGCAGACCGTATCTGGCCATGCCACGATCGAGGAACGCGCGCGCGGCAGTTCCATACTCGCTCTCGGGATTCGTCCCGGCCGAATCGTCGCCGCTCATCTACAAGGTCATCGGCAGTCCGGCTACTATCTGTAGCGCCGCAGGAGGACCCGATTGGGCGCGATAATCGGCTCGGAGATGAAGGGCGTAATACTCGCAGGTGGCCTCGGGTCTCGGCTTCGGCCACTGACGAAGGTCACCAACAAGCACCTGCTGCCGATCTACGACAAGCCCATGATCTACTACCCGATCGAGACCCTCTGCAAGGCGGGTATCAGGGATATCATGGTGGTTACCGGCGGCAACTCCGCGGGCGACTTTCTACGCCTTCTGGGCAACGGCAGCGACTTCGGCCTCAAGGATATCTACTACACCTACCAAGAGGGTGAGGGCGGCATCGCCGACGCGCTCAAACTCTGCGAGCATTTCGCCGAGAACGAACGCATCGTCGTGATCCTCGGCGACAACATCGTCGAAGACGACATCTCTCCGTTCGTCTGCCAGTTCGAAAAGCAGACGTCCGGCGCGCGCATTCTCCTCAAACGCGTCGACGACGCCGCGCGTTTCGGCGTCCCCGAACTCGACGGGACCCGCATCCTCCGGATCGAGGAGAAACCCGCCGAACCCAAGAGCGACTATGCCGTGACCGGCATCTATATGTACGATTCTCGCGTCTTTGACTTCTGTCGCGACCTGAAACCATCGAGCCGCGGTGAACTTGAGATCACCGATGTCAACAACGCCTACATCGACGCAGGCGACCTGTACTACGACGTGCTCGACGGATGGTGGACCGACGCAGGCCAGTTCGAAAGTCTCTACCGCGCAACCACGCTGGTCGCGAAGCAGCGCGGACTGACGTAGCGCCTTGCGGTGCATCGCGTGCGGAGCGGATCGTTTCCGCCGCTTGAGCGATCCCCATCCGACGCATTCGATCCTTAGTGATTTTTCGATCATCCCGCGGCCGCTCGGAAAGTCGGTCTGCGCTCGATGCGGTCTGACCTCGACGACCCCGACTCCCGAGCACGAAGCGGCGTTTGGGGACGACTACTCCCTCTACGACCACGCTCCCGGCCAGGCATACGAGGCCGCCCGCCAATCGGGGTACGCGATGTGGCTCGCAAATGCGTTTGACACGCCGTCCGCGATCTTCGAGGCCGGCGCGGGAAACGGTTCGCTCTTGCTCGCCCTGCGCGGCGCGTGGCCCGACGTCGAAGCGCGCGGCGTCGAGGCCGCCGCGCCGGCGGTAGCACGTGCGCGCGATGCCGGCGTCGCGATCGAACACGGCTTCCTCAAGGCTTCGGCGGTACCCAGACGTAGCGGATCGCTGGCTTTTGCCATCAACGTGATCGAGCATACGCTCGATCCGATCGCCTTCGTTCGCGACCTCGCAACGCACGGCGACTCGGTTGCGATCGTCTGCCCGGATGGCGACGCCGCCGGAAGCGAGTTGCTCTTCGCCGATCACCTCTTCTCTATCGGTCGCTCGCACATGCGCGCATTCGTGACCGCGGCGGGACTGCGGGTCGAAGCCCAGGTCTCCGCGCCCGACGGACTCGGTGCATTCTTCATGACCATCGCCACCCGCGGAGAAGGCGGCGCAGTGGCGCCGAACGAGAGCGAGGCCGCGCGTGCGTTCGACGCCAAAGACGCATACCTGCGCTCCTGGAGCGATCTCGACGGGACGCTCGCGCAACGTCTTCCGAGCGGCGCTCGGGTCGCGTGCTTCGGTGCCGGCGAGGCCGCCGGACTTCTCCGCGCGTACGCCCCGGCAACGTGGTCGCGCATCCGGTTCTGTACGATGGATTCGCCGCCGCTCTCGCGCTTCGGTGACAAGCCGGTGAAGCCGTACGCTCCCGAACTCGCGATCGACGCGCTCGTCCTTGCGACCCGGCCGAGCGTGCAAGCCGCGATCGGCCGCCGCGTCGAAGGCGATGGGATGCGAGCCATCCGCTACGACGACGTGATCGCCTTCTAGCGCCTAACCCTGGTTCCGGCGGTACAGGCGTTCGTGCTCGGGTCGATAGTATTCGTCCAAACTCGTCACGACGCGCGTGTACCAACCCAGGAGCTGCTGGATGCGGGGCTTCTGGTCGAGTACCGCATCGTCGCCGAGCGCGCGCACGTAGTCGATCTGCTGTTTGACGTACGAGCGCGTGAACTGCTGATTGACGGCCAACCGGTCGCGACCGGACACGTTACGACCGGCCGCGTGCCAGAGCGTCGAATCGAAGAGCAGCATCGCTCCGGCCGGCGCGACCGCCGGGACTGCGGCCGCAAGCATCTCGTCGGCATCGGGAACGGCTGCCTGCTGATGCGAACCGGGCACGACCAGGGTCGCGCCGTTCGCTTCGGTAAATGCATCGATCGCGAAGAAGGCATTGATGGAGTGGACGTAGCCGTTCGTGAATCGCGGGAAATCTCGATGAAACGTGTTTTGGAAGACCACGGGCGCCGCGTTGCTCTCGAACGACGGCAGCGCGAACGCGTTCTGCAGATGCAGGATCGCAGCATCTCCGAGCATCGCATCGACGACGTCGAGCATCGGAGCGACGTCGAGCAATCGATAGAACGTGTCGTCGAAGCGCATCGGGAGCCTGATCGTCCCGATCTCGCCGGCCCGCGCCAGACGCTCGCTGCCGATCTCGGCTACGACGCCGTCGCGGGCGCGGTACACCGCACGACGCGTCGCCTCCAGGAGTTCGTCGTCGAGCACGCCGGTGACGACCGCGCAACCCTTACGAGAGAGCGCGTTGAGGGCGCTCGCCAGCCAGTCCGTCTCGCGAACGGAGATCGCTTCGAGCTTCACGCGCGCAACCTCGCCAGGCCAAATCCGGTTCGGCCGTAGTCGTTTCCGTTGTAGAGCATGTAGCGGTCGCCGTCGTGGTCGAAGACGTACGCGTAGCCGAGCATCTGAGAATCCCATCCTTCGGGAGACGGCTCGATCCCGACCTCGTCGTCCTTGCGCTCCCAGACGAGGCCGTCGCGCGACTCCGCATATCCGATCCGATAGGACGCTCCGCGATACGCGTACCACATCCGATATCGGTCCGCGTCCTTGACGATGCATGGCCGAGCGATCGCGTATTCGTCTCCGCGGAAATCGATGCACACGCGACCGTCGCGGCGCCACGCGATCCCGTCGTCCGATTCGGCATAGCGGATGTGGTAGTAGTGCTTTGGTCCGCCGGCCTCTTCGACCCAACGGGATGCCGAAACGTACCACATCCGGTACGATCCGCCGTCACGCATCACGAACGGCGATGCCGTCAGAAGCGGATCGACGGCATTGCGATCCAACACGGGAGCATTCGAGAGCCGCGTCCACGGCCCCGACGCGGTCGGTGCCGTGGCCGCGCCGACCGCGAAATAGAAAGGAACCGTCCGTCCGAGCATCACCCCGGTGTAGTAGAGTATCGAGCCTTCATCGCGACGGGCGATCGACGCGGGTAGCACTCCGCGATCCTCATACGTCCCGAGAACTCCCAGCTCGAGGACCGGCTCCACGGCGACGATGCACGTCCCGGCGGGGTCCCGCATGTGCAGATCGGCCGAGCCGATCCTGGAACGACCTTCGGAGTCCCGTCCGGAGCAATAGACCCGCAGACGACCTCCGCCAAGGTCGATCGGGGTCGGCAGAGCGGCATGGCTCTGCATCCACCAGCGTGCGCCCTGCGGATCGAAGATCCGTCCGAGTTTCTCCCAAACCACGAGTTCCCACGTCCTTCTCGAAGCGGCCGGCTCCTTTAAGTGCCGCCCGCCTACAGCCGATACAGTAGGTGGTGAGATATACGACCCAAGGCTCCGGGACCCCACCGCCCCTCGAGTCCGACCGCGTCATTCCGTTCAATAAACCGTGCTTCGCCGGAAACGAGCAGCGATACATCGCCGAGGCGATCGCCAACCGGCACATTTCGGGGGATGGCGCTTTTACGGCCCGCGCACAGGCGTTTATCGAGCGCGCCCTGGGAACCCCGAAGGTCCTGCTTACCACCAGTTGCACGGACGCCCTCGAAATGGCCGCCCTGTTGCTCGACGTCGGCCCGGGCGATGAGATCATCTTGCCCGCGTTCACTTTCGTCTCGAGCGCGAATGCGTTCGTGTTGCGCGGTGCCAAGCCGGTCTTCGTCGATTGCCGGGCCGACACGCTCAATATCGACGAGTCGCTGATCGAGGCGGCGATCACGCCACGCACCAAAGCGATCGTCGTCGTCCACTACGCCGGCGTTGCCTGCGAGATGGACGCCATCGTCGCGCTCTGCTCGCGCCACGGCATCGCGCTCGTCGAAGACAACGCGCACGCTCTCTTCGGCAGCTACCGAGGTAAGGCGCTCGGGACCTTCGGCCGAATGGCCACGCAGAGTTTTCACGAGACGAAGAACTTCACGTGCGGCGAGGGCGGGGCCCTCGTCATCAACGACCCGCTACTCATCCCCGAAGCGGAGATCGTTCGCGAGAAGGGTACGAACCGCTCGCGGTTCTTCCGCGGTGAGGTCGACAAGTATACCTGGGTCTCCGAGGGGTCGAGCTTTCTTCCTTCGGACATGCTCGCCGCGTTTCTCTGCGCGCAGTTCGAAGAGCGCGATCGGATTCAAGCGACGCGTCGCCGGATATGGGAGACCTACGAGCGCGATCTCGGCGACTGGGCGCGGAGACACGGCTGCATACTACCGACCATACCTGAGGAGTGCGAGCAGGCCTACCATATGTTCTACCTTCTTCTTCCGGACGTCGGAGCGCGGTCGGCATTGATCGAGCATCTGCGCGCTCGGCGCATCAACGCGGTCTCGCACTACGTTCCGCTCAACGAGTCGCCGATGGCTGCCCGGCTCGGCTCGGACGCGCCCTGCCCGGTGACGCACGACGTCGCCGAGCGGCTCTTGCGACTTCCCTTCTACAACGATTTCGATGCGGTCGATCAATGGCGCGTGGTGGACGCGGTTCGAGCGTTCGACCCGTGAGCGTTCAGCCGAAAAAAGCGGTCATCTTCGGGGTCGGGGACTTTGCCCAGGTAGCGTACGTCTATCTGCGCGACGATAGCCCGTACGACGTCGTCGCCTTCACCGTCGACGAGCGCTTCGTCGAGGCACCGAGCCTGCTCGGGTTGCCCGTCATACCGTTCGAACGTCTGGCCGAAGAGTACCCACCCGGCGAGGTCGTCATCTTCCTCGGTATCGGGTTCAGTAAGGTGAATGCCGCCCGCAAAGCGGTCTACGATGGAGTATCGGCCGCCGGTTACGAGGTTCCGACCTACGTCCATTCGAGCGTGACCGTCTGGCCCGAGACGTCGATCGGCCGGGCCTGCTTCATCTTCGAAGAGAACGTGATCCAGCCGTTCGTCACCATCGGCGACAACTGCGTCCTTTGGAGCGGCAACCACATCGGGCACCATTCGACCATCGGGAACAACGTGTTCGTCGCCAGCCACGTCGTGGTTTCCGGTAAGTGCCGCATCGGCAACAACACCTTCGTCGGCGTCAACGCCACCTTCCGCGACGGTATCTCGGTCGGGGCGGACTGCGTCATCGGCGCCGGAGCCTTACTCCTCAAGGATGCCGCCGACGCGAGCGTCTACAAGGGTGCGGCCACCGAACCGCACGAGCGCCGCAGCGACGAACTGCGCAAGTTCTAGGCCGTGCCCAAGCGCGTCGGGATCATCCAGTCCAACTACATGCCCTGGAAAGGGTATTTCGATTTCATCGCCAGTTGCGACGAGTTCGTGCTGCTCGACGACGTTCAGTACACCCGACGCGATTGGCGCAACCGCAATCGGATCAAGACGCAGGAGGGCCTTCGCTGGATCACCGTGCCGGTCGAGGTGAAGGGCAAGTTCGACCAGCATATCGACGAGACGCAGGTGGCCGGGCGCGAGTGGGCCGAGCAGCATGTCCGCACGATCCAACATTGTTACGGTAAGGCGAGGCACTTCAAGACCGTTTGGCCGTTCGTCGAAACGCTGTATGCAGGCCTCGTTTCCGAACCGCTGCTCTCGCGCATCAACGAGCGCTCGATCCGCGAGATCGCCGGACGTCTCGAGATCGCGACGCCGATCCGGCGTTCGGAGGAGTTCGGCGCGGGGCCCGGCAAGAACGAGCGCCTGATCGAGATATGCCGGAGCCTTGGAGCCGACATGTACGTCTCCGGACCGGCTGCGCGTGCGTATATGGACCTGGCGGAATGGGAGCGTGCCGGATTGCGCGTCGAATTCAAGTCGTATGCCGGCTACCCGGAATACGATCAGGCCCACCCGCCCTTCGAACATGCCGTAACGATTCTCGATCTGTTGCTGCAGACCGGTAACGACGCGCCCCGATACGTCCGAAGCGCGACGCCATTCGAGGCCGGCTGATGGGGGACGTCGGCAGTAAGATCGAGACCTATTACAGTGAACGCCTGCGCGAACACGGCCCCACGCCGCGCGGCGTCGATTGGAACTCGAGCGAGAGTCAGGAACTCCGCTTCGACCAGCTGCTGCGCGCGCTGCCGGATGGACCGGCCACGCTTTTGGACTATGGCTGCGGCTATGGCGCGCTCGTCCCGTACCTGCACGAGCGGCGGCCCGACGTGCGCTACGTCGGCTACGATCTGTCTCGCAGTATGATCGAAGCCGCCCGCGAACTCCATCCGGGTGCGACCTTCATCTCGGATCCGGCCCACTTGGAACGCGCGGACGTCGTCGTCGCGAGCGGCATCTTCAGCGTCAAGAGGGACGTTTCGAACGACGATTGGGAGATCTACATCTTCGACACGCTCGACCGCATCGCCGAACTCGCAAAGCAAGCCTTCTCCTTCAACATGCTGACCGCGTACTCCGACCCCGATCGGATGCGGCCGGATCTTTACTACGCCGACCCGCATCGCATGTTCGACTGGTGCCGTACCCGGTACAGCCGCTGGGTTGCGATGCTTCACGACTACGGGCTCTACGAGTTCGCGACGATCGTGCGACGACACGCCGCATGACCGATTCGGTTCCGTACGTCACGGTCAAGCCGGAGTTCTTCGGCGATGCGTTTGCCGCGATCGTCGAGGCGCGCCGAGCCGGCCTCGCGACCGGATTCCGGCCGATATTCGAACATCCGCGCCGGAGACTAGCCGCGAGTCTCTACGAACAGCTGGCCGGGCAGATGACGTACGACGCGTTCATCTACCGCATGAACGCGCTCGCCGCGGGGAACGTCGCCGTCAACGGCCAGCCCCAAGCGGCGGCCGAGCGTTCGTTGTTCGGTCCGCATCTCGGCATGGCGTTCGCCCACGCGTGCGTCGTCGCAGATCTGACCGTCTTCCGCTCGTTCTACGAGCGTCACCTTGCCGAAGAACTGTCCGGCTACGTTCCGACGCGTTGGGCGGTCTGCGCACAACCGGACGCCCGCGTGCCCGAACCCGCCGTAGCCCCTGTGCCGAAAGGAGACTACGCCGCACTCTGGGTCGAGGGCGTCGAGCCCGCGCTCGTCGCGCTCGGCGAGCGTCTACTTTCGGACATCCGGATTCCGATTCGCCTCGTCTGCGCCGGCCCGGGCGCGGCCGATATCCTTGCATCCGCGCAGATCATCCTGAGCCTTTCAGACGATCCGGGGACGGCGGTCGCTCTGGCCGCCTTCGGCCGTCCGCTCTGCGCCGCAACGCCCGCCGCTGCAGAATACCTCGCGGATGTCGGCTCGTTCGAAGTGTGGAACCCGCTCCAGGCGATCGACGCGATCCTGCGTGCGCTGGCCGGGCCGCCGCCGACGCTACGCAAAGATGCACGCGATCGCCTTGCGTTGCCGGAGCTGCCGCGTCCGCCCGTCTTCGTCGGAACGGTTCCGCTGGTGACGATCGTGATGACGGTCTACGATCGGCTCGGTCACTTGCGCCAGAATCTGCAACGCCTGCAGAACCAGACGTATCCGAATATCGAGATCATCGTCGTGAGCAACGACGGCCCACGAGCGGACGACGTCTGCGCCGCCTTCCCGAACGTCCGATACATCCACCGCACCCACAACACCGGTGTCGCCGGCGAACCGCGCAACGACGGAATCGCGGCGGCGCGCGGGACGTACGTCACCGCCCTGGACGACGACGATCTCTTTCTCGACGATCACGTCGCATCGATGGTCGCTGCATGCCGAGGCGGACTGCGGGCCGTCTATTCGAACTTCCTCATCCAAGTGGTCGACCCGCTCCCCGCCGGCGACGTGCTGCTCGGATACGATATCGAGACCCCGACCGCGATCACCGCGCACGAGTTGATGGTCATGAATCGCCTCGGCTATATGACGATCTTCGCGGAGCGCTCCGTCTACGAAGAACTCGGCGCTTACGACAACATCAACGTCTACGGCGCGAGCGAGGTCGAGCTGTGGCTACGGATGGCGTCCCACTTCCCGATAGGCAAGGTCGAGCGCCCGACGACGCTCTACACGATACGGAAGAACTGGCAGGGCTCGCTGACGGCGACCGATCACGCCAAGTTCGCGGGAGGTTTCGAGAAGATGTACGCGCGCTACCCTGCGGACGATCGACCGCTGACGACCGAGCATCGCAAGGCATATCTCGTCTCCCTGCGTGCGACAACGGCTCCGCCGGCCCGCGAACCCCGCTATTTCGTCAGGCCTCCGTCCGCATGAGTCTGCGCATCTTCTTTGACGAACGCGACCGCCCGGAAGAGGCCGCCGCACTACGGGCCCTCGGCATGCCCGACGACGCGCTCGTACTCGGCATCGACGTTGCTTCGCCGGCGGATGCGATCGCCGATCTGGTCGCGGCCCGACGCGCCGGGCGCGCGGTCGCAGTCTTCGCGGTCCTCGACGATCCGCTCGAGGCGTTGCACGCAACCATCGGCGCGAACATCGCGAAGCATCCGGATGCCGACGCTCGCATCTCGCAGATCAGAGCGTTGCGCGAGGACCGGCTCTCGGTCGACGGACAGACGCCGGGCCAGCGAGCGGCGATCGCCCAGCCGCAGCGCGATGCGGCCGGACTCATCATGCGTCTGGCCGACGTCGTCCTGCTCGGAAGCGAAGCCGAGCGCCGCCGCTGGATGCAAATCTCGAACTACTGGATCAGACGCACGGCGCTCCTGCCGATCGTCCCGTTCGGCGATGCCGCCCAGGCGAGCGGAGTGACGATTTACGCGCCCGCGACGCCGGCCGAAGCGCTGCAGCCGCTGGTCTCACGACTGCGCGCGCGACGTGTCGACGTCTCGCTCATCTCGCGCGAAAACGCCCGCGAGCGCCCACGCACGACGACCGTCGTAGCGCCCGAATGGTGGCGTTGCATGCGCGCGCTCTCGCTCGCCGAGGCGGGCCATCGGGTGGTCGCACCCGCTCACGGCGGCGACGAACGCAACTCCGGCGTGTTCGTCTACTACCCGCACGACTACCCGTCGCTCGCGGGGGCGCTCGATGCCGCCTTCGCAAGCGGGCCGTCCGTCGCAAAGGCCGAGGCGTCCCCCGATCGCGCGCGCGAGATCCTCGCGGCGACCGTTCCGAGCGCGCGCGGAGGTCCGCTCGTCTCGATCGTCGTGCGTACCTACGATCGACCGGTTCTGCTCGCCAAGGCCATTGCCAGCATCGCCGCCCAGACCTACGCCGACGTCGAGATCGTCGTCGCGAATAACGGCGGACCCGACGTGCGCGCGGTCGTGGAGGAGGCGGCTGCCGGCCGGCCCTTCCAGTACCTGACGATGCCCGATCGCAAGCATATCGGCGCCGCCTCCAACGTCGGCGTGCGGGCGGCGCGCGGCGCGTATGTCGGCTATCTCGACGACGACGATCTGCTCTACGCGGACCACGTCGCGCGATTGGTCGCAGCGCTCGAGACCG
>JBBRTL010000060.1:0-13364 GCA_038244445.1 Vulcanimicrobiales bacterium
GAGGATACCGCGCACGACGTCTTCGACGAACTTCGGATTATGATGAGCCTTGTTGACGATGAAGAACTCATCCGGGCGCTTTAAGAGGTCGTACGTTTCGCTCGACATCGAGTTCTCCACGATCTCTACCAGGTCGTCGGCCCGTATCGCGCAGGCGTCGTCGGAAGCGCCGACCAGGACGGAACCCCTTCCGCGCTGATTGTGGGTCGCGACCGGGAGCGCGTCGAGCGCCCGCTCCGCGTCCGCCTTCGAAAATCCGGCTTCTTGAAGTTCGCCGAGCGAGTGTTCGCGCACCATCAGTTGCGCGCAGGGGCAGGCGGTCATGCCTTCGGCTTCGACGCCGATCACGCGGCGGGTCGCGCCGTTCTCGTCGGCGTGGGCGATGCCGATCAACGTGTAGGTCTCTTCGCCGCGTTTGCCGCTGACCGGCGTCCAGCGCTCGAGCCCGAAGTCGGCCTGGAGGCGGACGTCGGCACGGATGGCGGCCTGGCTCTGCACGATCTCGCGAGCGATCGCTTCGACCAGGCGTTCGATCCGGGCGGGTTCGTCGACGCGCGCGAGCACGTCGAGGGTCGCTTCCTCGAGGATCTCGGAGAAGCGCGACATGTGCACGCCGGCTTTGTCGGGTGCCAGGTCGGCGACCATCGAGAAGGTGCCGTTGAAGACGCGCGCGCGGCCGTCGATCTCGAGATGCACGATGCGCTTGACCGACGAGACACCGACGCGCCCGAGCGAGAGACGCACGTCGGGCGCTTCTTCTTGGCGGTTGGCAGCAAAGCGGAGACTCCGCTCGCGGCGGCGTACGCCGGAATCGCCGAGCGCGGCGGCGGCCGCAGCGTAGGCCGGCGCGATCGCCGCGAGCGGAACGAGATCGTACGCGCGCTTGTGGAGTTGCGGGTGCTCGGCGCCGTCGAAGACCAGTACGTCGATATCGATCGGGCGAGCCTGCAGACGATGGCGGCCGGCGCGACCGATCTTCACCTCGACGTCTTGCGTGAAGCGTTCGAGTTCCGCCGCATCGAGATCGGTCGCGATCTCGGCGGCGATGTTGAGAAAGGCTGGGCCGGCGGCTCCTTCGGCGGGCTCGCTCTCGTAGAAAGCCGACACGGCCGCGACCGAGGTCCGCGCGCGCAAACGCTGGAGCGCGGCCAGGATGTTCGCTTGACGGTCGCCGAGGTTCGAGCCGATGCCGAGGTAGACGCGGTGGTGCATACCCTCGTCTTCGGCAGAGCGGCGGAGGCGTCCGGCAGGAGCCGCTTCGTGGCGGAGCAACGCAAGGGCGCGTGAGCGAGTTCCTGGTCGCGATCGGTTCCGAGCCTGCATTGCGTTTCGAGCACCCGCATGCGGTGCTGCGCGCGCCGACTGCCGCCGAGGCGAGCGCGGCCTTCGATGCGGCCGACGCGGCGCTGCGCGACGGGCACTGGGTCGCGGGCGTGCTCGACTACGAAGGCGGCGTACGGCTCGGCATCTTCGATCCGCCGACGAACCATCCCGAAGAGGCGCGCGGCTCCTACGCGCTCGGACGGACGCATGCGACCATCGACCGGCGCTCGTACGACGCTGCGATCGCGACGATCGCGCGCGCGATCTACGACGGCGACGTCTATCAGGTGAACTACACGGTGCCGTTCGGGTTCGCGTTCGACGGCGACCCGTACGCGCTCTACCGCGATCTGGCCGCGCGCGCCCGCGTGCCGTACGCCGCCTACGTGCGCGACGGCGCGGAGCACATCGTCTCGATCTCGCCGGAGCTTTTCCTGCGGCTCGACGGACGACGCGTTACGACCAAACCGATGAAGGGCACGGCGTCGCTCGATCGGATCGAGGATCTCGCGTCGCCGAAGAACCGCGCCGAACACGTGATGATCGTCGACCTGCTCCGCAACGACCTGCGTCGCGTCTGCACGGACGTGTGCGTCGACGCGCTCTACGACGTCGAATCGTACCCGACGTTTGCGACGATGACCTCGACGATTTCGGCCGCGCTCGCTTCCGACGTATCGCTTTCCGCGCTCTTCCAAGCGACGTTCCCGTGCGGGAGCGTCACGGGTGCGCCCAAGCGGGCCGCGATGGGGCAGATCGCGCGATTGGAGACCCGTACGCGCGGCGCGTACTGCGGAAGCCTCGGGTATCTCTCCCCCGAACGGCGCGGGTGGTGGAACGTCGCGATCCGGACGGCCCGAATCGATGCGACGACCGGTACCGGACAATTCGACGTCGGCGGCGGCATCGTCGCCGATTCGAAGGCGGATGACGAAGCCCGCGAAGTCGAACTCAAGGCACGCTTCTTCTTCGAACGGTCGCAAGCCATCGATCCGCTCGAAACGTTCGCCGGCGCCGACGCCGGTGCGCGCGCGGCGCATCTGGCTCGTCTGCGCGCCTGTGCGGCGTACTTCGGACGCACCTTCGACGACGCGAGGCTGCGCGCACAGATCGATGCGCTCGATCGACCCGGAATCTTGATCCGCGTGCGCGTCGACGAGACCGGAGCGACGCACGTTGAGACGCGACCGCTCGAATCGCCGATGGCACCGGTCGCGATCTGCATCGGTTCGGAGCGCGTGCGCAGCGCCGACCCGATGCTCGGCTGGAAGACCACGTGGCGGCCGGCGTACGATCGTGCGAGCGCCGAAGCGACGGCCCGCGGCTGCTTCGACGCGCTCCTTACGAACGAGCGCGGCGAACTGACCGAAGGCGCCCGAACAACGCTGTTCGCCCGCGTTGACGGAAAGTTGGTCACGCCACCGCTTGGCGCCGGCCTGCTCCCCGGGATTCTCCGCGCACGCACGATCGCAAGCGGTGAAGCGGCCGAGCGCGTGCTGGCGCCCGCCGATCTTCGCGCGGCCGAAGAAATCTTCGTCGGAAACTCGGCGCGCGGGATGCTGCGCGCGCGACTCGTCGAATCATAGCGGTGTGAACGATACCGCGAATTTCTACCCGTACGTTCTTGCGCCGAAGCTCACGCCGGCGATCTGGGGCGGCGACGCGCTGGTCGCGACGTACCATAAGGACGGCGATCCGGCCGCCAAGATCGGCGAGTCGTGGGAGTGCTGGGACGCAAATGCGGTTCTCAACGGCCCGCTCGCCGGCAAGACGCTCGCGGATCTTCGCGCACTGCTCGGAGCGGAGCTGCTCGGCGATATCGATCCGAGTCGCATCTTTCCGATCTTGACCAAGATCATCGACGCGCGCGACTGGCTCTCGGTGCAGGTCCATCCGGACGACGCCTATGCCAACCGGGTCGAGCACCAGCCCTTCGGCAAGACCGAATGCTGGTACGTGTTCCACGCCGACGAAGGTGCCGAACTCGTCCTCGGCTGGACGCATGACACCTCGCGCGCGGAGTATCTCAAGCGCGTCGCCGATGGTTCGCTCGGCGATCTGCTCCGGCACGTCCCGGTGAAAGCCGGCGAGGCGTTCTATCTGCCGTCCGGCACGTTGCACGCGATCGGCAAGGGCATCGTCGTTTTCGAGACCCAACAGGCGAGCGATCTGACCTATCGCATCTTCGATTGGAACCGGCCCGGCACGGACGGAAAGCCGCGCGAACTCAACGTGGAGAAAGCTGCCGACGTCCTGAACTACCACCGCGGCGAACGCGGTGCGATCGAACCGATCGCCTACGTCTTCGAGAACTTGTCGCGCACGCTCTTGATCGCCGGCCCGCACTTCACCGTCGAACGCATCGTCGCGACTGGCGACCCCGGTTCGATCGCGACGCAGAACCGGCCGCAGATCGCGATGGCGCTCGATCGCCGGCTCTCGGTCTCATGCGACGGTGGCAACGTCACGCTCGAACCGTATCAGACGGCGTTGATCCCGGCCGCCGCAAGATGGGCGACCTTCGGATCCGCCGACGACGCCGACGCGCCGTTCATGTTCGTCACTCCGCCGCCCTCGCCGGAGACCGTCCCGATGCGCCTGCTCGCCGCCGGCATCGCTCAACCCCGTATCGATGCCTTCATGGAGCAGTTTCGAGCATAGCCAGCATGCGGCGACGCAACTCGTCGCCGACCGTGATCGCGTCGTCAGGCACCAGCGGGCGCGGGGCCGCGCTCAGGCGGGCGATGTCCCAGCGCTCGTTTTCGGCAGTGCCGAAGTAGCCTTCGATCTTAGCCGCCTCCGCGTGGCTCATCACGTGATCGGCGTCGATCGGGATGTGGTAGAACGCGGCCAATTTCGCACCGACCAGACAGAGCGCGTCGATCAGCGGCTCGGTCAGCGGATACTCGCCGAAGTCGGCCGGCGTCGAGCCCTGCATCGACATGATCGAGATCCCGACCGCGAACGAGTTGCGACCACGGGTGTGCTGTGCGTAGGGCGGTTCGGGCTGCGCGTAGACGTCGCGCATGTTCGCGCGCGGATCGTGCGTGTTGACGACCACGATCTTGCCGTCGTCGTCGGTCGCGACGCAGTAATGGTAGGCGGGAAAGACGGCGCGATAGTCGTGCGCCGACCAATGCGTGTAGATCCGCTCGATCCGGCCCTCCGGGAACTCCGGCTTCCAGTCGGCGATCTTCCAATGCGGGTACTCTTCGATGCGATGTGCTTCGGCCATACCGGTCCGAGTTCGCGTCCGCCGCATCAGGACATTCCAAACGGGGTGCGAAAGACGCGCAAGCGATGAACGCAGACTCCCACGACCTCTTGCAGTGGCATGACGGACTCGCGCCCGGGCATTCCCGCGATGCCGACGGCGCGCTGCGCATCGGCGGACTCTGCGCGAGCGAGCTGGCGTGCGCCTACGGCACGCCCTTGCTCGCGCTCGATTTCGCGGTGCTCGACGCGGCGATCGCGGAGTTCGTCGGCGCCTGCGCCCCGCACCGCATCGAAATCGCCTATGCGGGCAAGGCGCTGTTGCTGGTCGGGCTCGCGAAATACCTCAAAGCGACCCCGCTCGACCTCGACATCTGTTCGCTCGGCGAGTTGGTGACGGCCGAACGGGCCGGATTCCCGGCCGAGCGTCTGACCTTGCACGGCTGCGGCAAACCGGACGACGAGTTGGACGCGGTCGCGGCCGGTCGCGTCGGGACGATCGTCGCCGACAGCCTGGAAGAGATCGCCCGGCTCGCGGAGCGCGCAGACCCGGCTCGCCCGATCCGTACGATCCTGCGGGTCAACACCGGGATCGAGGCCCACACCCACGAGTTCGTCCGGACCGGCGGCGACAACACCAAGTTCGGCGTCCCCGAGCGCCGGTACGACGACGCGATCGTCGCCCTCAAAGCCGCGCCGGGCCTGCGCTTCGCCGGCCTCCACTCGCACATCGGCTCGCAGATCTTCGACGCCGGCGCATTCGTCGAGAACGTCCGCCTGCTGGTCGATCTGGCCGCGCGCTTCGGGCGCGCCGGCCTGACCAGCGAGAAGTTGATCGTCGGGGGAGGCTTCGGCGTGCAGACCGATCCGAACGGCCAGCGGACCGTACCGATCCCCGAGACGATCGCCGCGATCGCGCGGGCCGTCGACGAGAGCGTCAAAGCGGCCGGCATTCCGGCAGTCCGGGTCGGCATCGAGCCGGGACGCGCGCTGATCGGGCGCGCCGGCACCTCGATCTACACCGTGATGGCGCGCAAGCGCCAGCACTCGCGCACCTTCGTGGTCGTCGACGGCGGCCTGGCCGACAACCCGCGTCCGGCCCTCTATCAGGCGCATCATCAGTTCGTCGCCGCGAACACCGCGGACGCGGACGATCGCGTGGCAATCTGCGGTCGGTCGTGCGAGAATGATTTCATGGGCGACGCCGACGCCCCCGCGAGTCTCGCCGCCGGCGACATCGCGGTCATGTGCACCACCGGCGCCTACACCTACAGTATGGCCAGCAACTACAACCGTTTCACCAAACCCGCCGTCGTCGCAGTTCAAAACGGGCAGCATCGCCCACTCGCGCGGCGGCAATCGCTCGACGAGGTGCTCGAACTTGACTGCGACGCGTAGACTCCTCTCCGTCCTCGCGCTGGTCGCGATCGCCGCGACCAGCGTTCCGGCGCGCGCCGCCGATCTTTCGATCGTGCGCGATCTGCCCAAGCCGGTCGCGGGCGGCGTGCCCTGGAGCGCCCACGATATCGCGCTGTTGCGGAAAGATCTTGCGAAACTGATGCAGGCGCCGACCTTGCGCGGCGCGCACGTCGGCCTGCTTGCGATCGACACCGCGCGCGGCACCAAGCTGATCGAACAGAACGCCGACGACGCGTTCCAGCCCGCCTCGAACTTCAAGCTGCTGGTCGGTTCGACCGCGCTCGAACGGCTCGGGCCGGCCTTCGCCTTCCAGACCCAGGCGCTCGCGGCCGGTACGATCGCCGACGGCACGCTGACCGGCGATCTCTACCTGCGCGGCGGCGGCGACGCACACCTGAACGCCAAGGATCTCGACGATGCGGCGGCCGCGATCGCAAAGGCCGGCGTCACCCGGATCACGGGCCAAGTGATCGGCGATGCCTCTCGCTACGACGCCGAGCGCTACCCGGGCGGCTGGGACTACGACGACCTCCCGTACGACTACGCCCCGGTCGTCACGGCGCTCTCGTTCGATGAGAACGTCCTCCATCTGTACATCTCCCCGGGTGCGGTGGCGGGCGAGCCCGGGGTCCTGCGAGCCGATCCCCAGACGAGCGCCATTACCCTGGACGACCAACTCGTCACCGGACCGGCCGGCTCCAAGGACACCTCGGAGCTGATCCGGCCGTGGGACCAGCCCCGGACCATCCGGATCGGTGGCTCCTACCCGCTCGGCCTCAAGGAGTCGGGCGATATCCGCCCGGCCGCCCCGGATCCGGCCGAGCTTGCGGTCGCCGTCTTCGCCAAGGCCCTGGCCGCCCACGGCGTGAGCGTCGGCGGCGGAACCCAGACCGGCGGGCTAGCCCCGGCCGGCGCCGCCCTGCTCTGGAGCCACGCTTCGGAACCGATGCCCGAGTATCTGGCCGACTTCTGGTGGCCGAGCGACAACCTGATCGGCGAACTCTTCCTTAAAGAGATCGGCGCGGCCACGGCCGGCCTCCCAGGGACCGACGAAAACGGAGCCACGGCCGAGCGGGCATTCCTAACCTCGATCGGGATCGACCCGACGACGGTCAGCATCAGCGACGGTTCGGGCCTCTCCAACTACGATCGGATCACCCCACGCGCCCTGGTCGCGATCCTCCAACACGACTGGAAAGGCCCCAACCGGGAGCTGGTGTTCGAGGCCCTTCCGGTCGCCGGCGTCTCCGGCACCCTGCGCAATGCGTTCAAGGGCACGCCCGCCGAGAAGAACGTGTTCGCCAAGACCGGCTCGATCAGCCACGTCCGCACCTACTCCGGTTTCATCCGGACCAAGCGCCACGGAGCGGTAACCTTCTCATTCCTGGTGAATGATTGGGTCGACGCCGCCCCGCACGCGAGCACTCGTCTCGCGATCGTCCGCGGAGCCGTTCTCTCGAGGTTTGTAACCGACTGATGCTGGGTGCCCAATTCGAACGCGAAATTCGCGAACAACCGGACGTCTGGCGCGAACTCGCGCGCTCGCAGAAAGCCTCGGAACTCGCGCACGCGATCCACGACCGCGACGTCGTGCTGCTCGGAAGCGGAAGTTCGCTCTATATGGCCCAGCTCGGCGCGCTCGCGTTTCGCCGGCGCGGCATCCGCGCGCACGCTTTGCCCGCGACCGAAGCGACCCTCGATCACGTCGCGTATCACAATGCGGCCGTGATCGCGTGCTCGCAGAGCGGGCAATCCAGCGACCTGCTCCGGGCGCTTGACGTGCTCGAGCCCAAGATGTTGATCGCCCTCACCAATTCGCCCGACTCGCCGCTCGGCCATCGCGCCAACGTCACGATCGACGTCGGCGCCGGCAGCGAGATCGCGGTCCCTGCCAGCAAGTCCGTCAGCGCGACCGCGGCGCTCTTGCTCTGGGCCGCGGCCCTGGTCGGCGGCAACCACGCGCGCAACGCCAATACCCTGATCGAGACGGCCGAAGACGTGCGCTCCTGGCTCGACGGTCCCGACGTGGAAGCGGTTTGCGACGCCGCCCAGCGCATCGCCCGGCGCCGGAGCGTCGTGATCGTCGCGACCGGCTACGGCTATCCGGTCAGCCTCGAGTTCGCGCTCAAGCTCAAAGAGGCCAGCTACATCCACGCCGAGGGCTTCTCGGCCGGCGAGTTCCGACACGGCAGCGCGGCCATGCTCGACGCGTCCTGCGCGATCATCGGCATCGTCGACGAGGTCGCTCGCGAGATCGTTAACCGGCCGTTGCTCGAAGCGTCACAAGCCGAATCGCTCCGGTACGTGATCGGCGGCCGTATCGGCGATATCCCGCTGCTTGGGCCGGTCACGGGCGAGCCGTTCAACACACTGGCCTGGCTGGTCGCCGCCCAGATGATCGCCCTCTACACGGGCCGAGCCCGGTACGTCGAAAGCGACGCCCCCCGCGGCCTCGCAAAGGCCATGATCTAAAGGGGCTCACGCCGCAGGAACCACCAACCTTAACGCCACATTAGAGGGGATAAGCGAACGCGTGGGTCCACCACCGGTTCGCTTTTCTTTTGTCCGGGGACGTGGGGCTGGGATGCGGGAGAGCACCTGTCGTTCGTCGCCGGGAACGATGGAGATAACGACACATGTTACTTTCGCGATTTCGGCGTACGGTAGGCCTGGTTCTTACCGCCGCCATCGTGTGCGTGACGCTCTCGACCGGACCGGCCCTCGCCGGCACCACGGGAACGATCACCGGTACGGTCACCGATTCGACATCCGGCGCCGCGATCGCTAACGCGACCGTCGCCGCTTCGTCGCCGTCAGGCTCACGCACGACGACCACAGACTCCAAGGGCTTCTATGCGCTGCAGGCCCTCTCGCCGGACACGTACACGGTCTCCGCTCAGGCGACCGCGTATGAGCCGCAGTCCCTGCCAGGCGTCGTCGTGGTGCAGGACCAGGTTTCGGCACAAAATGTCAGACTCTCGAAGACCCTGACGACGATTGCATCGGTGAGATCGCGTTCGGCGAGCGATCTGGTGCGCCCGGACACGACCTCCGATACCTACACCGTATCGTCGCAGCAACTGAACGCGGTCTCCCTCGGGAACAACACCCACAAGACGCTCTACCAATACGTCGCGACGATTCCGGGCGTCACCGGCAACACGTACGGCAGCCAACCGCGTATTCAGGGCGGCTCGGCGGCGGATATCTCGTACGAGTTCGACGGGATTCCGATCAACGAACAGATCACCGGTCTCTTTACGAGCAATCTCTCGAGCGTCGGCATCTCAAGCCTCGTCGTCAGCACCGGCGGTCTCTCGGCAGCCCAGGCGGCGTCCGGACTCGGCAGCATCAACAGCGTCGTCAAGTCCGGTACGTATCCGGGGTTTGCGAGCGTGACTTACGCCGCCACGCCCATCTATCGCAACGTCTATGAGACGTTCGAACTCGGCGGCGCAACCCAGAACAAGAAGCTGTCGTGGTATGTCTCGCTCGACAACACGAACGCGCTCAACGAGTACACCAGCAACCAGACCTACCCGCTCGTCCTCGTCGAGCAGCAGAACGGTCCGGGCGTCATCAAGACCCTGGACCTGACCGCGAACTTCCATTTCAAGCCTACGCCGAATGACGATGTCCAGTTCCTCTGGCAGAACGGCATCGGCGAGTTCGGATTCGGCTATCTGATGGCGCGCGCTCCCGGCGAGGCGGTCCCCTTGACCGCGCTTCCGTGTAGCGGCGCGGTCTCGGTCGGCACCGCCACGAAGGGTGCAAATAACTGGAATGGACCCACCTATACGGGTGGCGCCGGCGGCGTCGCGCCGAACGGCGCACCGTGCCCGGGCGGTCTTTATTTCGGAACCGCCTCGACCCAACACGACGGCGGGAACATCTGGCACCACTACTCCGGCATCGGTAAGATCCAGTGGGACCACATCCTCAACGACCACTCGGCGATCGAGTTCCGGGTCTCGGAGAACTTCAATCAGTACATCTTCGATCAACCGGTCGTCGATGCGAACCTGGCGCAGTTCCAGAACAACCCGAGCCTCGGCGTCGGTCCGAGCGCGACCTACCCGAATTGTCCGCTCTATCCGTATGCCGCGGGAACCCCGATCGCAGGCTGGGCGCAGCATATCAGCGGCGGCGTCGGTAACATCGTCGGCGCGTGTTCGCAAGAGTCGAACTGGGTATCGACCGGCTATTATCAAGATCGCCGCTCCAATATCTACTCCTTCGATGTGAAATACAACAACGAACTCAACGCGAAAGCGCGCATCGAACTCGGCACCGGGTATACCTACGCCAAGAACTTGCGCGAAGAGTACTACACCGGCTTCTTCAATACGGCCGGTACGTGGAACAGCGTTTGGCCGGCTCTCAACGATGCCAGCGACTTCCCGACCAAGACGCCCTATGCGTACGCGCAAGGAGACTTCAAAGTCGGCAAGTGGCTCCTCAGCCCGGGGCTCCGCTGGACATCGCGCAAGTACGACTATGCCTTCTTGGGCGGTCGCACCGCATCGGCACTGACCCCGACCTTCGCGTTCAACTATGCCGCCGGTCGGCGCGACGTGTTCATCGGATCGCTCACGAGCACGGTCTCGCTTCCGGCCGCATACGTCGTATACCGGTACATCCCGCCGGGACCACTCAACGGCCCGACCACGAGTTACTATTGTAACGAGTTCAATCCGACCTCGTGCAAGTCGGCGCTCGAGCCGACGCGCACGCATCGCTACAGCCTCATGTGGGAGCGCCAGCTCGATTCGAATACGTCGCTCAAGTTTGGTCCCTTCTACAACTCGGCGACCAACATCCTGATGAATTACACGCCACAGTTCCTCGACACGTCGGTCACCCCGCCGGTCTATAAGATCGTCCCGGGTACAACCGGCTTGACGTGCAACTGCGGCATCCGCAGGGCGTTCGGCTTCGAACTCGGGGTCAACCACCTCGACACGCGCAAAACGGGCGTTTCGTGGTGGCTCGCGGCGACGTACGACAACTTCTGGACGAATACGTCCGGGTCGCTCACGACGCCATACGGCAGCGTTTCGCTACCGCCGAGCCTCAACGGACAGCTGTTCCACTCCTCGGTCGATCCGCCGCTCATCGCATCCTTCACGGCGGACATCCATCAGGATGATTTCCACCTCTACCCGCAGTTCTATTGGCAGTCACCGGTGACGACGTACACCGGCTTCCCCTCGACGACCAATACGAACGGCGTCGTCACGGCGATTCCGACCCGCACGATTCCGTGGTATCAGCTCAACGGCACGGCAACCTGGGATGTCGGGGCGAAGCGCGACATCACCATCGGCCTCCAGGGTATGAACATCCTGAGCAACTTCCAGAGCACCACTCCGTGTAGCGCGTCCACGCTATCGTCGGCGGGACTCGGGCTCGGTTGCGGATCGATGCGGCCGATCGGTCTCGGCACGAATGCCCCCGGCGACAACGGCACCGGCCTCCAGTACCAGGCGGTCAGCCAATCCTCCCCGCTCTTCCTCTTCTTCATCACGAAGAAGTTCTAAGAGCAGGACGCCTCGTAACCCCACGGGGCGATGCAGCGATGCATCGCCCCGTTTTCGTCCCTCGTCCCTCGACTACGCTTCGCTACGCTCGGGATGACACACGCTATGCTACGCACTACCATCGCCGCCCTCGCACTCCTGGCCGCCTCCGCAGGCGCCACACCCGCGCCGACGCCGACGCCGGATACGCCGGTCTATGTCGGGAATCCGGCGACGCATTACCGGCTTGAATCGCGGCCGCTCGGGGTCGATCCCGACGGAACGGCGCGCTGGCTGGTGATCGCACACTTTCTGGATGCGCAGAACAACGAGACGCAGATCCTCGCCAACAGCGATCTGAGCTGGGATAGCGATCGCGGCCACGTGCAGTGGCAGAACCGGATGCGATACGGCTCGCCCGCCGCGATGGTGACGACCACGCTGACCGGGCCGATCACACTGCGGGTGCGCGCGAACAAACCCGCCTTCGGTGCACAGCGCATCGTCACGGATACGCGCAAGTGGCGATCGCAACCGCTGGTCGCCGAAGCGCTCGGTCCGCATATGATCCAGATCGGCATCTTTCCGCGAACCAACGCGCCGGTCGTGATCTATCGCCGTTCGCGCGGCTCGAAAGCACGGGAGATCGCGGCTCTACCGGCCGGCGCATCGACGTATCGCGACGCCGGGCTCCACTCCGGGAGAAGCTACGCGTACTTCGCGAAGGTACGCGGAAGCAACTATTCCATTGCGACCTCCACGCCGCAAGAACTTCCGGCGACGAGCGTCGCCCTCGCGTCCGGCAAGGGCATGTGGCTCTACTGGTCGCTCAATCCGCTCGACGACAACTACTACGGCAAACTCGACCCGGACGCGATGGTCGCACAAGCGGCCAAGAGCGGCCTGCACTACGTCGAGATCCGGACGGCCTACGGTGCGATGTGGCAGATCCCGCCGGCCGCCAAACCCAAGATCGACGCGCTCATCGACGGCCTGGCCGCGCACGGCATCGTCCCGATGGGCTGGACGGTTCCGCGCGAAGCGACCTTCGAGGACGTCTCGGCCTCGGTCCGTACCGCGCAATATCGCACCGCCAAAGGCACGCGCCTGCTCGGCATCGCGGTCGACTTCGAGCGCGGCGACGACTTCATGGGCTCCGATCCGAACGGCCTGGCCGCGCTCTGGCAGTACGAGAAGTATCTGCGCGAAGCGGTCGGCTCGAAATACTTGATCGTCGCGACCGTCGAGGATCCGTCGTTCGAACATCTCGACGAGAGCAAATATCCGTTCCGCGAGATCGCGCGTTACGCCGACGTCCTCCAACCGATGGCGTACTGGCGCATGATGCGCCGCACGCCGACCACGCCCGATCTGGTGAAGACGCTGATGGTCAAGTCCGTGACGACGCTGCTCGCGCTTTCGGGACGCACGCTCCCGGTCTCGATCGGCGGGCAGACCACGGCCGAAGGCCGCAACGGCTACCCGCCGGCCGCGGAGATCACCGCGAGCCTGGACGGCGCCAAGGCGGCCGGCGCGATCGGCGTCTGCTACTTCGACTGGAAAGGCACGCAACCGTACCAATGGGACGCGCTCGCCGCCTATACATGGTAGCGTGACCACCTACGTCGTTCGGCGACTGCTGCTCGCAATCCCGACGTTGATCGGGGTCGCGGTGCTGGCGTTCGTGCTGATCCACATCGCGCCCGGCGGGCCGGTCGCGGCGTTGGTCGGCGACCGGGCGACGCCCGCCCAGATCGCGCAGGTCACCCACTCGCTCGGGCTCGACCGGCCGCTCTACGTCCAGTTCTTCGCGTGGCTCGGCGCGCTCGTGCACGGCGATCTCGGCTTCTCGTACGTGCGGCAGGCGCCGGTCACCCAGTTGATCGCGCA
>JBBRTL010000061.1:0-13347 GCA_038244445.1 Vulcanimicrobiales bacterium
ATAGTGCCAGATGTACTTATCGTTGCCGGAAGGCTGGTCGGAGAGCACCCAGAGCGATCCGTCGGAGGCGGCCGCGACCCGCGAGGCCGATCCCGGAAGCTGGGTCCAGTTCAGCGGGACGTTCGTACCCGCGGGCTTCCTCTCAAGCATCGCGCTCGCAGGCTGGAGCGCGGTCTTCACCATCGGCGGCGGGGTGATCGAACCCGGATTCACGCTCGCCGGCGTCGGGAGGCTCACCCGCGAATTCGGGACGAATGCGCCGCTTCCGGATCGACTACACGCTGCCAGGCCTCCGGACGCGGCGAGCCCGGCAAGAAAAAGGCGGCGTTCGATAGGCGTCGACACGGTTGGATCCCCTCGTAAACGTGGCAGAGCGTTCTTTCGCATCTTCTTCGACGCTCGAACGGCTCCCCTCACGACCTTCGGAGCGCGACAGTCGCTTTACGCTTGCGACCGGTCCTAGGCATTCTCGGCTCGGATAAGAACCCGGCGGACCATGGGGTTTCCTTTCACCGCCGCCCCGGTCGTGCGCTGGCGCAAAGCGGCGGGCGTCGCGGCGAGCGGGCGGCCGCCGTTGTTCGTGCTCTTGCACGGACGCGGCGCCGACGAAGACGATATGTTCGGGCTAGCACCGGCCTTCGATCCACGCTTCGCGATCGCGTCCGTGCGCGGGCCACTGGATGCCGAAGGCGGCCACGCGTGGTTCGAGAGCCGGGGCCCCGGCCGCCCGATCGCCGAGAGTCTTCGTTCCTCGATCGGGTGGCTCGGCGCGTGGATCGATTCGCTCCAGGGCGAGCGGACCGAACCGCAACGCATCTTTCTGCTCGGTTTCAGCGCCGGTATGATGATGGCGGCCGCGCTGCTGTTCGATCGCCCGCAACGCTACGCGGGCGCCGTGTTGCTGAGCGGTGCGCTTCCGTTCGAGTGCGACCTTCCGATCGTCAAGGACCGGCTTGCAGGCGTTCCGATCTTCTCCGCGCACGGCTCGTTCGATCGGATCATTCCGGCCGATCTGGTCGCGCGCACCGATGCGTATCTTCACGATAAGAGCGGCGCCAAGCTGACCGTTCGGGCCTACCCGATCGCCCACGAGATCAGCGCGCCGGAGACGGCAGCCATAGCGGCATGGCTCGGAGGCGTCGCATGATTTCGGGACTGCGACAAACCGCGATTCTGCTCGTAACGGCTGCGCTGCTCGCCTGTTCCGCTCCGACGGAGGTCCGCATGAAGGGCGGTTCGAGCATCGCCCTTCGCACCGACAAGGTCTTCGTCGGCGAACGCGGTGCCGTCATCTTGAACGGGAAGATGATCGATGCCGCCGCCCTCGCGCCGGAACTCGCCAAGCTCAAAGCCGAAAACGGCATCGTCTGGTATTCGCGCGAGAACATGACGTCCGCAGAGGTAACCGACGCGCAGATGATCGTCTTCAAGATCGTCGTCGCCGCACGCGTGCCGATCTCGCTCTTCAGCGACGGCACCTTCACCCACTGCGCCGAACGCTAAACCGATCGATATCGCGCGAAAAAATAACGCCCGATCCCTTATGGGACGGGCGTTTCTATGGTCGGGCTGACAGGATTCGAACCTGCGACCTCTTGACCCCCAGTCAAGCGCGCTAACCAAGCTGCGCTACAGCCCGGCGAACGAGCGCGCCGCGAACGACGCGCTCGAACGTGGAGAAACGACTAGCGCTTCTTGGCCTTTTTCTTGGCGGCCGGCTTTTTCGCCGTGGACTTCTTGGCCGACGTCGCGGGCTTCTTGGCTCCGCCGACGGCGTCTTTGAGGCCCTTGCCTGCGACGAAGGCCGGAACCTTGCGCGCGGCAATGCGGATCTTCTCGCCCGTCTTGGGGTTGCGGCCTTCGCGCGCCTTGCGCGCGCGCACCACGAAGCTGCCGAACGGCGTCAACGCGACGCGATCGCCCTTCTGCAGCGCCGTTTTGATCTCGTCGAGGACCAGGTCCACGATCTCGCCTGCCTGGCGCTTCGAGAGTTCGGCCTCGGCAGCAACGACATCGATCAGATCGGCTTTCGTCAAAAGAATACTCCTGTAAGCGGCGTTCGGGTGAACGTTGAAAAGTGAGTTTTTGCGGGCTGGCCGCCTCGGGGTGGTGATACGCGAACCGCTCGCCCCCTCCTCCCCCGAAAACGGCAAAAAACCCTTATTTTATAGGGATTTTGGCCGCGGCATGAAGTGCCGCGACGTAGGAATCTGCGCCGAACCCGGCGACGGTTCCCCGGCAGACCGGAGCCACGACGCTGTGCGAGCGAAACGCTTCGCGCGCGGCGATATTCGAGAGGTGCACTTCGATGACGGGAATGCGGATCGCGGAGACCGCGTCGGCAATCGCATACGAGTAGTGCGTGTATGCACCCGGGTTGATCAGCACCACGTCGGTCGTCGTTCGGGCCGCGTGCAACGCATCGACGATCGCCCCCTCGCTGCTGTACTGCGCGCACGAGACCTCGATGCCGAGGGTGCGGGCCGCTTGCGCGATCTCCGCGTCGATATCCGCGAGCGTCTTCGATCCGTAGATCTCCGGCTCGCGTTCGCCGAGCAGATTCAAGTTCGGACCGTGGATGACGAGAACGCGCATGCGGGCTCTTTCTGGAAGGAAACGCATCCGCCCTCGGAAACTGCCGGAGTCTTATGCCCGCCGATGAGATCCTGAGCGCATCTTCCTCCGAAGCCGGTATCGCGATCGTCACCGGCATCACCACCGAGTTGGTTCGTCAGGCTCAGATGCGGCACGCGCTCGCGCCGACCGCGACGGCCGCCGTCGGCCGGCTGGTCACCGCGACGGCGCTCCTCGGCACCGCCCTCAAGGGCAGCGAGCGCATCTCTCTGCAGATCGGCGGCGACGGCCCGATCGGCAGCCTCTCGGCCGAAGCCTGGCTGATCGGCGACGGCGTCGGTGCCCGGGCTCGAGCCCGCAATCCGCAGGTCGACCTGCCCCCGAACGCTCGCGGCAAGTTCGACGTAGCCGGCCTGATCGGCTCGGGCTCGCTCCAGGTCACCAAGTCCTACGATGTCGGCCAGCCCTACGCGGGCGTCGTGCCACTCTACTCCGGCGAGATCGCCGAAGACGTCGCCTCGTACCTGGCTCAATCCGAGCAGATCCCGAGCATCGTCGCCCTCGGCGTGCTGGCGGGGCCGGAGGGCGTGATCGCGGCCGGCGGTATCATCGCGCAAGTGCTCCCCGGCGCGGACGAGAAGACGATCGCCGCGCTCGAGGCAAGGGCACTCGCGCTCCCACCGGTCACGAACTTGATCGCGAACGGCGCCGATGCCAAGTCCCTGATGGACGCGATCGCCGGCGATCTCAGCCTGCGCGCGTTCCGCTCGACGCCGGTGGAGTTTGCGTGCTTGTGCACGCGCGAGAAGGTCGAAGTCGCGTTGCTCGGTCTCGGGGCCGACGAGTTGCGCGCGATGGCGCGTTCGAACGAGGTCTCCGATGCGTCGTGCGAGTTCTGCGGTAGACGCTACGAGTTCAGCGCCGACGAACTCGACGAGTTGACGCTACGCTTCGGGATTGAATAGGGCCGCGATCGACGGCGGCATGCGATACGGATCGATGCGCTGCCAGTAGGCTTCGCGCAACGCGAAACCGTCGTTGTAGTACCACCAACCGCACTCGCAACGGATCGGGCGCGCGCCCGCGCTCGGATACGCGTAGACGCGATGGCAGCGCTTGCAGACGAGCTTCTTTCCGGTGATCTCCGGTTCGGCTGTGTACGTGACGCCTGGGTCGGCCATGAGACGCTTCTTCCTCTATTATGGTGTGATGCGGACGAACTTGCGCGAACCGACCGAGAGCACGGCCGGGGCGGTCGCGGTCCAGGACGCCTTCGGGTCGTTCACGACGATACCATCCACCTTTACCCCGTTCCCCGCGATTAGTCGCTCGGCGGCGCGCTTGCTCTCCGCAAAACCCGCCTTGACCAGCAACTCGGTGACTCGTGTGCAGTCGCCGCGGCCGAGGTCGGCGATCTGCTCGACCGGGATCTCTTTCCGCTGGACGGTCCGTTCGAAGTACTCGCGCGCTGCAATGCCCTCCGCGGTGCCGTGATAGCGCGCGACGATATCCTGCGCGATTTGCTTCTTGGCATCCATCGGATTCGCACCCGACTTGAGCGCGGCGACCAGCGACTCGACGTCGGCTTTGCTGCGGAACGCGGCGTAGCGCGCGTAGACCGGCATCGACGCATCGCCGATCGACATCAGCTTCCCGAACTGCGTTTGCGGGCTCTCGGTAACGCCGACGTAGTTGCCGAGCGACTTGGACATCTTCTTGTGGCCGTCGAGCCCGACTAACAGCGGCACCATCGCGCAGATCTGGGCGGCCTGCCCGTGCTCGCGTTGATAGTGACGGCCCATCAGCAGATTGAAGAGCTGATCGACGCCGCCGAGTTCGACGTCGGACTTCACCATCACCGAGTCGTACGCCATCGCGATCGGATAGAGGAACTCGTGGAGCGAGATCGATTCGCCGCCATCGTAGCGCTGGCGGAAATCGTTGCGCTCGAGCATCTGCGCGACGGAGACCTTGGCTGCGAGCTTGATGAAGTCGGCGGTCGTGAGCGGCGCGAGCCATTCGGAGTTGTGGCGCACGGTGATGCGCTCCATATCCAACACCTTGGCGGCCTGCTCGGTGTAGGTGTGCATGTTCGCTTCGATTTCGTCGTCGCTCAACTGCGGCCGGGTCTCGTTCTTGCCGCTCGGGTCGCCGATCTTCGCGGTGAAGTCGCCGATTATCAGGGTCACGTTATGCCCGACCTCGGCGAAGCGTTGCAACTGGTTGAGCACGACCATAAAGCCCAAGTGCAGATCCGGGCTGGTCGGATCGATGCCCAGCTTGATGTTGAGCGGCCGCCCGAGCTTGAGACGCGCCTCGAACTCAGGCAAGGTCTCGACGTGTTCGAACCCGTCGAGCAGATACGCCGCGTCGGCGAAATGTGAGTGCGTTGCCATGTCTATCCGTCTAGTTCGATGATGGTCACGCCGCCATCCCCCTCGTCGGCATTGCCGTACCGAATGCTCTTGACGCCGGGGTAGTCGCGGAGAAATTCTTGCAGGCCGCGACCGAGCATGCCGGTGCCCTTGCCGTGGATCAGCCGGAGCGCTGCGCTCCCGCCCAGCATGGCGCCATCGAGCCAGCGTTCGACCACGGGTTGAGCGTCGACGAAGCGCTGTCCGCGCACGTCGAGTTCGGCCATGGTGCGGGTCGAGGCCTCGAGCCGGGCGGAGTTGCCTTCGCCCCGCGGGCGGGCTTTCTCGACACGCGGTCCGCCTAGGCGTTTGAGTTCGGCCTTCGGCACGACGGTCTTGAGGGAGCCGAGCGCGATCAACGCACTGTCGCCGTAATCTTCGGCGAAGATGCCCTCGCGATCGAACGACGCGACGTGTACGCGATCGCCCACAGAGAAGGTGTTTGCCGACGGGACGCTCGCCGCTGCCGGCACGATCCCAAGTTCGCGCCGCATCGCTTCGATCGAGCGATCCATCAGGGCGCTCTGCGAGGAGGTCACCTTCGGCCGACTAGCGTTCTCGCTCGCGCGCCGCTGCAGCTCCGCGACGAAATCCCGGAGCGCCTTGGACATCTGCTCCTGGGCCTTCTCGGCGAGCGCGACCCGCTCGCGATCGAGCGCTTCTTTTGCGCTCCGGGCTTCGCTTTCGCGGCGCTCGGCGTCGACCCGCTGACTCGCGGCCGCATCCCGTTCCGCCTGAAGCTCCGCGTTGCGCTGACCGAGTTCGGCGAGCGCCGATTCGTAGTCGCGGTCGCGCGATTCGAGCAGCGTCTCGGCGCGTTCCAAGATCGCGGGTTCGATCCCCATCGCGCGCGCGAGCGGAAAAGCGAGTGACTGGCCGGGCGCGCCGATATCCAGGTGATAGCTCGGGGCGAACGTCTGCGGGTCGAACCGAACGCTCGCATTGGCGACGCCGGGCGAACCGTGTGCGAAGAGTTTCAGTTCGGTCGCGTGCGTCGTGACGATCGCACAGGCACGCGCGGCGAGAAGACGCTCGAGGAACGCGACCGCAAGCGCCGCGCCGGCCGTCGGTTCGGTGCCGCCGCCGATCTCGTCGACCAGCACCAGCGTCCGCGCGTTCGCCTCGGCGAGGATCTCGCGCATCCGGCGCAGGTGTGCCGAGAAGGTCGAGGCGTTCTCGACGATCGACTGCTCGTCGCCGATATCCGCAACGACGCGCTCGAAGCGCCCGATCCTGGTACCGTGCGCGGCCGGGATCTGCAGCCCGGTGTAGGTCATCGCGACGAAAAGCCCGAGCATCTTCAATGCGACCGTCTTCCCGCCCATGTTCGGCCCGCTGATCACGAGCAGGCGCGTCTCGTCGTCGAGCGCGAGCGATTGTGGCACGGCCCGATCGCCGAGGAGCGGGTGCCGGCCGTTGAAGATCGCGACGTTCGGCGCGTCGAGCAGTTCGGCCGGGCGCGCATCCATCGAACGTGCGAGCGCGGCTTTGGCGGCGAGCACGTCGAGTCGGGCGAGCATCTCGACGTTGCGTTCGATCTGCTCGGCCTGGCCGCCGATCACGCGCGAGAGCGCTTCCAAGATCCGTGAGATCTCGCGGGCTTCTTCCAGCCGCAAGGTACGCACGCGGTTGTTGGAGTCGAGTGCGGCCAGCGGTTCGACGAAGAGCGTCTGCCCGCTCGAACTGGTGTCGTGCACGATACCCGCGAACTCGCCTGAGAACTCGGCCTTGATCGGGACCACGTAGCGCCCGTCGCGAAGGGTGACGACGTTGTCCTGAATCGCACGATTGCCGGACCGCGCGATCGAACCGACCCGGTCGCGCGCGTCGTTCTGGGCGTTCGCCAGATTACGCCGGATCCGCCCAAGAGCCGGCGAAGCGCGATCGGTGATGGTGCCGCGTTCGTCGATCGCGTCGGTCACGTTGCGCACGATCTCGTTGAGCGGCAGATACGGCGCAGTGATCGTCCCGATCGTCTCGCTCGGACGCGCACGCGTGCCCTTATAGGCGGCGGCCGCCGCCGACATCGCTTCGGCCACGGCGCGCAGTTCGGTCGCGCCGAGAATGCGCCCGAGAGCGGCCGCCTCGGTATGCGCGGCCGTATCGATCGCGCGGCCGACGTGGAAATCGCTACTCGCGATCAACTCGCGGACTTCGGCGGTGGCCGCCTGTTCGCGTCTGATCGCATCGAAGTTCGCGAGCGGCGCGAGTGCCTCGGCAAACGTACGGCCGCGTTCGGTATGCGTCGCCCCGACGACTCGCGCTAGCACGCCGGCGTTTTCGAGCGCTTCGAGTGTCCGCTCGTCGGCGAGCATCAGGGCACGAACCTACGCGAGTCTCTTCTTGACGAGATCTTGGACCATGCCGGGGTTCGCCTTGCCCTGCGAAGCCTTCATCACCTGACCGACCAGGAAGCCGGCGACGGTGACCTTACCGGCCTTGTACTCAGCAACCACGCTCGGATTGGCCGCCAACACGTCGTCGACGAACTTCTCGATCGCACCGGTGTCGCTCGTCTGGGCGAGACCCTCGCGCTCGACGATGGACTTCGGCGACTCGCCGTTCTGCCACATCCGCTCGAGCAGATCTTTCGCGATCTTCGAGTTGACGATCTTGCTTTCGACCAGGCCGATCAACTCGGCCAGGCTTGCAGGCGTGACCTTGGAGTCTCGCACCGCGACGTTCGATTCGTTCGAGAGACGCGAGAGGTCGCCGAGGACGAAGTTGAGCGATTGCTGCGGGTTCTTGCTTTTCGCGACGGTCGCGTCGAAGTACGCCGCGAGTGCGGCATCGTCCAGCAACTGGGTCGCCTGCAACACGTTGAATCGGTACTCGCCCCGGTAGCGCTCGAAGCGCTTCCACGGCATCTCGGGCTGCGAGTTGCGGATCTGTTCGACCAGATCGCGCGAGACTTCCATCGGCACCAGATCCGGGTCCGGGAAGTAGCGGTAGTCGTGCGCCTGTTCTTTGCTGCGCATCGAGTGGGTGGTGCCGTGGACCTCGTCCCAGCCGCGCGTCTCTTGGACGATGCGGCCGCCCGATTCGAGGATCTCGGTCTGACGCGCGATCTCGCTCTCGATCGCCCGCTCGACCGAGCGGAACGAGTTCATGTTCTTGATCTCGGTCTTGGTGCCGTACTCTTCCTGACCGACCGGGCGGATCGAGACGTTGGCATCGCAGCGAAGCGAGCCTTCTTCCATCTTGACGTCGCTCACGCCGAGCATCACGAACGTACGCTTGAGCGATTCCAGATATCCGACCGCCTCTTTGGCACTGCGGATATCCGGTTCGGAGACGCATTCCATGAGCGGCACGCCGGCCCGGTTGAAATCGACCAGCGAATGCGTGCTACCGGCGATACGGCCGTCGCCCGAACCCGCGTGCGACGACTTGCCGGTATCTTCTTCCAAGTGGATGCGCGTCAGGCGACATTCTTTGATCGTGCCGTCCTCGAGCCAATACTTCACGACGCCACCCTGAGTGAGCGGCATGTCGAATTGCGAGATTTGATAATCCTTGGGCATGTCCGGATAGAAGTAGTTCTTCCGGTCGAACTTCGAGAACGCCGGGATCTCGGCGTCGAACGCGAGACCCGAGCGGATCATGTGCGTGATCGCGACTTCGTTCACGACCGGCAGCGCACCCGGAAGGGCGAGGCAGACCGGACAGACCTGCGTGTTCGGCTCGCCGCCGAACTCGTTCGGACAGCCGCAGAACATCTTGCTCTTGGTCTTGAGTTCGACGTGGCACTCGATGCCGATCACCGCTTCGTACTGCATCATGCCGCTCCCACGGCCGGGCCACGGAGACCGGCATGCTTGGTCGCCTGTTCGTAGGCGTGCGCCGCGCCGAGTAGCATCCGCTCGCTGAAGATCGGCGAGGTGAGCTGCAAGCCCATCGGCATCGGCGCACTATCGGCTGCCGCCTTAACCCAACCGCAGGGCACCGAGATGGCGGGCAGGCCGGCGAGCGACATCGGAATCGTGTAATAGTCCATCAGATACATGCTGTACGGATCGCTCTTAGAGTTGAACGGGAACGCGGCCGAACTTGCGGCCGGGCACGCGATCAGATCGCAGGATGCGAACGCCTTCTCGAAGTCCTTGGCGATCAGCGTCCGGGCCTTCTGGGCGCGCACGTAGTACGCGTCGTAGTAGCCGCTCGAGAGGGCATAGGTGCCGATCAGGATGCGGCGCTTGACCTCCGGTCCGAAGCCGGCCGAGCGGGTCGCTTCGTACATCGCCGTCACGTCGTCTGCGTCGACCCGCAGGCCGTAGCGCACGCCGTCGAAGCGCGCCAGGTTCGACGAACACTCCGCCGGTGCGATCAGGTAGTAGGTCGCGAGGCCGTACTTGGCGCTCGGCAAGGCGACGTCCACGATCTCCGCGCCGAGCGCTTCGAGGTCGGCGTATGCCTTCTTGTAGACCGCGTCGATCTCGCTGCCGAGACCATCGGTATCGAACTCGCGAACGAGTCCGACCTTGAGGCCGCGCAGATCGGTGCGCAGATGGTCGGCGGTACTCTCGACCGCGCGATCGATCGAGGTCGAGTCCATCGGATCGTGGCCGGCCATCACGTCGTACGCGAGCGCCGTATCTTCGACCGTGCGCGTGAACGGGCCGATCTGATCCAGGCTCGACGCGAACGCGATCAAGCCGTAGCGCGAGATGCGGCCGTAGGTCGGCTTGAAGCCGACCAAATTGCAGAACGCCGCCGGCTCGCGGATCGAACCGCCGGTATCCGAACCGAGCCCGATCGCCGCTTCGTTGGCCGCGACCGCAGCCGCCGAACCGCCGCTCGAACCGCCCGGCACGCAGCCGAGATCGTACGGATTGCGGGTGACCCCAAGCGCACTGTTCTCGCACGACGAGCCCATCGCGAACTCGTCCATGTTCGTCTTACCGATCGGAACGGCGCCCGCTTCGAGCATCCGCGCGACCGCGGTGTTGGTGTACGGCGCGACCCAATGCTCGAGGATCTTCGAGGCGCACGTGGTCCGCGTGCCCGTGAGGCACATGTTGTCCTTGACGGCGAGCGGTACGCCCGCGAGCGGAAGCTTCTCACCGGCCGCGATCCGCGCATCGACCTTGTCGGCCTGCGCGCGCGCGAAATCGTGGAGGCGGGTCAAGTACGCGCCGACCCGGTCGTCGACGGCGTCGACGTGGGCCAGCATCGCATCGGTGACGTCGCGTGCGGAGCGCGCGCCGGCGTTGACGTCGCGCGCGATCGAGGCGGCCGTAGCAGAGACTGTATCGCTCACGCTATTCGGCCTCGGCGATGATGCGGGGAACGCGGAAGAACGGCCCTTGGCGCTGCGGCGCCTGGGCGAGCACGGTCTCGCGATCGAGCGTCGGACGGAGCGCGTCCTCCCGTTGGACGTTGCGCGACTCGACCACCTGGGCGGTGGCGGGCACGGCATCCACGTCGAGTTCGGCGAGTGCCTGCACGTGCTCGAGCAGGTCACCGAGTTGCGCGCCGAAGCGCTCGACCTCGTCGTCGGTCAGCGCGATGCGCGCGAGTTTCGCAACGTAGCGAACGTCAATCTTCTCGGATGACAAAGTCCGGGTACTCCGATTCCGCTTCTAGTTTTTGGGGCGTCTCTTCTGTTGCTTCGACCGGCCACACGGGGTCCGGTACGTCCGCAAAGGCCGCGTCCACGCTAATGCGCGGCGTCGCGTCCTCGCGATAGAGCGTCACCAGCGTCTCCACGTGCCCGGTCTGCGGGAACATATCGAACGGCTGGACGACGCCGATGGTATATCCTTTGGCGACGAGGAACTTCAAATCCCGGGCGAGCGTCGCGGGGTCGCAAGACAGGTACCAGATGTTCGGCGGCAGCGCGGCCGCGATCGCGCCCAGGGTCACCTCGTCGCTGCCCTTGCGCGGAGGGTCGAGAAAGACGATCTGCGCCTCTTTGAGCGCCTCGCGCGCTTCGCGCGAACGCACGACGTCTTCGACCTTTCCGGTCAGGAACGCGACGCTGTTCTGGAGCCGGTTGAGGTCCGCGTTATCTTCGGCCTCGGCGATCGCTTGCGGACTCTCCTCGATCCCGAGGACGGTCGCGCCGTACTTAGCGAAGAAGAGCGCGAACGTGCCGGCGCCGCAGTACAGATCCACGATGCGGCGGGGCTTCTGCAGGCCGGCCTTCATGAACGCGAAGATCCGGTTGACGATCTCGACGTTAACCTGGAAGAACGAGCCGGCCGAGACGCGATAGCGCACGCCGTCGATCTGCTCCTCGATCTCGGTCTCTCCGACGAGTGTGTCGTGCTTGCGGCCCATGATCGCGTTGGCGCTGTTCAGATCGTACGAGTTGACGATCCCGACCGCGCCGGGCAAGGCCTTCATCAGCGCGGGTGCCGCGAGTCGAGCCGCCTCCGAGGGTTTGACGGTGGTAAGGGTCACGACGTTCTCGCCGGTCGCGCGGGCGCTGCGGGCCACGATGTGGCGCGCGTCGAGCAGCGCCGGCGATGTCTCCGGGCTCATGCGCGCGCGATTGAGGCGCGCGATGTAGTCGTTGAGCGGCGGCGTGACGATCGGGCATGCATCGATCGCGACCACGTCGTGCGAGCGCTGCTGATAAAACCCGATCGTCGGGGTGGTGAACTTGTGTTCGACCACCAGCGACATCTTGTTGCGGTAGGCGCGCGGATGCGCCATCCCGATCGGCTCGCGCACGACCACGTCGGTGAAACCACCAATACGGACCAATGCGCCGCGCACGACGTCGCGCTTCCAGGCCAACTGGGCGGAATATGCGAGGTGCTGCACCTGACAGCCGCCGCACGCGCCGAACACGTCGCAGAACGGAACTACCCGGTGCGGCGAACCGGCGGTGAGCTTGAGCAGTTCGCCGACGGCGTACTTGGGTTTGATCGAACTGATGCGCACGATCGCGCGTTCTTGCGGCAACGGGCCAAAGCAAAAAACGACGACGCCGCCGGCACGGCCGACGGCTTGTCCGTTAGAGAGCAGGTCGGTGAATCCGATCTCGACTTCACTCCCGACGCGCAAAGCGCCGGGCCGGTCGACCGGACTACGTGTGTTTTTTATCGTCAAGAGTTTTGAGGAGCGTGTTGGCCTCGTCGATCAGATGCTGGATACGCTGGCTCGTCTCATCGGACGGCCGGCGCGCTACGAGCGAACGCACGACCGTGTAGGCGAGCGCGGCCGAAAGACCGGCGACGCCGATCCAGAGCAACGTTTTCGCGACGGCATTGTCCCCACCGTTCCCGCCGTCCGAAGACGACTGGGGCGCTTCTAGGGGTGCGTACTGATCCAAGACGATCGTTCTCCTCGTGCGATTCAGTTGACGGGTCGCTGTTTCATTCGCTAGATGTATGGGTTGTTACCCGCATTTCGTGCCGTCGTTTCACCGGTTCCCCAAGGCAACGCCCAGGGCGCCCCCGTAGCATAGGCCCGATGGTCCCCCGCAACCGCGAGCCGGAGAGCCGGCGACGATTGTCGCTGGCGGCCCTACTCTCGCTCGTCTTCCACGTCCTGACGGTCCCGCTGCTGGTCTGGCTGCTGCTTTCGCACGTTCCGATCATCCCGCCGGCCCAGAAACCGGAGCGCGTGACCCTCTCGACGGCCGCCCGGATCGAGCAGACGAACCGTCCGCTTCCGCCCAACATCGAGAAGCCGGTCATCCAGCAGGTGGCCCAGCCCAAGCCTGTGCCGAGTTCCCGCCCGCCGAAGCACGAACTGGCGAAGCAGTCACCCAAGGCCCCGCCTCAACCACCCAAACCCGCCAAGCGGCCATCGACCGGCCAGAGCCTGGCCGAACAGGAAGCCCAGTTCGCGAAGGTCGCGCAGAAGCTCCACGCCGAGAACAATCCGCTCAGCGTCGCGACCCCGAACGGCCCGCCGGCCACCACCCAGAAGCAGTTCATCAACGAGATGGGGCAGACACACCAGACCACGTACTTCGCGATCCTGGTGCCGGAGAAGACCTGGAACGACGGCAACAAGCATTGCTACTACGTCAGCTACGCGATGCAGACCAATACCGGCGGCGAAGAGGACGGCGACATTCCGTGGCCGCTCTGTTATCCGAAGAACCGCGACCCGATGCTTCCGCTCGACCGCCGGCACTTTCTGCCGGTGCCGTATCCGCAGGACGGCTACAAAGCGCCACCCGGCACCTACATGGCCCGCTTTCTCAAAAGCATCTACGACGGCCACCCGGAGCCGTAGAGACTATTTCGTCGGAGCGAGCGCGGCCGCCATGCCTTTGAACGCCCAGTGGAAGCCTTCGAAATCGGTCGACTTCTGGAAGAGACTGAAGTGGCTCGCGTCCGGGAAGTATGTGATGTTCGGCGTCACGCCGAGCTGACGCATGCGCGCATCGAGCCGGAGG
>JBBRTL010000062.1:0-13290 GCA_038244445.1 Vulcanimicrobiales bacterium
GGCGATCCTGATCGCCGTTGTTGCCGGAGGGGAGTTGATATTTCCCAGCGAGGTCGGGAACGTGGACACCCGTGCTACCCCAGCGCTTGAGGCCGTCGGAATCAGACAATGGCATACCTCGAACGTAACGCTATGACTCCAAGAAACCCGGTTCAAAGCGGTGACCCTCAAATCAGAGAGTTGACCCCCGAATCGTCGCACTACTGCATTTGAAGTGCAAGGCCCCGCTGCGGCTTCAGAGATGCGCCGATTGTCACACGACGCTGCGCCGGTCGCATCGGCCACTTGTGAACGACTCCACGTACTCGGCGAGTAAATGTACACGCATTCGACACTCGAATATGTACGGCGAGTTCCGCACGGGTCGGCTTAGCGATCACGCTTCTCTGGGCCTGAGCGGAAAATGTACATGGCGCGCTAGGCGGAATATTAGCGTTCGCACCGGCACTCTTGCTCGCAACGCTCTTCCGGCTCGCACTCGACGTCTCGGCGACGCGCTTGATCCTGACGCACGGTGCGGCACCGGGTGAGGTCGGGGCGATCATCCCGGCCTTCGGCGCGTTCGTCGTGCAGGGCAACCTGGTCGTCGGCCTGATCGTCTTCATCATCCTGGTCACGATCCAGTTCGTCGTGATCGCGAGTGGTTCGCAGCGCGTCGCCGAAGTCGCGGCCCGCTTCACGCTGGATGCGATGCCCGGCAAGCAGATGGCGATCGACGCCGATCTGCACGCCGGCGCGCTCGACGGCGAAGCGGCCCGACGCAAGCGCGAAGCGGTCGGGCGCGAAGCGGACTTCTACGGCGCGATGGACGGCGCCGGCAAGTTCGTCAAAGGCGACGCGGTCGCGGCGCTCGTCATCGTCGCGCTCAATCTGGCGGGCGGAGCGATCGTCGGGATATTCTATCACGGCATGTCGCCGGCCGATGCGTTACAGACGTTCGCCTTGCTCTCGATCGGGAACGCGCTCGCGACCACGTTGCCGGCGTTCCTGATCTCGATCGCGATGGGCATGATGGTGACGCGCGTCGCCTCGCAGGGCTCGCTCGGCAGCGATCTCGCCTCGCAACTGCTCGCGCGCCCGGAGCCGGTACGCGGCGCGGGCGGGTTGCTGGTCGCGCTCGCGCTCGTGCCCGGCCTGCCGCATCTGGTGTTCTTCTCGCTCGGCGCGTGCGCGTTCGGTCTGGCCGAGGTCGCGCGCCGACGCGCGCAGCGAGAAGCGGCCGACGATGCGGGCGCGCGCGCCGAGGCCAAGCGCCGTGCGATGCGCCGACCGGAACTCGCGCTCGGGCTGGTCGGCGTCGACGCGATCGCGATCGAGATCGGTGCGAACCTCGCGCAGTTGCTCGCATCGCCGCTCGCGGACGCACTGCTCGATCGGGTCGGCGAAGTCCGTCGTGCGCTTGCGACCGAGATCGGGGTCGTGCTTCCCGGCGTGCGTCTGCGCGACGATCTCGAGCGCGATCCGGATACCTACGGCATCCGCGTTCGCGACGAAGCGGTCGGCGGCGGCCGCCTGGATCTTGCGCGGGTCCTCGCGGTCGCCGACGCGGGCGTTTTGGAGCGGCTCGGATTCGAAGCGACCCGCGAGCCGGTCTACGATCTGCCGGCCGCCTGGATCCCGCCGGAGCTACGCGAGCGGGCCCAGGACGCAGGCGCGCTGGTCTTCGATCCGATCTCGGTCCTGGGCTCGCACTTGGCCGAGGCGGCTCGTACCCACGCTGCGGCCCTGCTCGGGCGTCAGGAGCTGCAGACCCTACTCGAACACCTGCGCGCGAGCATCCCGGCCATCGTCAAGGAGATCGGCGGGCCGGACGGGGTGCCGCTGGTCGCGCTCCATCGGGCCTTCGGCAGTTTGCTCCGGGAGCGGGTCTGGCCGCGCGACCCGGTCGCCACCCTCGAGGCGATGCTCGAGTCGGGCGCCCGGGAGCCGCGCGAGCTGGCCGAGGCCGCCCGCCGGAGCCTGGTGCCGCAGGCCCTCCGGCGTCGCGGTCTGGTGCGCCTCGAGCCCGCGATCCTCGATCCGGCTTTCGAACGCGAGCTGACCCGGGCGTGGGCCGAGGAGGGCGCGCCCGACCCGGAGGCCGTCCGGACCCTCGTCGAGCACCTCGAGGCGTATCTCCAAGATGGCCCGCCGGAGCCGGCGCTGGTCTGCGGCGGGAGCCTCCGGCCGCTCCTCGCCGAGTTTCTCGGCAGGTCGGGCCTTCCGCTCGAGGTCTTCGGATACGCCGAACTGCCCGCCGACCTGCAGTTACAACCCGCGCTGGTGTTGAAGAAAGGACCGCCGCTCCCCGTTTGACGGCCGGAACCCGGCTTGCTACACTTTGTGGGTTTGACGCCCGGCACACCCGTGCCGCGGCGCCGCTTTTTCTTGAAGTATCTTTGAAGTACGGTTTATGAACTGGAACAATCTCAAGGCGCCGTTCAAGGCGCTGGTCGTGATCGCGATCGTCGTGATCTCATGGTTGGCGATCAACCCGGTCACCAAGACGATCCGTCTCGGCCTCGATCTACAGGGCGGCGCGCGTCTGCTCGTCCAACTGATGCCGACGGCCGAGGTGCCGAAGGTCGGCACGACCGAGCAGGAGCAGACCGTCGAAGTGATCGATCGCCGTATCAACGGCATCGGCGTCACCGAACCGACCATCAGCAAGGTCGGTACCGACCGCATCCTGATCGATCTGCCGGCGGTCAAAGACCCCGACCAGGCCGAGAAGCTGATCAAGCAGGTCGCCGTCCTCGACTTCAAGATCGTGCCGCCGGACGTCATGCAGAACGGCGAAGCGGCGCTCCGCGTGCTCGCTGCCGGTCCGAGCGTTCCGAAAGCGCAGCGCGACGCCGCCGAAAAATACCTGGCGGTGACGGCCTACGCGCAGGGCGGCCCGGTCGTCTACTCGGGCAAGGACCTAAAATCGGCCCAAGCCAGCTTTTCGCAGAGCGGCCAGCCGGACGTGCTGTTCCAGACGAAGGATGCGGCGCGCTTCTATAAGTTGACCTCGACGCACCTGGGTCAGCCGCTCGGCATCTTCCTCGATCATCGCTACGTCTCGGCCCCGACGCTCAACGGCGCGATTTCCGACAGCGGCGAGATCACCGGGTCGTTCACCCAAGAAGAGACGATCACGCTCGCCAACGAGTTGAACGCCGGTGCACTGCCGGTCGGTGTGAAGGTGATCGAAAAAGAATCGATCGGGCCGACGCTCGGCGCGATCGACCTCAAGCAGTCGCTCTACGCATCCATCGGCGGCTTGATCGTCGTCATGCTCTTCATGATCCTCGTGTACCGTCTGCCGGGTTTCCTGGCCGACCTCGCGCTGGTCGTGTACGTGCTGATGATGCTCGCATTGCTGGCCTCCTCGAAGGCGACCTTGACCCTGCCCGGCATCGCGGGCTTCGTGCTCTCGATCGGTATGGCGGTCGACGCGAACGTCCTGATCTTCGAACGGCTCAAAGAAGAACTCTGGCACGGCAAGAACATGCGCGCCGCGGTGCGCGTCGGCTTCACCCGCGCCTTCTCGGCCGTTTTCGATAGCCACTTCACGACCATCGTCGGCGCGGGCGTGCTGTTCTTGCTCGGGACGGGTACCGTCAAGGGCTTCGCATTCACGCTCTTCTGGGGGACCGTGTTCTCGCTGGTGACGGCCGTGTTCATCACGCGGTTCTTCGTGGACGTGCTGGTCGACAACGACATTGCGACCGCGCCGGAACTCTATGGCGTGAAAAAAGACGAAGTCGGTATCTTCTCCAAGGCGGGTGCATAAGCGATGCTGTTTCGTAAACTGAACTGGAACATCGTCGGGTGGTTCAAGACCGTCTCGACGATCTCGTACCTCATCATCGCGCTCGGTTTCGCAGCGATGATCTACCACTCGGTCACCGCGCCGGGTGGCGGCTTCCAGCCTTCGCACGCGCTCAGACTCGGCCTCTCGTTCACGGGCGGCACCGACGTCACCGCAGCCTTCACCAAGCCGGTCACCACGACCGACGTGCGCGCCGCGCTCGTCGGCTTGAATCTCAACGAAGAGAAGATCACGACCCTCGGCGATAAGGGCGACCAGGTCTCGATCCAGACGCAGACCTCGTTTGCCGACAACTCGTCCGACCTGTACGCCGCGCTCGCTAAGGTCGCGCCGGTCGATCGCACGCGCTCGGCGATCACCTCGGTCCAGGCCTCGCTCGGTGGCGAGTACTTGCGCAACGCCCTCTTGGCGCTGATCATCGCGCTCTCCATCCAGTTCCTCTACATCGCGTTCCGCTTCGGCTGGAACTACATCTTCGGCCTGGTCACCGTCATCGCGCTCGTGCGCGATGCCGCGATGATGATCGGCATCTACGCGCTCGTCGATGCGCGCGCGGACGACGCCTTCTTGGCCGCGGTTCTGACCGTCATCGGCTACTCGGTCATGGACACGATCGTCATCCTCGACCGTATCCGCGAGAACACCAAGGTGATGGCGGGCGAGGCCTACGACAAGATCGTCAACGAGTCGATCAAGCAGACGATGACGCGTTCGTTCAACACGCTCGCGACCGTCGTGATCACGCTGGTCGCCCTGCTCGCGCTCGGCGGTGCATCCCTCAAGAACTTCGCGTTCGCGCTGCTCGTCGGTATCTGCTCGGGCGGCTACCACTCGATCTTCTACTCCGCTCCGCTCGTCCTGAAGTTCCGCGAACGCCAGATGGCGGCAGCGACGGCCCGGCGCGCGGCCGGCCTTTCGGCCGACCGGACGACGACCCCGCGCTCGCGCGCGGACGCGGTCGCCCTTCAGAGCCGCGGCGGACAGGCCCGCGAAGATATCGTGGCCGCCCGTCGGGCGCGTCGCGATAAGGCGAAGTCGACGCGTCAGCCCTCGACCGGACCGACGCGCTACAAGCGCACGCGGGACGAGTCGGGTGCGATGACCGCGCTCGAAGAGCCGGAGACCGAAGAGCGCTACGACGACGACGTCGATCCGCTCGATGCTCAGAACCAAGGGCTGCACGACGCGGCCTACGATCAAGGGCACGAAGAGGTGAAGCTCAACCTCGAAGGCTTCGAACCGACCGCCCCCGCGGCATCGGAAGAAGAAGTCATCGAACCGCCGACCGATGCCGAAGCCGTCGAGACCGACGAGCAGAAGTAATCGCGCGATGCCGTCTCCGACCAAGTCGGAGGCGGCGTTCGAGCGGGCGCTGGCAGCGCTTGGTCCTCGTCCCTCGACTGCGGTCGCTTTGCTCCCTACGCTCGGGATGACAAGTGGCGATGCTCGTGATGATGCTAGCGCGTCTGCATTTATTGCGGATGCGTTTTTGCGTCGCGAGGAGTTCTTGCGGCGCGAACCGTTTTCGGGGATCGCGGATGCGGAGACGTTCTATACCAAGATCGTCGGGGTCTCGTTCGAGGGACGTCAGGACATGCTTGCGGGGCTGCGTGAAGGCGCCGAACTCGAGTTGATCCGGCAACCGGAGAACGAGTACGATCCGAACGCGATCGCGGTTCGGTTCGGCAATCTGCACGTCGGCTACATCCGTAAGGAGATCGCGCGCGAGATTGCCTCGGTCTTCGACGAGGGCACGCCCTACGGCGCGCGCGTCGCCTCGCTCACCGGGGGTGGAGAGAAGCATCGCGGCGTCAACATCTTCGTCTGGCGCAAGCGGGTCGCAGCCTTCGATGCGACCACGGCCGGCGCGGACCGCGAACGGGTCCGCGGCGACGACGAAGCCTTGATCCGGGCGCTCCTCGGGGAGCACCGTCCGCATCGCGCCCAACTCGACGTCCTGGAACGGGTCGATGCCGGTAAGAACACGCTCGCGGTGCTCGGAACCGGTCGCGGGAAGTCGTTCTGCTTTCAACTGACGGCGGCGCGACGGGCGCTCGCGCACGGCGAGAAGACGCTCGTGATCTATCCGCTGCGCGCGCTCGCCAACGATCAGTACGAAGCGCTGACGCGCAAGCTCGATCCGTTCGGGCTGCGCATCCTGCGCGCGAACGGCTCGATCTCGCCCGACGAACGGTCCGCGCTCTTCGCCGCGCTCGAGGACGGCTCGTGGGACATCATCCTCGCGACCCCGGAGTTCCTGACGTTCCATCGCGAAGCGTTCGCCGGTCCGAGCGTTCCGCGGTTGGTCGTCGTCGACGAAGCACACCATCTCTACGAATCCAAGCATCGGCCGGCCTACGGCAAGCTCGGCACCTCGATCGCCTCGCTCGGCTCGCCCCAGGTGTTGGCGTTGACCGCGACCGCGGGCGACGCGGCCTTCGAACACGTCGTGCGCGAACTCCGGATCGACGCCTGGGTCATCGATCCGACCGTGCGCGAGAATCTCGGCATGATCGATGCGCGCGGCACCAAGGACAAGATCGGCTATCTCGCCGAATTGCTGGATCGATCGGATGACGGCAAGGCGATCGTGTACTGCATGTCGCGGACCGAAGCACAGAAGGTCGCGGACGGTCTGCGCAAGCGGCTCGGCGATACCGTGATGTTCTATCACGCCGGCATGCCGACCGAGGATCGTCTGCAGGTCGAGCGGTTCTTCCGGGCGGGCGAGATCCGCATCGTGATCGCGACCTCGGCGTTCGGCGAGGGCATCGATCTGCCGGACGTCCGACACGTCGCGCTCTATCACCTCAACTTCGACTTCACCGGGTTCAACCAGCAGGCCGGCCGGGCCGGGCGCGACGGTCTGCCGGCCGAGATCCATCTGCTCTACGGCGATGCCGATAAGCGCATCAACGAGTTCATCATCGATCGCGACGCGCCGAATCTCCCCGTGCTGCGCGAACTCTATCGCGGGATGAAGGGCATGGCCCACGGCGGCGAACTGCGCTCGACGTTCGTCGACATCTCGCGAACGTTGGAACTCGACAAGGCCAACGAGCGCACCGTCAGTGCGGCCGTCCGGATCTTCGAAGATGCGGGATTGGTCGAGACCGGCTTCGACGACGACGGCCGGTACGTTCGTTTTCTCAAAGTCGACGGGACGGTCGACCTCCAACAGAACGAACGCTTTGCGGAAGGCGAGGCGGAGCGCGAGGCGTTTGCGCGATTCTCCGATCTCGCGCTAACGGCGCAGGCCGATGCGCTCCGCCGGATCGTCAATCGCCCGATCTATCCGGAACGCGTCGCGTTGTTGAAAGCATGATCCGTCCTCCCGCATTGCGCCGAGGCGACGCGGTCGCCCTGATCGCTCCGGCCGGTCCGCTGGCCGCCGAGTCCGACTTAACGGCGGCGGTCGAACGTGTCGAGGCGCTCGGCCTGCGCGCGGTCCGCGGCGAGCACGTGCTCGGGCGGCACGGCTATCTGGCCGGCACCGATGCCGAGCGCGCAGCGGATATCAACGCGGCCCTGCGCGATCCGGAAATCCGCGGCATCTTCGCGGTGCGCGGAGGATATGGGACGACGCGTCTGCTCGATCTGGTCGACTACGACGCACTGCGCGCCCATCCGAAAGTGCTTCTCGGCTACTCCGACCTGACGGCATTGCTGAACGTCTGCACGGCGCGCACGGACGTCATCACCTTTCACGGTCCGGTCGTGGCGCTCGCGCTCGGTCCGATGGAACGCGCGTGGCTCGAGCGCGCGATGTTCTCGAACGCGCCGATCGGTCTGCTTGGGGTCGAACGCCCGCGTTCGATCCGTGCAGGCCGCGCGCACGGACGGCTCGCGGGCGGAAATCTCTCGCTGATGGCGGCGATGGTCGGGACGCCGTACGAGAGCGATTGTGCGGATGCGATCGTCTTTCTCGAGGAAGTGGACGAGGCGCCGTACCGGATCGACCGGATGCTCACGCAGTTGCGGGCGAGCGCGAGCTTCTCTCGCGCGGCCGGAATCGTGCTCGGAACGTTCTCGAACTGCGATGCGGCCGAAGATGCAGCGCCCGAGCGGCGGCTCGCGCACGTGCTCGTCGACCGGCTCGCAGATCTCGAAGTGCCGGTGCTGCTCGGCGCGCCGATCGGACACGAGGGCGAACAGTGGACGCTCCCGATCGGCGCGGATGCGACGCTGGATACGGTTGCCGGCACGCTCGCTATCGAGGCCGGAACGGGTTGATCTTCGCAGATCCCTTACGGGAGATAGCCACCGTCGCGTAGACCGGCCCAGCGTTCGAACGGATTGCGTTCGTGCGGGCCGACGAGTTCCGCGATCCAATAAAGCGGCGGAAGCAGCGGCCCGAAGATCGCCCACTGCGTCGCATGCACGGCCTCGTGCGCCAGTCGGCGCTCGCCGTTCAAGCCGCCGCAGAGCCAGAGCGATCCGATCGTGAGGCCGGCGCGCGGGTAGCCGCCGCGCATGCCGCTGCATTCGATGAAGCAGCCGGGATGCCAGGTCAGACGCCCGCCCCAGACGAGTCCCCAGACGAGCGCGACCAGCGTGTACGGGACGGTGAGCCCGAAGCGCAGTACGTGAGCCGCCCTGCGCGCCTCACTCACAGCGCATTGTCGTACCAGCGGGCAAGATCGGACTTGAACGTCGCGAGCGCCGCCGGATTGAGATAGACCATGTGCCCCGACGGATAGAAGCCGAACGTGATGTTCTTCTGAAGCGCGGGATTGAGGCCGAGGTGCCGGAGCGTATATTCTGTCGTATACATCGGCGTCGCGAAATCGAAATAGCCGTTCGCCGAGAACACGTGCAGGTGCGGGTTGGTGGTCATGGCGATCGCGAGATCCGGCGCGACGTTGGCCGGCGGGTCATTGCCGTCGTGATGCATATCCCACGGCGCGCCGAGTTCGCCGTACGCGGTCGGTCGATATTGAAGGTTCGTGTGATAGCCGAGCGTATCGCGCATGTACCGATTGCCGAGTGCGACGAACGCGCCCGAGATGCCGACGTCGGAGGGATCCCAGTCGGGCCGGTCGGCGTTCACGTCGAGATCGTAGGTGGTGTAGCGGCCGTCGTAGCGGCCGACCACGGTCGACTGGTTACGAAGCAGCTCTTTCTCGAAGCGCGAATAGGGGATCCGCAGATTCGATTCGCGGATGTACGCCTCGGAGAGGCCGAGATAGTCGTGCATGCGTGCGACGTCGGCATCGAATGCGCTCGCGCTCAGATCGGCGCCTTGCGCGAGATCGTGCAGATAGCGCCCGCCCGCGAAGGCCTTCACTTCGGCGACGAACGAGACCAGGCTCTTGCCGCGGCCGGCCTTATGGTGGAACCACGCGGTCGCGGCCTCGGTCGGGAGATAGCCGACGTACGTCCAATCGCCGCCCGCGACCGGACCGCCGCCCAATCCGAAGTTGAGCACGGACGAGAGCAGCACGACGCCATTGACCTGAACGCCGGCGTCCTGCAGCATGTTCACCAGCACGCAATCGCGCGTCGTGCCGTAGGATTCGCCGAACAGGAACTTGGGCGAGTTCCAGCGGCCGAACTGCGTGATGTAGCGCTGGACGAACTGGGTGAACGCGCGTCCGTCCTGGTCGATCCCCATGAAGTCCTTGGGATCGCCGACCCCGAGCACGCGGCTAAAGCCGGTATTCGGCGCGTCGACGAAGATCAGATCGCTCTTGTCGATCAGGCTGTAATTGTTGGAGATCAGACTGAACGGCGCATTTGGAATGGACTTGTCGTTTGCGGTCTGCACGCGCAACGGAGCGAACGAGCCCATCCGCAACCAGACGCTCGAGCTGCCGGGGCCGCCGTTGTAGAAGAACGTGACCGGCCGTCGCGCCGGGTCGCCACCGTCCTTGATGAAGGCGGTGTAAAACATCCGCCCGGTGATCCGGTCCTTGCTATCGCGCAGCGTGATCGTGCCGGCGCGGGCGGTGTAGGCGATCGCCGAACCGCTGACGTGCGCGACGGCGTGGGTGACGGAGTCGGGATCGACCGCCGGAATCGCCGGTGGCTTTGGCGCGGGCGTCGCGCCGAGGAGTAGTGCGGCCGCGAGCGTCGCAGCGAGAGTGCGTGCGTTCATGGTTCTCCCCTAGTGTCCCAACGCCGCGTCGTACCAACGCGACAGATCGGATTTGAATTGTGCGAGCGCTGAATCGTTCAGGTACACCATATGCCCGGATTCGTAGAACCCATACGTGATGTTGTTCTGGAGACGTGGGCTCAGGTTGAGATGCTTGAGCGTGTATTCGGTCGCGAAGAACGGCGTCGCGAAGTCGTAGTAGCCGTTCGCCGAAAACACTTTGAGGTTCGGGTTCTGGTTCATCGCGTCGGCCAGGTCGGGCGCGACGTTGGTCGGGTACCGGCGGTCGTGTGCGAAGTCCCAGGAGTTGCCGTTCGCGTAGATGATGTCGTAGATGTTGGTGCGATACGGGATCGACGGATTGTACCCGAGCGTCACCCGCAGGTATTGGTTGATCGCCGTGGTGTAGGCGCCGTCGATCGCGGAGTCGGTCGGATCCCAGGCCGGACCTTCGAGCGAGGCGCGATCCAGGTCGTCGGTGGCGAAGCGTCCGTCGAGGCGTCCGACTACCTGCCCCGTGCTCCGCACTAACTCGTGCTGAAACCGGTCGTACGATACGCGCAGGTTCGCGTTCCGCACGAACTGCTGTCGTAGGCCGAGATAGTTGCTGAGCTTGCGCACGACGTCGTCGCGCCGGCCGGCGCTCAGGGTATCGCCCTTGTCCAATGCGTCGAGATACTCGCCGAGCGCGAAGCTCTCGACCTCGCGCAAGTATGTCGGAAGATCGCCGGATGCGCCGACCGCACGCTTGTGATACCAGGCGGTCGCGGCTTCCGTCGGCAGATAGAGCACGTAGGCCCAGTCTCCGGCCGCGATCGGATCGCCGTTGCCGTAATCCAGACCGAAGTTCAAGATCGACGAGAGCAGGACCACGCCGTTGAGAAAGATGCCTTTTCCGAGCAGATAATCGGAGAGCGCTGCGGAGCGCGTCGTGCCGTAGGATTCTCCGAACAAGAACTTCGGCGAGTTCCAGCGATCGAAGCGCGAGAGATAGGTGGAGATGAACTGGCCGAATGCCGCGACGTCCTGATCGACCCCGAAGAACATCTTCTCTTTGCCGGGGCTGATGCGCCCGAAGCCCGAGTCCGGCATGTCGATGAAGACGAGATCGGTCTTGTCGAGCAAGCTGTTCGGGTTGTCCTCGATCCGATACGGTGCCGGGCCGCCCGAGGTCCCGTTCGCGGCCGCGACGCGGACGGGTCCGAACGAGCCCATCCGCAGCCACATGGTCGAACTACCGGGACCGCCGTTGTAAACGAACGTGACCGGTCGATTCGGCCCTGCCACCGTATAGGCGGTGTAGAAGACGCGCGCCGTCTCGACGTTGTTGCCGTCGCGCAGTGCCAACGTTCCGGCACGGGCGGTGTAGGCGATCGGCTTGCCGTCGATCGTGACGATATGCTGAGTGACCGCATCGGCGGTTTCGAGCGGTGGGCCGGCCACGGGTTCCGCGGCGCGAGCGAAGAGCGGGCCGCCGGCGAGGAGCGCCAGCAGCAACACGAAGAGCGCACGTTTCATACTCCGTGAAATCGTCGCTCGGCCGGGGAAATCCTAGCGGCGGCGTTCCTCGAAGAGCCGTAACGCCGAGTCGTACAGGCGCATGTCGTAGGCATTTGCGGCGAGCAACATCGCGTAGGTCTCTTCGCCGAGGTCGGCACGGATCGCGTCGACGGTCGCGAGTTCCGCGCCCTCGCCCCTGCTCGGCGGCGGTGACCAGTCGATCTGCGGAAAGACCGGTCCGAGCCAATCGCGCAGATCGGCAAGCGAATCGTTGAACCGTTCGACGAGGCCGAACGCAGGCAAGTTGCCGAGAAACGCGAGCGCCTCTTCGAGCAGCGTCTCGTCGACGCGCGGGAGCGTGCCATCTTCGTCGGGCTGCGCGCCGGCGAGCAACATCGTCTGATAGTTGGTGACCAGCGAATCGACTTGACGGACGTGCCAACGGATGAACTCGGCGAAGGTGTCGCGTCCGGCTAGCAACCGTTTGCGGGCGTCCTTGTAGATCGACGCGGCCCGCAACGTCGGATGGCGCACGAAGACGACCGGATACGCGGTCACGCCCGCGACCTGCGGCACCGGCGGGCGCGCGATGTGCGAAGAGATCGCCGCGATCTCCGGATGCTCCGCGATGAAGGCCTCGAGCGGTTCGAGCGGCATGATGTGACCGTACGTCTCGACCGGATCGTAGGCGATCCAGCCCGCCCCGAAGGCCGACTCGAGCATCCGATCGACGGAGCTGCCGGCATTCTTGAAGACGTCGTAGTGGATGAGCACCGAACGTGTTGACACCCCCCGGCTCTACCACGATAGAGCCGGAAACCCTGGAAGCGGTTGCGCCTACGCGACTTCCAGGCGGCGGATGATCAGGCCGGATGAAGGGAGTTCTTCTCCCTTCGACCGCATGTCTTCGAGCATGTCAACTGCGGCGTCTTGCAAGAAGGTCGCGACCTCATCCGGGGTATCGCCAACGGCGATAATGCGACCGCCGAACTCGAGAAAATATCCGGAATACCCCGTGCGGGTTGGTTCGATGAGTGCGGTAAACGTCACGACTGCCTCTCCCGCGATCGGAGGATCGCCTGGACCGATTCCCACGAGTCCTTACCCAGTTCCTTCGACGGATTGCCGGCAATGGTATGCTTGTCGCCAGTATCCGGGTTGCGGAACTGATGATGGCTCCCGCGCGAGCCCACGTACACGTAGATGAAGCCCGCGCGCTTAAACATGCGAAATACCTGTCGTACGCGAGGCGGCATGACTACGCCAGTGCGTTCACGAGGTCGCTCGCGTCGGTAGCTTTGTAGAACGCGTTGTCGGTCTCGCTGATGGCCGGCGCCCATGGATCGATCTGGTTCTTCGCGGTCGGAAGATGGACCGTCGGACCGGCGGCATCCGAATAGTCGCTACCGCCAAACGGCGCGAAGCTATGGCTCTCGCGATGTGCGAGCACGAGCGCATCGACATCGCGCTCCGCAGCGAGCGCCTTCGCGCGCACGCCGTCGCCGAGTCGCGTATCCTTCGCGAGCGCGTCGTAGGTCGCGATCGCGGGGCGGTCTGCATGCCATGGGAGGCCCTTCGATTGCGGGAAGCGGACCATGCCGTCGACCGAGTCGATGTCGTCACGCAGCGCCGCGCGTACGCCGGAATCGCGAGCCGCTCCGGTCATCGCGTCGTTGAGCGCTTTCACGCTAGCGCGCACCGTCGCGACCTTCTGCGGATCGAGGTCGAGCACGTCGAATGCGGCGGCCGGCCCGAACGAGTCACCGGCATCGCCGTAGCGCGTACGCATCACGTTCCCGACGACGGCCTTCGCCATCGCGCCAGGATCGTTCTCGTGCTTCGCGATCGCGTCGGCGACCGTGCTCGGCGTGCCGGGCGAGAGCATCGTCTCCGGGGA